>NZ_AYOY01000141.1 GCF_000508185.1 Sphingobium sp. C100 | reverse complement strand
GGCTGCTGCTCCACCCGCCGATCCTCATGCGCAAGCGCCACCCGCGCGAGCGTCGCGCAGGCCATGGCATAAGCACCCATCCGCCGCGGATCGGCCGACACCCATTGATCGAACAGGGCACAGTCGTCCGGGGCCAATGCGCCCGCGTCAAGCCGGGCTGCCCACTGGACCGCCTGCTGCTCTATCTCCGCACTGCTTTCCCGGCCTGTCATAGGGCTCCGTATCCGAAGGTTCGACGTTAGACGCGGCAGCCCCGATTTTTCCGCCACGTCCGAAAATATTAATCAGGTGCCGAATGCCGCGCCCGACATGTTTTTCCACCGTGCTTTCCGACAGGCCCAGCGCCTGGGCCGTTTCCCGTTGCGAGAGGCCCTGCACCTTGCGCATGATGAAGACCTGTCGGCATTTTTCGGGCAACTGGGCGATGGCGTCGGCGACCCGGCGATATTCCTCCCGCTCCTCCGCCTGTACGTCTGGCGTCGGTTCATTGGTCTGGATGCTCAGTCGCTCCACCTCTGACAGGGATTCCATCGATACGACGGGTGCGCGGCGTAGTTCAGTGATGATGATGGAAAGCGCGGTGCGGAAGAAATAGGCGCGCGGATTTTCGATATGGTCGACCGCCGGCAGGGTGGCGAGCTTTGCGTAGGCTTCCTGCACGACATCGTCGATCAGGAAGCCGTGCTGGATACGGCCGGTCAGCCAGCGGCGTAGCGCGGGTTCATGCGGGCAGATATGCCGCGCCAACCAGATGGCCCTGCCGTCCCTAATCGCCCGCTCCTTTCCCGATCCGGTCTCTGGGCACAACGAAAGAGCAGCGGAAATCCGCAGTTTGGAACGCGGCACGGCAGAATGAAAAAAATGTGACGGTGCTATGGCGGATATTTGCCGGGCGACTGTCTTTCGAAATGGAGGCCGCGAAACGCCAAGGGGCGGCGCGGACCGGAGAGGATGCCAGGAACTCCTTTGGAAGGGAGAACCGAATGCGCATCGAAGCGCCGGCGGTGGGTGCCGGCACAGAGCCAATTATTGCGATGGGTAAGCGGCGCGGCTGACGCGCCGGGAAGGCCGTGCGCCCTGCGCATGGTCCTATTCAGGGGGAAATCAGCGGTATGAACGGCATCAAGACTTTGACCATAATCCTGGCCGGCGGCGTGAGCGCGTTCGCCTTCTCCACGGGCGTCGCACAGGCGCAACAGCGCATCTTCGACCTGCCGGAGGGTCGCGCAACCGATACGCTGCCCTCCTTCGCATTGCAGAGCGGCCTTCAGATCATCGCCCCGTCGGCCAAGCTGCGCAACAGCCGCACACCGCGCCTGGCGGGCAGCTATGACGTCCGTCAGGCGCTCAAGCGCATGATCCGCGGCACCGAATTGACCGTCGCGTCGGATCGCAACGATATCATCACGCTGCGTGACCGGCGCCTGAGCGCTGACAAGGGCGCAGGGGTGGCGGCGATGCGTCCGGTCGCCTTTGCGCAGGCGCAGATACCCGGCGCCATGTCCGACGCGCCGATGGCCGCCTTGCCCGCCGACGCGCCGATCGACAGCGGCGCGGAAATCGTCGTCGTGGGCACCCAGATCAAGGGCGCGAAAACCACCGGCGCGCTGCCGGTCAGCGTGGTCGGCCAGGAACAGGTCGATGCCGTCGCCGCCGTGTCGGGCGCGGACCTGTTCCGCTCCATCCCGCAACTGGGCGGCGTGACCTTCAACGAACAGGTGCTGGGCGGCGGATCGGGCAATGCGGCGCGCGGCGACGTATCGACGGTCAGCCTGCGCGGCCTGGGCCAGGGCAATACGCTGCTGCTCATCAACGGCCGCCGCACCGTGCTTCACCCGACGTCGCAGGCTATCACCGGCGTCGTCGACAGCGGCGTGCCGACCTTCGGCTTCAACGCCAATACCATCCCCGTCGGCGCGATCGAGCGGGTCGAGGTGCTGCGCGACGGCGCGGCCGCGCTCTATGGCTCGGACGCGGTGGCCGGCGTGGTCAACAATGTGCTCAAGTCCAACTTTACGGGCGCGACATTCGACGCGCAATATGGCGGCGCGGAGGGGACCAACCTGCGCGAATTCACGATCAACGGTCTGGTCGGGTTCAATTTCGGCGGCGGTCGGGGCAATATCTCGCTCTATGGCGGCTATGCGCAAAAATCGAAACTTTATCTCAGCGATCAGGACTATACCGCCAATCTGGATCGCCGCCCCTATGTCGTGGGCACCGCTTTCGAAGGCAATGCTTCGTTTAACGGCACATCGACCAGCACCCCCTGGGGCACGTTTCAGGCCAGCGGTTCGGGCGTCATCACGAGCAATGGCGCGGCGCTGACCAACGCCTCGCGCCAGTTCCACATCCAGCCGTCGACCAATCCGGGCTGCCAGGTGACGGCGACGACGCCGGGCATGTGCTGGGATGACGCCAGTGGCACCACCCAGATGGCCAATGTCGATTCCAACCTTCGCTATGACGCCAACCAGACCTTCCCGGACCTGACGACCCAGCCATCGGTCAAGCGCATCAACATCTTCAGCTTCATCAACTATGAACTGACGGACAATCTGGACTTTTTCGGCGAACTTGGATTCTATCGGGGCAAGACCGAAGCCTATATCGGCAGCGGCGGATCGCTGGGCAACATCCCGATCACGGTGGCGGCCGACGCCTATTGGAACCCGCTCGGCCCGACGCTGCTGGCAGACGGCTCAGTCAATCCCAACCGCCTGCCGGGGCTGACCGGCGTGCCCGACGAGGGGTTGCCGGTCACGATCCGCAGCATGAACTATGTCGATTCCGGCATGAAATCGGTCAACGTCACCAACTATCAATATCGCTTCCTGGGCGGCTTGCGCGGCAACTTTGGCAACTGGAACTGGGAATCGGCGGGGCTCTACACCTGGGCGACGGTCAAGGACAGGATGGACGGCACCTCCAGCACCCTGTTGCAGGCGGCGATCAACAAGACCACGCCCGACGCCTATAATCCCTTCAACGGCGGCTGCATCGACACGCCATCGGTCGGGGATTGCACCCCCAATGACGAGGCGGTCATCGACAGCTTCCGCATCCAGTCGACCCGCCGCAACAAGACCACGCTGGCCCTGTGGGATCTCAAGATTTCCAACGCCGATCTGCTTGGCCTGTGGGGCGGTAACAGCATCGGCATCGCGAGCGGCGTCGAATTCCGCCGTGAAACCTACAAGGATGACCGCGATCCACGGCAGGGCGGCATAGAGGGCGTCGATACCACCTATACCGACGCCGTGACCGGCATCTTCTATGGATCGGACCTGATGGGCGCGAGTCCCAGCCCGGATGTTTCGGGCAGCCGCAAGGTCTGGTCGGCCTATGCCGAACTCGCCGTCCCGCTGGTCAGCCCGGAAATGGGCATTCCGATGATCCGCTCCTTCGACATACAGCTGGCGGGCCGCTATGAAAGCTACAGCGACGTCGGCGATGTGGCCAAGCCCAAGATCGCGGCGAGCTGGGATTTGTTGCAGGGCTTCCGCCTGCGCGGCTCCTGGTCGCAGGGTTTCCGCGCGCCGAACCTGGAGGTGCTGAACACCGCCACGCTCGACCGCGTGAACGGCGGCACCGAATATATCCTTTGCGAAGCGGACCTGCGCGCGGGCCGCATCGGCAGCTTCTCCGAATGCGCCCGCAGCGTATCGGTGCTGCGCCGTTCGGGCGGCAACCCCGATCTGAAGCCGGAAGAATCGACCAGCTGGAACTTCGGCGCTGTGTTCCAGCCACCGCTGCCCGATGGCCTGGGCCAGGTGACCTTCACCGTCGATCGCTGGCGGATCAAGCAGAAGGGCGTCGTAGGGCTGCTCGACTATCAGAATGCGCTCAATCTCGACTATCTGCTGCGGGTGCAGGGCAGCAGCAATCCGGCGGTCGTCCGGCGTGATCCCACCGCCGACGACATCGCCCTCGTCGCGGGCACCGGCCTCGCGCCGGTGGGCGAACTGCTCTACGTCACCGCCCCATTCCAGAATCTGCTGCCGATCCAGGTGGACGGCATCGATTTCAACCTCGATTATAGGGTGAACACCGGTTCGTTCGGCAGCTTCGGCCTCAACGTCAACGCCGCCCGCCTCATCAAATATCAGGTCGATGCGCCGGCGGCCGTGCAGGCGGTGATCGATGGCCAGGCCGACGGCACGATCAACGCGGCCGTCCCCGTGTCGGGCGGCGGCGACGTAATCAACCGCGATGGCCAGCCGCGTTGGCGGATTTCGGGCAATTTGACCTGGGACTATGGTCCAGTGCGGATCGGCGCCTTCACCCAGTTCATATCCGACGTCTATCAGAATGGCGTGTTCGATGCCGAAGGCAACAATTTCGTGGTGAAGGGCCAGACCACGGTCAATCTTTATGCCACCTACAAGTTCGACCAGGGCATGATGAAGGGCACGGCGATCACGGTCGGCGCGCGCAACATATTCGACAAGAACCCGCCATTGGCTTCAAGCGGCTATTTGTCGAGCCTTTATCAGCCACAGGCGCGCTATTGGTACACCAGCATCAAGAAGAGTTTCTGATGAAAGAGGGCGATCCGGCCGCCTGGCTCAGCCGCCGCGCACTGATCGGCGGTGGGCTGGGCGCGGGGGCGTTGGCGGCGCTGCCCGGCGCAGCGATGGGGCAGTCGGGCGAACGCGCGCCCGACGCGCCGCGCACCGGGGCCGCCATCGTTCCCGCGCATCGAATAGAGGTGCCGATGCCGCATGGCGGCGTCGCCGCCGGCCATCCCCTTGCCGCCATGGCCGGGACGCGGATGCTGATGCGGGGCGGCAGTGCTGCGGATGCCGCCGTGGCCGCCATGGCGGTAATGAATGTCGTCGAACCCTGGGCGTCGAGCGCGGCGGGCAACGGGTTTGCCACCTGTCTCGACCGCAACACTGGCAGGGTGCATTCGCTGGCCTTCACCGGCGGCGCGCCGGGCTTGCTCGATCCGCAGGTCGACCCGGTGGAACTGGACAGCGGACACAAGGCTGTCGCCGTGCCGGGGGCCTTTGGCGGCTGGATCGCGCTGGCGCGGCGGTTCGGGCGGCTGCCGCTTTCAACCCTGCTGGAGCCGGCGATCGGCTATGCCCGCGACGGTCATCCCCTGGACCCCTCGATCGCTTTCTTCATCCGTCGCCAGCAGGCCGTGCTTGCCCGCTATCCGACCAGCGCGGCGATCTTCCTGCCCGGTGGCGCGCCGCCGAAGCCCCGCGCGCTGTTCCGCAACCTGCCGCTGGCGCGCACCTTCCAGTCGCTGGTCGATGCCGAAGCGCGCGCGCTGGCCGGGGGCGCCGATCGCGACCGGGCGCTGCAAACCGCCTATGATCATTTTTACGCCGGGCCGGTCGCGCAGGAGATGACGCGCTTTTCGCAAGCCAATGGCGGCTGGTTGCGGATGGCGGACATGGCGGCCTATCGCCCGCTCTGGGAAGATCCGGTGTCGACCCGCTATCGCGGTCTCGACGTCCATTGCAGTCCGTTGACGTCGCGAACGGGGCTGGAACTGTGCGAACAGCTCAACATCGTCGAGGGATGGGATCTGGCCGCGCTGCCCGCCGACGATCCGGCGCTGACGCATTTGCTGATCGAGGCGATAAAGGTCACCAAGGCGGACGTCTATCGCTATGCCGGCGACCCGCGCGTCGTGGAGGTGCCGGTGGCGCGGCTGTTGTCCAAGGATTTTGCCGCTCGGCGCCGCGCGCTGATCGACCGGGCGCGGGCGATCGCTTTCCCGGAAGGCGCGCAACTGGCCATGCAGCCGCGCCCGGCATTGCTGGCGATGGCCGACGAACTATCGCGGGGCGGCGACACGACCAGCCTGTCGGTGGTCGATGCGGAGGGCAATGCGATCGCCGTCACGACAACGGTGGGCGGCGGCTTTGGCACGTCGGTCGTGATGGGTGACACTGGCCTGCTCTGCAACAACGGGCTGCGGATCGGATCGACCGCGCCCTATGACGGCCACCCGAACAAGGTCGCACCGGGCAAGCGCGCATTGCTGGGCAATGGGCCCATCATCGTGCTGGACCAAGGCCGGCTCAAGCTGGTCTGCGGCACGCCGGGGGGCGAGACGATCGGGCAAACGGAGTTCCAGTTTCTGGTCAACATCATCGACCGCGCCATGCCGATCCAGGCCGCTATCGAGGCGCCGCGCTTTGCGCTTCATGCCAGCCCCAGTTTCTACAAGCCCGGCGCCGCGATTACCGTGCAGATGGAAAGCCGCTTTCCCGATCCGCTCATCGCGAGCCTTGCGACCATAGGGCACAAGGTGGAACGGGTCGGCCCTTATGCGATCGGCAGCATTCAAGGCGTGCTGGCCGAGCCGGGCGGCGACCGACTGGGCGGCGCCGATCCGCGCCGCATGGGCTATGCCGTGGGCTATTGAGGCCGGCGTGGGTGCGTGATCATATCGGCAGTTCGTTGGTCGATTTGATTTCGGACAGGGCAACGGTGGAATGAATTTCCTGGACACCCGGCAAGTTACTGAGCCGTTCGAAGAAAAAACGTTCATAGGCATCAATGTCCCGCGTGACGATGCGCAGCATGAAATCCATCGTGCCCATCAGGACATAGGCTTCGAGAACCTCGGGAAAAGCACCAATGGCGGCGCTGAAGTCTTCGAGATTGGCGCGACCATGGGCGTCGAGTTTCACTTGCGCGAAAATCTGCGCATTGAGGCCGATCTTTCGCCGGTCGAGCATGGCGACGCGCTTGCGGATCAATCCCTCCCGCTCAAGCCGGTCTATGCGACGCCAGCAAGGCGATGGCGTCAGCCCTACCTTCTCCGCGATCTGCGCCGTGGTCTGGCTGGCGTCGCGCTGCAATTCGCGGAGGATCTTCCGCTCGAAATGGTCAAGTTCGATCATAATGTCCTCGATATGCGATTATCGCGGACAAATCATCCCAATTTGCGAAAGCGGCCAGCCATATCGGGCAAGATTCTTCATTCGAAACCCTGCATAAGCCCTGACGATAGTTCAAAGGAGAAGATCATGGTCGCTCGCCCTGCCCGCATGAACCCGCCGATGCAGTCGGTGCGCCTGCTCGACCCCGAAACCGGGCTGGACGGCGTGATCGCAATTCATTCCACGGCGCTTGGTCCGGCGGCCGGCGGTTGTCGGTTCTGGCGCTATCCCGATGCCGATGCGGCGTTCGAGGATGCAGCCCGGCTGGCCGAGGGCATGAGCTACAAAAATGCGCTGGCGGGCCTGCCCTTTGGCGGCGGCAAGGCAGTGCTGCGCTATCCCGAAGGGGAGTTTGATCGCGGTGCGCTGTTCCGCGCCTTCGGCCGTGCGGTCGAGGGCTTGAATGGCCTGTATGTCACCGCCGAGGATGTCGGCACGAGCGTCGCTGACATGCAGGAAGTGGCGACCATGACCCGCCATGTCGCAGGGCTTGATCCGTCGGAAGACCAGGCTGGCGGCGACCCGTCGCCCTGGACCGCGGCGGGCGTGTTCGACGCGATGCGCACCGCCGCCCGGCTGACGCTGG
This sequence comes from Sphingobium sp. C100, assembly GCF_000508185.1. Classification (GTDB taxonomy): domain Bacteria; phylum Pseudomonadota; class Alphaproteobacteria; order Sphingomonadales; family Sphingomonadaceae; genus Sphingobium. Next base: position 46,013 of record NZ_AYOY01000141.1, on the reverse strand, counting down.
GTGCGGAACTGTCCGACCTGACCGTTGCCGTCCAGGGCACGGGCAATGTCGGCGCCGGATTGTGCCGACGCCTGGCCGAGGCCGGCGCGCGGCTGGTAATCGCCGACATCGACCCGCGGCGGCGCGAGGCGCTGGGCGAATTGCTGGGCGCCACCATCGTGGATGTGGCGGACATTGCTGCGGCGGATGCCGACATCTTCGCGCCCTGCGCGCTGGGCGGCGCGCTCACCGCACACAGCGTTGCGGCGATGAAGGCGCGGCTGGTCTGCGGCGCGGCCAACAACCAGCTCGAAACGCCGGAGATCGCCCAGCAGCTTCTGAGCCGGGGCATCGCCTATGCGCCCGACTATGTCGTCAACGCCGGCGGCATCATCAGCGTTTCGGCCGAATATCTGGGCGAGGATCAGGCGAGCGTTCTGACGCGTGTCGGCCAGATCGGTCCTAGGATCGCCGAGATTTTGGAGCAGGCTCGACGCGAGAGTCGTTCTCCGGCCCTGGTCGCCGATGAAATGGCCGAACGGATCATTGCGGCCGCCGGTCCCAGCAGAGGCCTGAACGGGCAGGCTGCCTGAGCGCCCGGCGCGCTGCCAGCCGTCCTTTAGCCGACGACGAAGCGGTGGGCGCGCGCCCTGTTTGTCGCGCATGACAAAATCGTAATGATGCGCCCATGGGCCGGTTGGCTCGCCGCCCCTAGAAGCGGGGTCGGCCACCTGCATGGCCAAAGGAGTGAGAGGCGGCACGTCCCCCTGTCGTGCCGCCTCTCCGCATCGGCGGATAACAGGATGGCCAGGCCGATCATTTCCAGCGCACAAGGATACGCGCACCGCGCGGCGGTTCGATGACGAGATTTGCAGGGGTGATGGCGGCGGCGGCCGCTCTTCTTCTTTCACTATGGCATATCGGCTATATTGGCGGCGCTGATTTTGTCCGCGTACGGGTGAAAAACGCGAGCAAACCGGTCGGTCAGCATCTGGTGGCGCTCTATCTGTCGGGCGACATGGGGCCGGGCTGGGGGATGGACAGCGCGATTGCCGACCAGCTTGCCGCACGAGGCGTGCAGGTCGTGAGCGGGAACAGCCTGCATTTCTTCCGTATCCGGCGCACGCCCGAAGAAACCGGCGCGATGATCGTGCAGGGACTGCGCCGCGCTCTGACCCTTGATCCCGGCGCGCGTCTGCTGCTGATCGGCGAGTCCTTCGGCGCAGATGTGATCGCGCCCTCCCTTCCTTATGTGCCGGGCAGTCTTCGCCGTAGAATCGCTCTGGTCGCGTTGATCGGACCGGGTCTGACCCGCCAGTGGCGCGCTTCCCCCGCCGGCCTGCTGTCGCTTGGCGAACCACAAGAAGATGCCGTGACGGCGGCGCGACGGTTGAGTTGGACACCCGTGCTCTGCGTCCGGGCAGCGCGGGACACGGCCAGCCTTTGTCCTCTGCTTCGTCAGGCCAACGCCGTGACCATTTCCCATCCCGGCGACCATCTGCGCAGGGAGGATGCGATCGCGGTCAGCGCGGCGCTGATGAATGGCGTCGGTGCGATCCGCACGCCATGAGCGATGGGGGTCGCGCGGCACATGAGGGACTTGCCCTCGGGCGCGGAATGGCCAAGCTGGCCACCGGCAGCCGCAGCGGAAGAAGGCGATGACATCCATGAGCTACAAGATCCTGCTGATCGAGGATGACGCCACCACGGCGGACTATATCGCCAGGGGCCTTGAGGAAGAGGGCTTCACCGTCGACCGGGCCGATAATGGGCGGGACGGATTATTCCTGGCCACCGATGCAAGCCATGACGCCATCATCCTGGACAGGATGTTGCCGGCCATGGATGGCATGGCGGTGCTTGCCGCGATGCGCGCCGCGGGTATCGCCACGCCGGTCATCATCCTGTCGGCGCTGGCGAGTGCGGACGAGCGGGTGAAAGGACTGACTGGCGGGGCGGACGATTATCTGACCAAGCCCTTCGCCTTTGCCGAACTGCTCGCCCGGCTGCGCATCATTTTGCGGCGGACCATGGCGAGCCAGGCCCCTGAAACCCTGCTGTCCTGCGGCGACCTGGAGGTCGATCTGCTGTCGCGCAGGGTCAGGCGTGGCCGACGCAGCATCGACCTTCAGCCGCGCGAGTTCCGCCTGCTCGATTATCTGTTGCGGCACAGCGGTCAGGTGGTGACGCGGACAATGCTGCTCGAAGGCGTGTGGGACTATCATTTCGATCCCGGCACCAATGTCATCGACGTGCATATCAGCCGGTTGCGGCGGAAGATCGACGAAGAGGGCGAAGCGCCGCTGATCCATACCGTGCGGGGCGCGGGCTATCGGCTGAGCGAGGAGCCATGACGCCGTTGCGCTGGCGCCATTCGGTCATCTGGCGCTTCGCCGGGCTGGTTTTCCTGATGCAGATCGCCTGCGTCCTGCTCGCGCTTTGGGCAGTGCATCAGTTTACCAGCCGGTCAGTCGATCATGCCAATCGCGAAATCGCGGTCGCCCTGCGGGATGATATCGCGGCAACCTACGCCGCGGCCGGCATGACGGCGGCGGCGGCGACCGTGCGCCACCGGATCGCGACCGATCCGGAGGGAAGCGCGGTGCTGCTGCTGATGAGTCCCGATGGCCGCCGCGTCGCGGGCAATCTGGAACGCTGGCCGGACGGGATCGGACCGACCGAAAACTGGCGCAGGGGCGAACTGGCCCGCGCCGATCGACCCGGCCGCGAACCTCAACTGGTCGGCATGGTCAGCACGCATTTCCCCGACGGCACCCGCCTGCTCGTCGGTCATGTCGTGGAGGATGACCTGCGCGCCGCAGACTTCCTGGAAGCCGCGTTGCTGGGCGCGGTGCTGCTCGCCATCCCACTGGCGGCAGGCGCAGCCTGGCTGTCGGCGGCGATCATCCAACGACGTCTGCGCGCGGTGATCGATACAGCGGCGGCCGTCGGCACGGGCGACATGACTCGCCGGATCGCGCTGACGGACAGCGGCGACATGTTCGATGCGCTGGGCCAGGCAATCAATGCGATGCTGGACCGCATCACGGGGCTGGTGGGCGAATTGCGGCTGGTGACGGACGGGCTGGCGCATGACCTGCGATCGCCGCTCACCAGGTTGCGCGCGGTGCTGGACAATGCGCTGAACCACAGTCGCGACGATGCCGCGATCGACGCGGTCGAGCGGGCGCTGGAGGAGAGCGACGCGCTGATGCGGATGCTGGATGCGGCGCTCCTCATCAGCCGGGCCGAAGCCGGGATCGGCCGCGACAGCTTCGTGCCCGTCGATGTCGCCGCGCTGCTGCACGATTTCCAGGACATGTATGGCGCGCTTGCCGACGAGAGGAATGTGGAGATAGTGGTGGATGCAGCGCCAGGGCTCGCCATCCGATCGCATCGCGAGATCATCGGGCAGGTATTGTCCAACCTGATCGACAATGCATTGAAATATGGTGGGGATCGCATCCATCTGTCGGCGCGGCGGGAAGCGGGGATGGTCCGCGTCCGCGTCGCCGACAATGGGCCGGGTATTGCGGAGGAACGGCGGGTCGAGGCACTGCGGCGCTTTGCGCGGCTGGACGCCGCGCGCCATATCACTGGCGCGGGGTTGGGCCTATCCCTGGCCGCAGCGGTGGCGCGGCTGCACGACGGCGACATCAGCCTGGGCGATGCGAAGCCCGGCCTGCTGGTTACGTTGACGCTGCCGGCGGATTTAGATCCGATACGGCGGCACGGCGGCTAATGCCCGCCCTTCGCTTCGTTATACAGGCGTTGCACCGGTAGCTGGGCGCCCTGCACCTGATCCAGCACCAGATAGGCCAGAACCCGGCCGTCCCGCACATAGACCGCCAGCAGGCTGCCGTCCGGTAGGCGTTCGGGCGCGCTCTCGACGGTCCAGCCGGACGACGGCGGCGCGGACAGCCCGGCCAGAAAAGCCTGCGCCTGCTCGCGTGGCAACAGATAGACGCGCGCGTCGAGCGGCCCCCAACGCCGCTCCATCCGGTCGCGCGCCGTGTTGCTGGCACGGGTCAGCTTTGCGTTGATGCGATCGCCAAAAGGCAGTTCATCGCTGGCGACAAGCTGGGCCGGGACGGGGGGCAGATCCGGCTTTGGCGCATCGTCACACCCACCGACCGTCATCGCCGCCAGCATCCCGATCCAGCCAAGGCCCGACCGCCCGATCAGGGCTGCGCCGTTCGGGTGACGGACGCCAGCCGATCCTCAAAGGCGCTGGCGACCGCGTCACCCACGCCCAGTTCGCCGGTCCGGTCATTGACCGGCAGCGCGCCACGTTCCAGCCGGATGCCGGCGGCCGCGCCTTCATCGGCAATGGCGTTCTTGACCGCGATCTGCATCCATTCCTTTCCAACCGCTGCGCCACCAGCCACGACCCGGCCAGTCGGTCCGCCCAGCGAGGCGACCTTGTCCACCACAGTAAGCGCGGATTTCAGGATAGCGGTGACGGTCTCGCGCTGCTCGGCCACATCGGCGGACCGTGCCGTGGTTGCGGCATAGACGCCGCCCACGAAATAGCCGAGCGCCCCGGCATTGGCGCGACGTTCCTGGTCGGTGCCGGACACGATTTCGACCTGATCGAGATAATCGACCGGATTTTCCGTGGCGTTGTTCCCGACCTGTAGCCGACCCATCTGCTGGCCCAGTGCCTTTTCGCGGCCCTGATTCAGCATTTCCTTGGCATAAGCGGCAAAGCTGGAGCCATCCATGGTCTGCTGGTTATAAGTGAGTTCGCGCATGACGCCGGTCGTGTCGCTGTCAATGATGGCGGTGAGGCCGTCGGTCATCTGGCGCAGCGTGTCGTCCTTGCCCACCACGGTCAGGCCGCCGATGACATTATTGGTGTCGCGCACCTCGCGCAGGGTCTGGACGCCGGCGTCGAAAATCTGCGCCTTGAGATCGGGATTGTTGCTGCTGGCGGCAGCGCCCATGATCGCTTCGAAACTGTCGGCGTTCCAGCTGATCGAATTGCTGGCCCCGGCCATGCTGGCGACCGTCATGAGCTGACCGTCGACGGCGGAGGTCAGCACATCGGACAGCTTGTCGCCGATGGCGTTGAACCCGGCCTCGGCATAGCTGCCGCGCAGCGATCCGAGCACATCGCCGACCGCCGTCGCCTCCCCATCCTGAAGCTGGCTGCTGGAATAGCCTAAACCATAATTGGACTGGGTCGCATCATCGACGCCCGCCTTCATCGCGGCGATATAGTCGACCTTGGTCTGGGGCGCGGCATGGGTGGCGACCGCCTGGCCCAGTTCAGTCACGGGATCAAAGCCGCCATTGTCGCAATCGGCGAAGGCGTCGCTCATGGCGGCGAGGCTGTCACCATCCAGCTTACCCGCCATGTCGGCAAAAAAGGCGCGGCGCTCATCGCCCGAAAGGCCGCCATTGCCGAACCAGTCACCGTCCATGACTTCATGAGCGACACGGTCGAGATCGCCCGACTGCGCCAGCCGATCGACCACCTGGTCGGCCTGATCGGCCGGAAGCGCCGTCAGCGTGTTGACGACGTCATGGGTTTCGTCATTGGTGACGGTGTTGAACCAGCCCGACGTGTCGAGCTTGTCATGAATGTTGTTGACGGCATCGCCGACGGGGTCGGTCATGGCGGGTGCTCCCTTGGTTGCGCGACGTGGTTGCCGTTGTGGCGCAAGGCAGGAAAAAAGGGGCTCGCCGTTCCGATTAGATGGGCTAGTCGATCCGATTAGGGCGATCTTCGGCAGGCTGGAGGCGCGCATCCGCGACATGCAGCGGCATGGTGGTCAGAGCGTCCCCGCGGATCAACCGACCCGGTCGTTCTGATACCAGTTGAGGTAATTTTCCAGCCGCTTGGCCTTATCCGCATCCCATTGGCCACGCGCACGCCTGGGTTCGTCATGGCTGAAGCGGAAGCGGAAGCGGCCGTCGGATTCGACAGTGAGATCGAAGCCGGTAATCTGATCGCCGGCATCGTCACGGCGCTGCCGATAGAGGGCGACCATCGCATCCTGGCCGGACATATCGATGGAAAAAGGCACCTTCACCGGCTGGCCCGCCGCGCCGGGGGCGACGGCAAAGCTGACCGTGCTCAGCGAATAGCCGTCTTCGCCTTCATCAATTTCGGCATCGACGAAAATCTGGTCCCAACGATTGGCGCCGGCGCAACCGACCACCATTTTGACCACTTCAACCTGCGCCGCGGTGAAGTCCATAAGTCGATCCCTGATTGTTGACGTCTATTTGTTGATGAACGTCTGTTGCACCCAGTCGCCATCATTCACCCGGTAGTGCGCGACGAAGCGATCGGGCCGCGAGGTCGCGTTAGCAGGATCATATTGCATCTCTATGCGGGCATCAACTCGGTTGTCCGCGGATAGCTCCGCCAGCATATTTTCGAAACGCTTATATGGTCCCTGGTTGAGATTGGGGGCGTTGTCGCCGATCGGCCTGCCATTGCCCGGAACGACGTTCAGGCGATTGGTCTGCCCACCGAAACGATCCGCGAAAATATGGAAGCCGACGTCGGTCGGTCGGCCTTCCCGGCCGATCTGCGCCTGAAGGTCATTGTCGTTGCGACCGGCGGGGCTGACCTCGATCCGGCCCTGCGCCTCGGTCACGCGGCCATGGGCGTCCGTGCGGTAGGAGAAATTGCCGTAGCTGTAGCTGCTGTTAGGCGCAGGGTTATTGGCCACGCGGTTGAATTCGTCGGCATTGTCGAACCGGCGGACCGGGATGTCATCGACCGCGCCCGCCAGATCGTCCGCCTGGCGCGCGACATCATCGCCATGCCGCACGACCTGCTCGGCGACTTCCGTGCCGGCATCAAGCGCCTTTTCACCGCCGCGCAATGCGCCCTTGGCAGCGTCGCCAATGCCCGGCACCCAGCCCAGCGCGGCGAGGCCCAGATTGCCCCACGCGCCATCTTCGCCCTGGATTACGCCGCCGATGGCGGCGACCGTGTCGCGCGCGTCGCCAATCTGCCCCACGACCGGAATGAAGCCGCCAATGACCTGCCCGGCCGTTGCGGACCAGCTATCATTGTCGGCGAAGTCGCCCTTCACCATACCTTCGAAGAAGGAGCCGATCCCCTCCTCCGCCGGCTGTTCGCCGGCCGGAGCGTTACCGGACTGCGCGCCCGCATCGGCTTCTATGACGATCGGGTCAAGCACCGTAACCTGCGACGGCGGCGTCAACTGCGCCTCGATTTCGGCGGTGATGGCGGCGGGGTCCGTCGTCCCCAGCCGCGCGGCCGTGGCGTCCCAGGCTTCCTTATAGCCCGATCCCACAGGCTGCGACCCCCAGGTCGAGGCGGCCGGCGCGTCAGGGAAGTCGCCCACGGCGAACGCCTCGCCCTCAATCGATACGCCATAGGCCGGGTCGGCCGCGACATTATCGTTCGCGACCTGCATCGCAGCGCTGAACTGGCCGCGTTCGACCGGCGTCATCTGCGCTTCGAGCGCGGCCGTCAGGTCAGCCTGGGCCTGCGGGTCGTTGGCGGTGCGCGCCTGGACATCGGCAGCCAGGGCGGTTGTATCGAGGGTGCCAGCGGTGCGATTGTCGCTCACCATGCCGGCCGCAACATCTGTCGATGTGGACGCGCTCGAACCGATGCCAGCCGAGTCCTGGCCAATGCTGTCTGCAGCTTCCGTACCCATGATTACACCCTCGATACCTCTGGGGAGACAGGAAAATGGGGGCGGCCAAGGGGATGGGGGGAGCCGCCCCCATGCGCCGCGTCAGCCGCGCGCCGCGTTGGTGAGCGCGTTCACCAGGCCGAACAGCAGGAAGGCGGAAAGCTGCTGGGTGATTTCGCCCATGCTCGGCATTTCGCTGTCCGGGCCGTAGATCGCCCCGACCTTCGTGAGATTGAGGTCCGCCTGGGTAGCGATGTCGCCGGTCAGTTCCGAACGCCAGCCGGCGCCGGTCGCATTTTCCTCCAGCACAAAGCCGTCGCGGGTCATCGCGTCAAGCATCTGGCCGTTGTTGGACTGCGTGATCGACAGGTCGCCAATCTGGTTCTGGCTGATGCCGTCGACGACGATCGCCTGGTCGCCCTTGGTGATGGTCAGCTTGCTGGCCAGATACTCGCTGGGGTTGGCGGCATATTGTTCGGTGTCGATGGTGATCTTCGTGCCGTTTTCCAGCTCAAAGGTCGTGGTGCCCCAGAAGTCGAAGGCGTGCTCGCCGTCGATATCGACATGAGGGTCGCCCCATATGCGCGTCGTTTCGCCGGTGTCCGCATTATAGATATGGATTTCCGAGTTGCGCTCGTCCAGCTCCAGCGAATAACCGTCGCCAAGGTCGATCGACGCCTGGCTTTCGCCTTCCATCGTGGCGGTCCAGCTGGCGCCCTGCGTCGGCACGAAGCTGGGCGTCTGGCCGCCATTGCCCGGCAGCATCGCACCGCCCTGCATCTGGAACATCATCGGCAAGGTGGCGGACGCGAAGGCGCTGGCCATCATCGGCTGGAAGTAGCTGGCCATGATCCCGCTGGCGAGCTGCATCGTCATCGCGCCCGCCAGTGGGTTGGCTCCGGTAGCGTTGAAATTGTTGGTGGTGCCAAAATTGAGATTGAACGTGTTGTTGATGATCGTTGTCATGTCCATTCCCTTTCGTTGCATGGCCCGTTTCGGGCCGGCATGTTAAGCGGGACGCGCGCCTGCCAGGGCCACGCGCGCCTGATCCAGTCCGTCGATGATGCCGGCAATGTCGCCGGCGGTGGCAAGGGTGGAAGCGCCGATCGCGCCTTCCGCCAATTCCAGGGTCCGGCCGTCGGCATAGGCCGCCATGTCGACGGCGACGGTTCCGGCAAAATCCTCGATCGCGCGGGTCAGCGCCCCCGCATCAGCGGCCGATCCGCCAAACGCCGCGCCGATCTCGTCCGCCAGCGCGCGCAGGCCGTAAATATCGCCCTGCCCCGGCGCGCCGAGCGGCAGGAGCCCGAACCCGCCCGCTACCTGAGTCACGACCTGCGCGGCGAGCGCGCGGACCTGGCCAGCCGGTCCCGTGCCCGACCCGCCATTGCCGGTAGCGCCAATCGCGCCGATGGCGCTTGCGCCGCTGATATTAGGATCGATGGTCATGCTGGTCGTCTCATCTTGTCGACGGCAAATGCCGTCCTGTCGCAGAGCATAAGAGCAGATTGGGGCGAGCGACGCGCTCCGCGATCCGACTAGCGGGCTAGTCGATCCGATTAGCGGTGGCGAAATCCATCATCGGTGAGGAGGACATCGACCGGGTCAGCCTGAAAAAGCTGCCGCCCGCCGCGCCGCGCCATTTCGGCATAGCGCGCGAGCGCGGCTTCGTCGCCACTGCGCAGCGCGGCTTCGTGCGTGCCCGCCATGATGGCGCCCTGGATCATCAGCATCTCGCCAAACTCCTGGCGCAGCGCATCGCTATTCACTTGGTCGGCGACGCTGGCAAAGGCGTTGGCGGCCTGACGCCGGACGCCCGCCGCCTGGGCGCGGGTCATGGCAGGCCGATGGTCGTTGGCGACGCCCCACTGGGCGAGCAGATAGAAGGCAAGGCCATCAACGGCATCATTCGCGTGGTAGCCAAGCATGGGTGCGACCTTCTCATATTCGGCGACCGCCCGGCCCGAAAGGACAACCTGCCGCATATCGGCTTCCGCCTCCGGCCCCTGCTTCGCCGCTGCGTCGCCCATGATGTCGGCGAGCTTGCGTCGCACCGCAGGATCGGGACGATAGCCCGCGTCGATGTTCGATGCAGCGCCCCGTCCGGGCGCGAGGTCGAGCGCGGGAATGGCGTCCGGGTCGAAGCGGGCGCTGGGCGCTCCATGATTGACGCCCTGTTGCGCGAAGAGTGCGGCGATCATGCCGGCGACGGCAAGTAGCGAGTCCAGTCTCATCCCAGCTTCCCCACTGATCCGTTCAATCGCGATCCATCGCGCGCAACGACATTGTGACGCCATCGCGGGTCACGTCGATGCGGCCCGCGACGATAGCGTCGGCATGGTCGGATGCCGGGCCGACTTCGATGGCAATGGCGGTGCCATCGTCCAGGCCGAACCAGCTTTCCCAGTGCAGTGGTGCGTCCCCGCCCCAGATCGCTGTTTGCGTGCCGCTCGGCAGATGATCGATCAGGACCGCGCCGCTATCGCCGTCGAGCGACAGTCGATAGTCGGCACCAAGGTCAAGACTGGCGCGCCCGGCAGCGGGCGCCAAGGTCACCACCGGCGCCGCGTCGGGATCGGCCAGGGTACCGCCCGCCGCCTCATAATGGCGCGCGATGCGGGGAAAGGCGGTGGCGCCGCCATGGATTTCGCTGCCGAAGGAGCCATAGATGCCCGGCCCCATCTGCTGGCAGGTCGTGTTGGCGCTGCGGTTCGCCGCGCTTTTGGGCGGCAGATACCAGGCCATGGTGTTGAGGGGGCGGTCCAGCAGCGGAACCGCGTCGCCGGCCTTGTTGGTCAGATAGCCCAGGAACATGGCGCTTCTCCTGTCACGTCGATCGGCGACAGCATGAGCGGGGCAGCGCACAGGCGCACTCCGCTATCCGACTAGGCTGCTAGTCGGATCGATTAGCGGCCGATCAATAGCCCGCCTGGGTGCAAAGCTGTTCCAGCTTCAGGATCTTGGGATGGTCAGCGCCATAGCGTGCGCGCAGGTTGGGACGGCTGGCGCAGGCCTTTGCCTGGCCCGGCGTTGTGCCGGGAAGGACGGCATAACCGCCGCTGCCCGAACGCTTTTCGCGAATTCGCTTCGCCTGTCCTTCGGCGACGGAGCGGTGGAAAATACCCTCTGCGGCCTGGCCGGGGCTGATGACCGGGGCGATGTCCTGGGCCATGGCGGCGCCAGCGGGAAGGGCGATGGCCAATGCCAGCAATACAGTGCGGAACATGATAGTCCTCCTGTCTCGTCAATGCCTTAGTAAAAGAGAAGGAGGCCCGATCCAAGGGATGGGCCTCCAACCGTTCGCTTTGCGGGGTAAGCGGTTATTGCTTGCGGGCGGTGTTGGACATCGCTTCGCCGATCGTCTTGATCGCATTGTTGGTTGCGTTCATCAGCATCGAGAACTGCTGCGAAACGACGCCGAATTCGGCCGAGGCGCTGGCGTCGTCGCCCTTCAGCGATTCGGCGCGGCTCTGCATGTCTTCGCCCAGACGGTCCAGCTCCGCGCCCAGAGCCTGAGCCATCGCCATCAGCCAGCCCGGCGCACCGGTCGAACCGGCGCCGCCGACCGAACCCTTGCCCTTGCCGCCCGAAGCCTTGGCTTCCTTGAACTCTTCGCTCTGGCTCATGTCCTCGATGAACTGCATCATCATCTGCTGGATGCCGTTCTGCGCGTTGGCGATGTCGGACGGGCTGGCGCCGACCGTCTGGCCGAAGGCGTCGAGCGCTTCATCGGCGTTGCTGAACATGCCCTGCACATCGCCGATCGAACCGGCGAACTGGCTCTGGGCCATGTCGATGATGCCCTGGGGCAGGCCGAGCTTGTCGCCAAACTGCTGAAGCAGCTGCTGGCCCATCTGCGAGAAGACCTGCTGCGCCATCTGGGCGACGATGCCGCCGACGGGGCCGAGCATGGAGGTGGCGAGGAGGGAAATGGGGTTGAAGGAACCAATACCGAACATCTTATTCTCCTGTCCTGAAAATCTGGCCCGTCCGGGGCGGCGGGACGGCGGCGCGAACGGGTCGAACCGCCGTCGTCGCCATCCTGTATGACCCACCCTCTCTTCGTCCGCCCTCACCGATCCGACTAAACGGCTAAGCGATCCGACTAGGTCAGCGGATGGAAGAGCAGGCCCGCGAGCGCATTGAGTTCCCGCACACCGTCCAGTTCCAGCTTGCGACACATATTGTTGAGGTGAACCCGCACCGTATTCTCGCTGATCACCAGCAGGGTCGCAATGTCGGCATTGGCACGGCCCCAGCCCAGGAAACGGAGCACCGCAACCTCCGTTTTCGTGAGCGTGCCGATGGATGCGCTATGCCGTTCGGGCACGCGCGAACGGGGGATGCGATATTCGCCGAGCGGCACATCCTCTTCCGCCGCGCGCGCGTCGGCCTGACGCAGCAGGCGCATCAGCTCGCGCAGGCGGGCCTCTTCATCGTCAGCGGCGGTCATCGCGCAAGCGTCCGAGCGACCGCGCGCACCACATCGCTGCGCGTGGAGAGATCCATCAGCACCGCTTGCGCCAGGAGGGGCACGAGGACCAGCAGCAGTGCCGTGGCCGCCCAGCTCTTGATCGACAGGGAGAGCGAGAAGACGTTGAGTTGCTGGGCGAAGCGGTTGAGCAGGCCGAGCGAGGCGTCGACAAGATAGAGCATGACCAGGATTGGGGCGGAAAAGATGAGGGCGAGCGTCATAAGGCGACCAAATTCCCCTTCGAACAGGAGCAGCGAACGCGGATCGAGCGTCGGCCAGCTCTGCGCGATCGGCCAGATGGCGAAACTTTCCATGATCGTGCCGACAAGCAGCAGGAGGCCGCCCCACGCCGCGAACAGGACATGGGCCAGGCGTTGCAGGAACGATCCGGTGAGCGAGGTCATGGTGCCGCCATTGGGCTCCAATATCTGCCCGATGGTGGCACCGACCTTTGCATCGACGATCTCGCCCGCCGCCTCCATCGCCCAGAGAATGGTGGCGAAGAAGAAACCGATGGCGATGCCGATCCCGGCTTCGCGCACCAGCATGATCGCCCAGCCGAAGGTGCCGATGTCCTTCACCATGAAATTGGGCTGGAGCGCGAAGGCGACTCCGCCGAAGGTCAGGATGATCGCGTTGCGCACGGTCGCGGGAATGGTGTTCTGTGCGAACAGGGGAATGATCGCGAAGGCGAAGCCAAACCGGGCCGAGGCGATGCCGACCAGCAGCAACTGCATCATCCAGGCCGGCACACCCTGCATCACTGCCTCACCATCGCGGGAAATTCGGTGAAGATGGTGTCGCCGAACCGATAGAGACTACCCGCCAGCAGCGAGGCGGTCAGGAATATGGTGGCGACGATGGCGAAGAATTTGAGCGTATATTGCAACGTCTGTTCCTGAAGCTGCGTCGCCGCCTGCACCAAGGCGACCAGCAGGCCCACCGCGGAAGCCGCGACGATCGGTGGCGCGGAGAGCAGCAGGACGAGCCAGAGCGCGTCGATGGTCATGCGGATGATGCTGTCAGACATAGCTGAGCACCAGCCCGTGCGACAGCTTCACCCAGCCATCGACAAGCACGAAGAGCAATATCTTGAATGGCAGGGAGATGGTGACAGGGGACAGCATCATCATCCCCATCGCCAGCAATATGTTGGAGATGACGAGGTCGATCACCAGAAATGGCAGGAAGATGAGGAAGCCGATCTGGAAGGCGACGGTCAATTCGCGCACGATGAAGGCGGGCACGACGACGATGAAGTCGGTGGCGCTGGCGGCCTGCGTCCCGTTCTGCTGGGCGACGCGCTGCTGGGTGCGCAGGAAGAAGGCCCGCTCGTCCGCCGCGCTATGCTTGATGAGGAAGGCGCGCAGCGGTTCCTTGGCGCGATCGGCGGCGGAGAATATCTCGCTGGTCTGGGACGGAACGGCCTGTTCGCCAGAGGCGGCGGCCATCTGCTGCATCGTTGGATACATGACATAGACCGACAGGACCAGCGCCATGCCGTTCAACACGACATTGGGCGGCACCTGCTGGAGACCAAGTGCATTGCGAAGCAGCGACAGCACCACGACAATCTTGGTGAAGCTGGTCACCATGACGGCGAAGAAAGGCGCAAGCGCGATGAGGACAACGACGACCAGCGCGCTGCCGGGGGTGAAGGCGGACACGTCCATGGGGTATCAGCCCTCCTTGAGGATCGTCTCTATAAGGACGCCGTAGCTGTCGCCGATCGACACGATCTGGCCGGTGGCGATGGCGCGGCTGCCCGCGAGGATGCGAACGGCCAAGGCGCCGTCGCGGTCCTGGAGCGGCAGCACGCCGCCCTGCTGCACCGCCTGGAGCCGCGCGAGCGGCACCTCGGCTTGATCAAGTTCGAAGCGCAGCTGAACGGCAAAATCATCGGCCGGGAAAACGGGATTGGCGGCCGTTGGCGCAATGGTGTGGGCAGCGGCATCATCCATGGCTTCCTCCTCCTTCTTTCATGTCCGGGGTCAGCGCGGTTGGAACAGCCGCGCGGCGGGATCTATCCGGCCGTCAATCCCTCCGCCGGCAGCGGATTGCAGGGTCGCTGCAAAGGCGCCGCTGCCGAGCAACAACATGTCGCCCGGCGCGAGGGTCGCCGCATCGGTTGGCGACAGGCGCGGTCCCGCGATCGACAGGCGTAGCGGCACCGGGACGTCGCCAAGCAGCGCTGGCGCAAAGGGCGCCGATGTCGGCAGGAGTGCGGCGTCCGCAGACAGGGCAAGGTCGATGCGCGCATCGCCGGCCATGGTCTCGATCCGGGCGACGATCGTTGCGGCCTGCGGGCGCGGACCGATGTCAGCGGGTTCGAGCGTAAGGCCAAGTGCGGCCTCGACCGCGCTGAGCAACGTGTCGGCACCGTCGAGCAACATGGCCATGGCCGGGCCTTCGGCGGCGTCCATGCGGATCGGCCGGTGGTTCAGGTGAAGGATACGAAAGCCGATATCTTCCGCGCAAAGAAACCAGGGTGCATCGTCCGGCGCCGCCATATCCACGACGGTCGCGCGCAGAAGATGTTCGCCGACCCGCACGCCGCAGAGCGCGCCCAGCAGGCTCTGGCGCAGATGTGCTTCCGCAGCGCTGATATGGCGAAAGCGCGGCTTGTCCGGCATCATGGCTGGAACGGCTCCCGATTGAGGGGCGCTGAGACAGGCACCGCGCGGCCGTCTGGCCAATGGGCGAGAAGACTGATACCGCCACCGGTAATGCCGATCAGCATCACCTCCCCGCGCACTTCGACAAGGGCGATGCGCTCGCGCTGACCGACGGCCATCGCGCGCAGGAAGCGGATCGGCTGTTCATTGCCTTCGCCCCTGCCCTGGAAATGATCGTTCCAGCGCCGCAGCAGCCGCAGCGCGATCCAGGCAAGGCCGAGCACGACAGCCAGCGCCAGGATGACCGCCAACAGGCTCAGGAAAAACGTGCCCGCGTTCATATCGCATCCTCCCGCACGGGCGATTCAAGCCCGTCCCGTGCGCGCCGCGCCCACAGGATGATTTCCGCGATGGCATCGAAACTATTCTGTGGGATCGGCCCGCCGACCTCGCACTCCCCCCAAATGCCCCGCGCGAGGCCGATATTGCGGACGATCGGCACGCCTTCGCGTTCCGCCTCCGCCCGCATGGCCGCGGCCAGCGGCCCTTCCCCCTTTGCAGCGATCATCGGCACCGGGCAATCGTCCGCATCATAATCGAGCGCGATCGCCAGATGTGTGGGATTGGTGAGCAGAACATTGGCCTTGCCCGCCGCCGCGACGGCATTCTGGTTGGCCCATTCCTCGTGCAGTTGGCGCCGCTGTGCGCGCAGCATCGGATCGCCTTCATTATCTTTATGCTCCTGCCGGATGTCGCGGCGGCTCATCCGCAATTTCTTGATGAAGCTGTGATGCGCCCAGGCGCGGTCGGCCGCCGCCACGAACAGGAACACGGCGCAGGTCCAGGCGAAGAGCTGCACCGAGAGCGAGCGTATCAGCGCCAGCATCGCGGTCGCGACCTTGTCCCCATGATGCGCGACCGGGGACCAGCCGGCGGTCTGCACCAAGCTGATAAAGGCGTCGGCCGAGCGCCAGAGGATGATCCCGGCGATCGTCAGGATCAACCCTGCCTTCGCGACGGTCTTGATGAGTTCAACAAGATTATCCATGCTGAACATGCGTTTGAGACCTTCGACCGGGTTCAGCTTGTCCAGTGAAGGCTTGAGCTTTTCGGTGGTGACCAGCGCGCCAACCTGAAGAAATTCGGCAATGATACCGATCAGGGCGGCCGGCCCGAGGATCAGCAGGCTGACGGAAACCAGGACCAGCAGCGATGCCCAGCCGAGCATGGGGGCGGCGGCATCGAATGGCATGGTGGTCGCCGTGCCGACGGCGTCGCGCATCAACGCGGTGATCTGCGCCCCTGCATGGCCCGCCGCGAACAGCAGCAGCAGGAACCAGAGGATCATGCCGATGGCAGGACCGACATCCTTTGATTTGGCGACATCGCCCTTACGCCGTGCGTCGCGCAGACGCTTGGGAGTCGGCTTCTCGGTCTTGTCGCCGCCATCATTTTTCTCGGCCATGAAGGGCTCCACACATGATCAATGCAAGCTCTGGTGGGAGAGGAGCGCCATAATCGTTTCAGCGCCGCCTCAAGCAAAACAACCAAGGGTGTGTGTGGACTTAAGTAAAAGTTTAGCAGAGGCAGCCCTTCGTCAAGCCCGCATGTCGGAATTGGGACGAGTCGTTCATCCACGGGGATATTTCGCCATCGACATGGAAGTTCACCTAGTCGTAACGATTATGTGACTGATCTGTCACGGTTCCTCAGCAAATGATCTTAGGCCTCACCTCACCGTCCCATGGCCACCATTGATCTCGTTACAGTGGCTTCACCGGATTTCCGCGGCAACAAGGCTCTTGTTCTCAGCGCGGCTGATACTGAACATGGCCGCAAGTAAACTGTAGAAATTTCTGATTTTATACTGATTTGGACGAATCGATAATTTGGTGTGTGGACGTCACCAGATAGGAGATCGTCAAGATGAACAATCGCAGCAAGCGCAATAGTCATATTGCGACACTATCGATGTGCATGATGATTGCCGCCCCGGCAGCAGCCGAGGACAATGTCAGCTGGCGAGACATTGATTTCGGGTCGTGCCCGCTCAACGCCAACCTGCGCGTCGCGGACGGCGGCAGCATGGTGGGCTATATGGCGCTCCAGGGCTGCGCTGCACGCATCGTCGCAGCGCCACGCACGCAAATTCGCACCACGCCCGATGTGGCGCGCATCGTCGGCGTCAAGGAAGACGAACCGAAAAAGCAGGAAGCCAAGCGGCGCAAGACCGCGTTGGCGCAGCCGCCCGCCGGAACACGGCGCGTCAGCGCGATGCTGGAGCGGCCGATCCGCATTGGCCCGGTCAACACTGCGTTCGAACAGCATATCCAGGCGAGTGCGCAGGC
The DNA here is from genome assembly GCF_000508185.1 of Sphingobium sp. C100. Lineage (GTDB taxonomy): Bacteria > Pseudomonadota > Alphaproteobacteria > Sphingomonadales > Sphingomonadaceae > Sphingobium. Next base: position 28,969 of record NZ_AYOY01000141.1, on the reverse strand, counting down.
CTATCGCATCGACCCGTTGTTCCTGCACGCGATCATCGGCACCGAATCGACCTATCGGCCGGTGGCGCTATCACATGCCGGCGCCCGGGGGCTGATGCAGATCATGCCGGACACCGGCGCCCGTTTCGGCGTAGCGCGCGAGGCGCTCTATGACCCGGCGACCAATATCGAAACCGGCGCGAAGCTGCTGAAGACCCTGCAAAAACGATATGGGAAGGATTTCGACCTGATCCTGGCGGCCTATAATGCCGGCGAGGGGGCGGTCGCCCGCTATGGCAACCGGGTGCCGCCCTATGCCGAGACGCAGGATTATGTCATCAAGGTGATGGCGCGCTATGCCGCGCTGCGCCGCGGGACCGGGCTGTAGATGATGGCGGCCTCCCTGCTTTCCCGCGTGCCGCGCGGCGCGGTCCGCCCCGCCGACCTGATGCTGATCTTCGCCGTGGTCGCGATCGTCGGGTTGCTGATCCTGCCGCTCCCCACGATCGTCATCGACATGCTGGTCGCGACCAATATCGCCATCGGCCTGCTGCTGCTGCTATCGACGCTGCACATCGCCAAGCCGCTCGATTTCTCGACCTTCCCCACAGTATTGCTGTTGACGACATTGTTTCGCCTGTCGCTGTCGATCGCGACCACGCGGATGATCCTGACGTCGGCGCAGGGCGGGCACATCATCGAACAATTCGGGCAGATGGTGGCGGGCGGCAACCTGATCGTCGGCCTGGTCGTCTTCCTGATCATCACGGTCGTACAGTTCATCGTCATTTCCAAGGGCGCCGAGCGCGTCGCCGAAGTGGCCGCGCGGTTCAGCCTGGACGCGATGCCCGGCAAGCAATTGTCGATCGACAGCGACCTGCGTTCGGGTCTGACGACGAAGGACGAGGCACGCGAGCGGCGGCGCACACTGGAGCTGGAAAGCAAGCTGCACGGCAGCCTGGACGGCGCGATGAAGTTCGTGAAGGGCGACGCCATCGCCTCCATCGTCATCGTGCTCATTAACCTGATTGGCGGCCTGGCGGTCGGGGTCTTTTCCCATGGGATGGAAGCCGGAGAGGCGATGCAGGTCTTTTCGATCCTGACCATCGGCGACGGCCTGGTCGCCCAGATTCCTGCCCTGTTCAGCGCCATGGCGGCGGGCCTGCTGGTGACGCGCACCACCGATGAGAGCCGCGACGGCAGCCTTGGCCCCGCCATCCTCCACCAGATCGGCAGCAAGCCCAAGGTGCTGATCCCCGCCGCGATTTTGTGCCTGTTGATGGCGTTGATTCCCGGCTTCCCCAGCGCCGTGTTCATCGGCATCGCGCTGGCGCTGGGCAGCGCCGCCGCCTGGCAGCATCCGGTATCGCACGCCTGGCTCATGGGTCAGACCGCCCGGTTCGACAAACGGGAAAAGCCGCTGCCGGAAACGCTGGAAGCGCAACCCGCCGCGCCGCGCCCGGTGCGTCCGCTGGTGCTGGAGATCGCCGCGCCGGGACTGGACGCGGCGCAGGCCGAACGGCTGCGCGCGCGGTTCGTCCATGTGATCGAGATGGTGCAGGCGCGCCTGGGCCTGCCGATGCCGGCGGGCGAGATGACCAGCCGGCTGCTGCCCGATGGCGAGGCGCCACGCTGGACGCTGCTGGCCTATGAGGCGCCGGTCGGATCGGGCCAGGCCGAAGGGCCACTGGAAGACGCCATGGCCACGGCGGTCGAGGCGCTGCTGCGCCGTAATGCCGCGCGCTTCCTGGGCCTTCAGGAAACTGTGGCGATGCTCAACCGAATGGGCACGGACTATCCCGACCTGGTCAAGGAGGTCGTCCGCGCCGTGTCGTCCCCGCGCATAGCCGAAGTGCTGCGCCTGCTTGCCGAAGAGGAGGTTTGTTTGCGGAATTTGCGCGACGTGTTGGAAGCCATTGCCGACATCGGCCAGTCGGAACGCAATGCCGTGCCGATCGCCGACCGGACCCGCGTGGCGCTGCGCCGCTATATCGCCGCTCCGCACATGGCCGACGGGCGGTTCCCGGTGCTGGTCGTGGGTGGGCGGCTGGAACGCTTTTTCCGCGACAATCTCCAGACCGTCGAAGGGGTGGCGCACCTTGCCATGCCACCGGACCAGGCACGCACCCTGATCGGGATGATCCGCAGCGAAGCCGCCAAATGCGGCGCGCGGGCGATTGTCACGGCCTATGATCTGCGCCGGCCGTTGCGGCAGTTGACCACAGGCGACCTGTTTGGCCTGCCGATCCTCTGCTATAATGAACTAACGCCCGCATTGCCGCTGGACGTGGTCGGGACGCTCGATCGCACACCCGACGCGATCCAGGAACAGGCGCCAATGGAGGCCGCGGCATGAGGCCCTTGCTGCGCCTGTCCTGCGCCATCGCGCTCGTCGGCATCGCCCCAGCGCTGGAAGCGGCCGAGCCGCCCTTTGGCGAGCGCAAGATCAGCATCACCGCGCGGGACCAGCCGGCGGCGGATTTCCTCAACCAATTCTTCGCGGCGTCGAGCCTGCGCGTCGCGGTGAATGGGACGGTCACAGGCAAGATCAACGGGCGCTTTTCGGGATTGCCCGCCGATATATGGCGGCAGGTCGCGGGCGCGTTCAACCTGATCGCTTATTATGATGGGTCGGTTGTCACCATCTACAGCGCCAACGACGTGCAGAGCCGCACCATGAGCGTCGCACCGGGCCGCGCGGCCGACCTGTCGGGCGCGGTGGGGCGCGGCCGACTGAGCGACGGCAATAACCGGGTTCGCATCGCATCGGCTGAATCGGTGCTGGCGACCGGGGTGCCGCGTTTCCTGGATCAGGTGCAGCAGATCGCCAGCGCGCTGCCGCGCACCGCTGTTCGCGAACGGCCGCCGGTCGCAGCCATCACGCCCGGCCAGGCGCAGCCGCTGACGCCGGGCGGGATCGAGCCTTATGAGCTGCGGGTCTTCTATCTTCGCTATGCTCGCGCTGATGACACAACATTGCGCACCGGCGATCGGGAAGTGCGGATGCCCGGCGTCGCCACCATCGTGGCGCGCATCATGGGCGACGGCCTGCCCATCGGCACGGTCGGCGCGGCCTATGGCGACCAGCAGGTGCGCCAGTCGGTGCCGAGATTGATGGGCAAGGGTCTGGACAGCGTCGCGCCGGACGCTTCGCGTTCGACGCCCTATGACGAGGAAGATTATCTGGGCCTGCCCTCCGCGGGACAGCGCACGGCGCAGCCACAGCCGCAGCCATTGCCCCAGGTCGGACCGCGCATCACCGTCGACCCATCGCTCAACGCCGTCATCGTACGCGACAGGCCGGAAAATATGCCTGCTTATGAAGGACTTGTGCGCTCACTCGACGTCGCGCCGCAGATTGTCGAGCTGGAGGCGACCATCATCGACGTCAATGTCGATCGGTTGCGCGAGCTGGGAATCAACTGGCGGTTTCGCAGCGGCGACTGGGGCGCGCTGTTCGGCGGCGACATCGTGCGGCGCACAGGCAATCCGCTGACCGACACGCTGAACAGCGGCGCGGCCAATCGCGGCCTGTCGCTGTCGGGCATCATCGGCGCCAACAACGAGTTCATCGCCCGCATCAGCGCGCTGGAGGAAAAGGGCGCGGCCAAGGTGGTGTCGCGGCCGCAGCTCGTTACGCTTTCCAATGTCGAGGCGGTGTTCGATCGCACCCGCACCTTCTATGTTCGCGTGGCGGGCGACCGGCAGGTCGACCTGTTCAACGTGACGGCAGGCACGGTGCTGCGCGTCAATCCGCATGTGCTGGTCGATAATGGCCAGCCGCGCATCCGCATGGTCGTCAATGTCGAGGACGGCGCGCTGCTGGACGGCACGGTCGATCGTATCCCGGTGGTGGAGCGCGCCAGCGTGAACACCCAGGCGCTGATCGCCGAGGGGGAAAGCCTGTTGCTGGGCGGCCTGACCGTCAATTCCGATATGGACGCCGAAAGCGCCATTCCGGTGCTGGGCCAGATCCCGGTGCTGGGCGAATTGTTCAAGACCCGGTCCAAACGGCGCCAGCATGTCGAGCGACTATTCCTGATTTCACCCCGGATCACCCGGCTGGATTCGCCGGCCATGGTCGCGCCCACGCCGACCAAATTGGGGATAGCGCCCGCAGAGCCCCCCGCCCCCCGCCTACCGATGGAGAGCCTGCAATGACCGCCGCCACGATCGGCCGGATCGAGATGCCGCGCGGCAATGCCATTGCGCATCGCGTCCTTAAATTGCTGTCGGGCAGGCTGTCCGGCAAAGCCTATCCGCTGGACGGCCGCGACCGGGTCAGCATCGGTCACGGGCTGGCCAATGACGTCGTGCTGCGCGGCGCCGGCACCCGCGACTGTGCGATCGAACTGGAGCTAAACCCCGACACGGCGCAACTGCGCGTTCTGCAAGGGCAGATCGAACTGCTGGGCCGCACGCTGGGGGCGGGCGAACAGGCCGTGTTGCCGGCCTATCTGCCCTTTCGCCTGGGTGAATATCTGGTCGCGCACGGCGCGCCGGTCTCGCCCCGCTGGGAGGATGCGACCAAGATTGCCGACACCCCCTGCGGCGTGGCGGTGGGGCCGTTGCAGGCGCCGCGCCTGCTTGACCGGCTGACCGACATGGCGCGCGCGCAATTGGGCCGGATCGACCGGAAGGTCGCGCGACTGGCGCTGGGCGCGGGCTGTGCCGGATTGCTCTGCGTCGCGGCGGCCGAGCCGCTGGGGACGATCATGCGCGGCCGGGGCGGCGACATGGCCACGCTGCAACGTGAAACGCGGCAGGCGGGCTTTGATGGCGTCACCGTGGGCGAAGCAGCCGACGGGACGCTGACCGTGCGCGGGGTGGTACGCGATGAGCCGGAGCTGGCCCGGCTGCGCGCGCTGGCGCTGCTGCATGGCGATGGTGTCGTCGTCGATGCGCAGACCGGGCCGCAACTGGCCAGCGCGGCGACCGACATACTGCAAAGCAAGGGCGTCGCCGCGCGGGTCAGCCCGGCCCAGCCGGGCGCGCTGGTCGTCCGGGCGGGCTATATGCCGGCCGACCGGCAAGCCATAGTCAAGGCCGACCTGCAAAAGGACCTGCCGGCCGTGCGGCAAGTGGGGTTCCGGGTCGATGACAGTCTGGACGCCAGCCCCTTGCAGGCCTTTTTCACCCAGAGCGGCGCCGGCCTCGCCTCTATCGTCGCCGATCCCGCCCATATCATCACCGCCGACGGGTCGCATTGGTTTCCCGGCGCGACCCTGCCCACCGGGCACCATCTGGTGTCCGTCACCCCCGATGCCGTCACCTTCGAAAAGGACGGGCGGCTTGAACGCATCACCCCATGACATCAGCCACGAAGGAGATATGAGATGACCGACAGCATTTCCCGCGCCGACATGGCCACCCTTGCCAATACCCCGCTGACCGGCGCGCGGATGCGACAGGACGACGCGCCGGGCAACTGGTTCGAAGCCTTCGCGTCCGCCTGGGGCAAGGCGCTGGACCGGCAGGCCGCCACGATCGAGCAGAAGTCGGAGATGATCGCCAATGAAGGCGGCGACAATCCGTCGCAGATCACCATGCTGACCGCCGAAGCCATGAAGATGAGCTTTTTGTCCAACAGCTCGCACAGTTCGATCGACAGCGTTTCCAAGGCGCTTGAAACCATGGCGCGCAAGCAATGAGCGTCGATCCCGTTACCGCTCAGGCCGCGATGCCCGCCCGCCAGGTGGAGCTGGCTCCGGCCATGCCGCAGCAGGCGGGACCGGACGCGGCGTCCGAATTCCAGGCGGCGCTCAAGGTCGCGGCGACCGAACATATGGGGGGCACGGACATGTCCCCCGCCGTTCGCAATCTGCTGGGCACGCTGGACAAGGTGAATGGCGAGGCAAAGTCGGTGGCCGATTATGCGCGGTCGGTCGAGGGCACCGGCGGCGAGTTGACCCCCGGCGAGGTCGTGCAACTGACCATGCGCTGCCAGGAATTCATGTTCCATTGCCAGCTCACGTCCAACATCGCCAACCGCAGTTCGGAAGGCGTGCAGCAGCTGTTCCGCCAGCAAGGCTGACGGGAAGGGAAGGAGAGGTGATGAAAATCCTCGGAAAATCCAGCCTCGCCCTGCTGGCCGCCCTGGCGCTTGCCGGGTGCGGCAGCCAGGAAATTTATGGCCAGTTGAAGGAGGATCAGGCCAACGACATGATCGCCGCATTGCGCGACGCGCATATCGACGCGGCCAAATCGTCGGACAAGGACGGTCAATGGGCGGTTTCGGTCGGCACCGACGATTTTTCCAAGGCGATCCAGCTGCTCCGCGCCAAGGGGCTGCCGCGCGAGGATTTCGCCAATCTCGGCTCCTTGTTCGAAAAGAAGGGGCTGGTCTCCTCCCCGACCGAGGAGCGGGCGCGGCTGATCTACGGCCTGTCCCAGGAGTTGAGCCACACGGTAAGCGAGATTGACGGCGTGGTGCAGGCGCGCGTGCATCTGGCGATGCCGGAAGCCGACCCGCTGTCCGACAAGGTGAAGCCCGCATCCGCCGCAATCTTCGTCAAATATCAGCCCGGCTATGACCTGCGCAGCCAGACCGGCGCGATCAAGTCGCTGGTGACGAACAGCATCGAGGGTCTGGCCTATGACAAGGTGTCGGTCGTGATGGTGCCGAGCCAGGCCGCACCGCCGCCCGAACAATCGATGCTGGTGGCCAGCTTTGACAATTGGGCGAGCCGCATCCTGCTCGCACTGGTCGGCACGGGCGGGCTGGCCGCGCTTTTCTGGCGCCGACGGCGCCCCGTCGCGGTGCCGGTGAAAGTGGAGGGCGAACAGGCGTGACGCATGGATCGGCGGCACGGCGCGAACTGGCGCGACTGGCGGCCAGAGGCGGCTGGCCGCGCACGCGCGGCGCGCGCTTTGCCGGCGGCGCGAGACCCGGTTTCGCGGCATTGCAGTCGATGCCGCGCTGGCCGGTGCTCGACGAAGCGGCGCAACGGCGCGTCGCAATGGTCGCGCTGTTGATCGGTGCTCAATCGGCGCTGTCGCGGCTCATCGATGGCGCGCGGCTGCGTGGCTATGCGCTGTTGATCGGCGGCCCGGTTCTGGAACGGATATGGATGCTGGACCATGGCGGCCGCGATCCGTTGCCCGCGGTCGACGCCCTGCCCCATGCGGCGGGCCGGCTGATCCTTGCCGCCGCGCAGGACGACGAACCGCGCAGGCGCATGGCGCAGGCGGAACATCTGCTGAGGGAAATGGACGCATGGCATTTCACCTGATCCACGCCGACGGGCGCAGCCTGCTGGCGAGCGACCGCCCCCTGCTGCGCGGCAGCGAACGACCGCCGGTCGAGGACGCCGTGACGCTGCTGCGCGCGGTGCGCGAGTGGCGTGACCGCCAACGCGATACGCTGGCCGAAGCGCGGGCGCGTGCAGCAACGGAAGGGCGGCAGGTGGGCGAGGAGGAAGGTCGCGCCGCCTTTGCGACCGCGATCGCCGACCTCACGGAACAGGCGCAGGCGGATGCCGCGCGTCGGGAAGAGGACATTGCCGCACTGGCGCTGGCGGCGCTGCGGCAGATGATCGGCACATTGCCCGATGGGGACAAGATGGCCGGCGTCGCGCGCCGTGCGGTCGAAACACTGGGATCGCGTGGACCGATCCTGGTCGAGGTGTCGCCTGCAATGCTGCCCCATATCGAGCGCGCCTTTGCCGACCGGCCTTCGTCGGTCGAGATTTCGGCGCGGGCACGGAGCGGCCTGACCGACGACCAGTGCCGCCTTACCGCGCCTGACGGCCGGATCGTGGCCGATGTCGGCGTGCAGATCCAATCCTTCGCCACGCGCTGGGAGGTGGCCGATGCGGTCTGACACACGCCTGACCGCCCTGTTCGACACGCTGGAGGCTGGACCTGCCTTCGAGCAGCGGGGCAAGGTGCGCGCCGCGATCGGCACCGCGATCCGGGTGAGCGGCGTCACCGTAAGGATCGGCGATATTTGCGAGCTGACCAGCCCGGCGGGGCGGCATTCGCTCCTGGCCGAAGTGGTGGGCTTGTCCGAGCATGAGGCGATCCTTTCGCCGATGGGCGACCTGCGCGGCCTGTCGGGCGAGACCGAGGTGCTGGTGCGCGTCGGCGAGGATCGGGTGCCGGTGTCGAGCGCGCTGCTGGGCCGGGTGATGGACGCGCGATTGCAGCCGCTCGACGGCCTGCCCCCGGTCGAGACGCCGGCGAGCCAGCCCCTTTATGCCGCCGCGCCCAACCCGATGGAGCGGCAGCGGATCGACCGTCAGGTGGAAACCGGCGTGCGCGCGATCGACGGGCTTCTCCCGCTGGGTCGGGGGCAGCGCATCGGCGTGTTCGCGGCGGCGGGCGGCGGCAAGAGCACCTTGCTCGGCACGCTGGCCCGACAGGCGCAGGCGGACGTCATCGTCATTGCACTGATCGGCGAGCGCGGGCGCGAGGTGCGCGAATTCATCGAGGATAATCTGGGCGCGGAAGGGTTGGCGCGATCCGTGGTGATCGCGTCGACATCCGATCGGCCGGCGCTGGAGCGCGCGCGCGCCGCCCATGCCGCGACGGCGATCGCCGAAGGGTTTCGCGCCGAGGGCAAGCATGTGCTGCTATTGATGGACTCAGTGACGCGCTTTGCCCGGGCATTGCGCGAAATTGGCCTGGCGTCCGGCGAGCCGCCGGTGCGGCGCGGCTTTCCGCCCTCGGTCTTCGCGGAGCTGCCGCGCCTGTTCGAGCGGGCGGGTTGCGATGCGCGGGGCGCGATCACCGGCATCTACACCATATTGTTGGAGGATGAGGAGGATGACCCGGTCGGCGAGGAGGTCCGGTCGCTGCTGGACGGCCATGTCATCCTGTCGCGCAAACTGGCGGCGCGCGGTCATTATCCCGCCATCGACATCCTCGTCAGCCAAAGCCGGCTGATGGGGCAACTGGTCGAGGAAGGCGAGCGCCGCGCTGCCCTGTCGTTCCGCGCGATGCTGGCCAAGCTGGACGAGATCGAACTGCTGCTCCAGGTCGGCGACTACCGGCCCGGCCAGGACGCTCTGGCCGACCGCGCCATCGCCCGGCGCGACGAAATGGACCGATTTCTGCGGCAATCAACCCATGAAGCGGCACCGCTGCTGATGACACGCACCTTGTTGAGAGGATTTGAAGGATGAGCGACCAGATCGATCGGCTCAGGACGATCATGAAGTTGCGCAAGCGCGACCTGGAGCGGTGCCAGCGCGAGGTCGCTGCGGCCCGGCAGGAGGTCGCCGCCGCGCAAGTGCAGGAAGAACAAGCCGCGCGCGCCTGCGCCATGGCATTGTCGAAGCGGGCCGCCGCGTTGATGGAGCAAGTGCGCCAGCCCTGCGACCCGCTGGTGCAGCTTCACTGCCAGGCGGTATCGGCGCGCGCGGACGCATCGCAGCAGGTCCGCGCCCAAGCGGGCGCGGTGCTGGCGGAGGCGCGGGTCATGGCGGACCGGCTGAAGCGCGAATGGTTGCGCGCGCAGGCGCGGCATGACGCAATCTTTAAGGAGCTGGAACGCGCAATCCAGCAGTGGCAGCGGCAGGTCAGCCGGCGCGCGGAAGAGGAATTGCGCCCCGCCCCGTCCATTACGGCGCTGGCATGAGCGCAAACATTCCCCCTGCGACGGCGCGGCCGCAATCGAGCGCGCCTGTCCGCATGGCCGCGCCCACCCAGACCGGCGCGGAAGCGGCAGACATGTTCAAGTCCGTGCTGGCGCGCGCTGCCAAAGACGGGGCGATCAAAGATGGCGTGGGCAAAAAGGCTGTTCGACAGGAAAAAGATGTCGAAGATCAAGCGCCCGTCGCGCCGTTCAACGCCGCGCCGCTGCCCGTTCATCAAGCCCCCAGCAAGGATCAGGATGGGCGGCGTACTCAGGACGATAAGGCGACCGAAGCTCCGGGGCAGGCCATGCCGCACAGTGATCGTGATGCCTCCACCCCCGCTGCCCGCCCTCTCTCCGGCGGCGCGGCGGCGGCCGATGCCGCGGCCTTTGAGGCATTGGTGCATCGGCTCGATGCCGGGCGAGCGCCCTCCGCTTCCACCCATCTGACCTTGCCGGGAGACCAATGGCGCGCGGAGCAGGTACAGATCCACGCGCAAGCCGGCAGCCTGTCAGTGCAAATCGACCTGGGCAGCCAAAGCGACGGCAGGGACGAGGCGCTGAAGCAACTGGAGGCGCGACTGCGCGCGCGCGGGCTGGATGCGACGGTCAGCGACAGCGAAGCTAGTCGGATCGCTGATCCTGCTAATCGGATCGCTTAGCGCAACGCGCGCTCCCAAGCCCTAGCCTGTGATGATCGCCGCATAGCAGGAGACAGACATGGCCGGCATCGAAAGCGCCACGGACTTCGGGTCCACCGCCCAGGACTGGCTGGGGTCGCTTGGCGAGGAGATTCAACAGGGGCTGGAGCGGCTGGGCGATGCCGTCGGCTTTGACGCGCTGATGTCCGAACTGGACCAGTTGCTGGCTCGCCCTTCGACACTCGACCGGTTTCTGCCGCCAGAGGCGCAGGCACACGCAGCCGGGCCACAACCGGTTGCGGCGCAGGATTATACCGTCCGGCAAGGCGACACGCTGGGCGCCATCGCCGCCCGGACGGGACATAGCGTCGAGGGACTGGCACGCCTCAACGGATTGGCGAACCCGGACAAGTTGTCGATCGGGCAGGTGCTCAAGCTAGGCGCGGCGCCAGCGGATACCACTCCACCAACCGTCGATGCTGCGCGGGCCGGCAGCATGGCCGCGGCGTCAGGCCTGTCGCAAAATGGCATGGACTTCCTCTACGACCATGAAGCGCAGGCGAATGTCAGCAACCATCTCCACTGGCCCGAGGGCGCCAGCGGCGTGACGCTGGGGCCGGGCTATGACATGAAAGGCCGCAGCGCCGCCGCAATCGAGCATGACCTCATTGCCGTCGGCGTGAGCGCCGATGCCGCGCGCAAGGCCGGCGAAGGGGCGGGCCTGAGCGGGGCGGCAGCGCGCGATTTCGCCGCCGCCAACAAGAATCTCATCTCGCTGACCGCCGATCAGGAAAAGGCGCTGTTGCGCCAGACGGTGGAACCCTATGCGGCCGCCGTGCAAGCCGCCGTCACGGTGCCGGTGACGCAGAACCAGTTCGATGCGCTGGTATCCTTCGCCTATAATATCGGCACCGGCCAGGATGGCTTTCGCGGCAGCACGGCGCTCGCCCGGCTGAACCAGGGCGATTATGCCGGCGCGGCCGAGGCGATGAGCTGGTGGAACAAGTCGGACGGGCAAGTGTCCCAGGGTCTGATCAACCGCCGCGCCGATGAAGTCGAATTGTTCAACACGCCCGGCGCGCCGCTCGCTTCCCGTACGCCCACCGCAGCAACGACCGAAACCAGGCACACGTCGCCGATGGCCGCCGCCACCAGCCCCGATGCGCTCGCCGCCACGATCGCCACGCAGGGCGACGCGCAGGCGAAAGCCGATCTGGCCGCCGGGCGCAAGGTTGTGGTCGCATTGCGCACCGATACCAACACCAGCGCCAATGGCGGCAAGGGCGTCTATGACGACAAGATCGCCGTCGTCTGGAAGAATGACGACGGCCGCTATCAGGCGCGCGTCTTCGAGGGCAATACCGAGCCGTCCGGTCAATATGCGTGGGACGGCCCCAAAGCCACGCGCGGTTCGCACACGGACATGAATGGCGATGGCAAAATGGATCTGGGGCGCTTGCAGGCGGGGACGATCCGTTATCAGCAGCAGGATGGGACATATCTGGGCAACAGCTTCTTCCGCGCGACGACCACGCAGGTGGCCGAGCGCGACACCAACCAGGACGGCCAGTTCACGGCCGCCGACCCCGACCGGATCGACCGGTCCGGTGCGGGCCGGTCCATGCTGATCCATCAGGGCGGATCGACCAATAGCTGGTCCGCCGGATGCCAGACCATTCCGAAAGCGGCCTTCAATGATTTCGTCGCCGCGCTTGGCGGGCAGCAAGCCTTCAGCTACGTGCTGGTCGATGGCCAATAGACGATTGCTCCTGATCCTGGGTACGCTCGCGCTGGCGGCGTGCGGCAGCGACGTGCCGGTCGCCAATCAGACCGCTGCCACGACGACGGCGGTGGGGGAAGCCGGGACTGGCAGGGTGACGCCTGCGCCGACCGTCACCAACACTATCGTGCAACCAGCCGACCCGGTTGCGTCGCAGATGGATTTCGCCGCGCTCAAGGGACGTTGGCGCGTCGCGGCGGTGGCGGTGGGCGATGGCGTACAGGCGCTCAGCACCGATGATCCCGCTTATATGGGTCGGATGATCGATGTCGGACCGGAGCGGCTGGCCTGGGCGGCGGCGAGCACGAACCCATCAGCGTCATCGAGCGATATATGCAACGGCCCCGTCACCGCCCGCCAGACAGGTGCGGCCGCGCGGGACTATGACCAGCAGTTCGCGGTCCAATTGGCCCGACTGAAAATCGCTCGCCCCGATCCCCACGCCGTTGAGTGTGACAGCGGCGAATGGGGGCCCCAGGCTGCGGGGGGCGCGATATTTTTCCCGGCCGGCGATGATCGCGTCGCCATGAGCTGGTATGATGGCGCAATGCTGCTGCTGGAACCGGCCAAGCCCTGAGAGCCGATCGCTGACCGGTGGTTTTTACGCGGACCATGGGTAAAATCCCATTACACGGTGACCATCACCATTAATCCGGGATAAATTCAGACTATATTCAGTCTTTGGGCCGCGCATTCCGCAGTTTTTCGTCTTTTTCTGAAGTTGGCACGCCCCCTGCAATGTTGTGGGCACGATCCACAAGGGGTCGCAGTCATCCACTCAGGGAAGGAAATCGATCATGAAGACCATCGCCATCATCGCCGCCGCCGCTATCGCCGCCGTCGCCACCCCCGCCTTCGCGCAGCCGGAGGGCACCTTTGGCCGGGCCAAGGTCAGCTTCGATGAAACGACCGACAGCTACTGCTTCCGCGAAGTCCCGGCCGGATCGCTGGTCCCCCGGACCGACTGCCGCACCAAAGGAGAATGGGCGGACGCGGGCCTGAAGATCACCCGCAAGCCGGCCGTGCAACTGGCCCAGCGTTGACATCGTCGGCATCAGGCCCGGCACGGGGGCGATCATCCCCCGATGCCGGGCTTGCTACGACCAATCAGCGGCTGGTTATGACCAGCTGCGCCGCGCCCAGCCCTGGCGAATGGGCATGTAGGACGATCCGGCCTGGCTTTTCCGGGTCCGCCCGCACAATCGCCAGCGCCAGGCCGTTGAACGCCCCGCGCTCGTGCGAAGGAAAGGCCGTCAGGTCGGTGGGATCGCCATTGTCGGTCGCGACGATCTCGCCCGGTCCTTCGATCGAGAAGCGGATTTTCTGCTTGGCCGACGGCACGACATTGCCGTCCCCGTCCAGCACCTTCAGCGTGACGAAGGAGAGGTCGCGCCCGTCGTCGGCAATGGACGCGCGGTCCGCCGTCAGCGACAGCTTCGCCGCCTCGCCCACCGTGCGGATCGTCTCGCTCGCCCAGGGCTGTCCCTGCTTCCAGGTCTCGACCCGGATTTCGCCCGGTTCATAGACCACATAATCCCAGCGGAAACGATATTCATAGTCGCGCTTCTTCACCCGGCCCTGCGACTTGCCGTTGACGAACAGTTCCGCCTCGTCCGCCGAGGAGAAGACATGGACGGGCGTTATCTGCCCTTCGCGTCCCGGCCAGGTCCAGTGCGGCAGGATATGGGCGAATTTCAGGTCCGGCCGCCAGCGCGACTGGTAGAGCCAGAAACGATCCTTGGGAAAGCCGGCCAGATCGACAATACCCGAATAGGAACTGCGCGACGTATAATAGGGCGTCGGCTCGCCCAGATAGTCGAAACCGGTCCAGACGAATTCGCCCGCGACATAGGGATGCTGATCATCCGACGCCCAGACCCGGTCGGGCGACGAGCCGAAATCGGCGGCGTGCATTTCATAGGCGCTGACCTGATGCGTGTCGGGATTGCCCCCCGACCAGGGACGCACCGGCCCGCTGATCGCGCCTGCGACCGGGAACATATATTCACCCCGGCTCGACAGGGTCGAGGCGGTTTCGGTGCTGAGGATCAGCTTGTCGGGAAATTTCTCGCGAAAGGCGGGATATTGGCCGACGATGCCGCGAATGCCCGCGCCCTGATAATTGAGGCTGATGACGTCCATCACGCCGGGCAGCGGCATGTCCGCCTTCGCATAGTTCATCGCACTGGTCGCGGGACGGGTCGGGTCTTCCTCATGGACGATGCCGACAAGTTCACGGCCGATCTTCGCGCCCGCTTCGCCATCATATTGCTCGCCCACCTCATTGCCGATGCTCCAGAGAATGATGGAGGGATGGTTGCGATCCCGGCGCAGCATCGCGCGCGCATCCGCTTCATGCCAGTCGGGGAAAATGAGATGGAAGTCGTGCGGCGTCTTTTTCTTTTCCCAACTGTCGAACACCTCATCCATGACGAGGAAACCCATCCGGTCGGTAAGGTCGAGCAGTTCGGGCGCGGGCGGGTTGTGGCTCATGCGGATGGCGTTGGCGCCCATGTCGCGCAGGATTTCGAGCTGGCGCTGCGCCGCGCGCCGGTTGAAGGCCGCCCCCAGCGCGCCCAGATCATGGTGATTATTGACGCCGCGCAGCGGGATATGTTCACCATTGACGATGACGCCGCGGTCCGGATCGAATATGATCTGGCGCACGCCGAAGCGGGTTTCGTAGCTGTCGATGACCTTGCCGCCCTGCGTCACTGTGGACAGCGCGACATAAAGGTTGGGCTGCTGCGTCGGCGGCGGCCCCCAGAGGCGCGGATTGCGCAGGATGGTCGACCCGTTCAGCACCGCCTTTGCACCCGGCGCGATGCTGGTCCGCTGGCGCGCGATGCTGGCGACCGGGCGGCCGATACGCTGGCCCTCAGGATCGAGCGCGTAGAGAGCGGTCGCGACCTCCACGTCAGCGGCCGTGTCGCCGTCATTGTCGAGCGTCAGGCTGAGATCGACGGTCGCCTGGTCCTTGCCGACCTGCGGCGTGCGGACCGTGCCGCCCCACTGGCCGACATGCACCTTGTTCGTGGTGGTGAGATAGATGTCGCGGTAGAGGCCGCCGCCCGGATACCAACGGGCGGAAGCCTGCGGATTGTCGAGCCGGATCGCGAGCTGGTTCGTGCCGCCCGGCACCGCATAGGGCGTCAGGTCGAGGCGGAAACTATTATAGCCATAGGGCCAGCCGCCCACCAGCTTGCCGTTGAGCCAGACCGTGGCGTAGGACATCGCTCCTTCGACATCGAGAAAGATCGACTTGCCGCCGTCGCTTGCGGGAATGTCGAGGCTCCGGCGATACCAGCCGATGCCCCAGCTCGGCAGACGGCCCATGCCGCCATAGGGACCATCCTTGATGAAGGGTCCGGCAATCGCCCAGTCATGGGGCAGGTCGACCTTCTGCCAGTCGCTGTCGTCGAAATTCGCCTGGACATAGGATATATCGCCGCCGGGATTGCCCGCCGGGCGGACATGATGCTTCGCGCTGTCCTTGATGAACGGGTTGGCGCTGGGCAGAATCCAGGGCTTGAGCACGCGCGCGCCGCCGTCGTCCACCTGCACCGCCGCGTCGGGTCGGGCGTCGGCCACCTTGCCGTCGCCCGCATCCTCGATCGGCGGACGGACATCATAGCGCAGATCCTGCGTCAGGCCGGCGGGATCGCCCTTGGTGAAGCGCCAGTCGCGGCTGATTGACACGGTTTCGCGCGCCAGGGCGATGGGCATGGAGACGGCGAGGACCACCAGACCCGCGATAGTCAGCGCCGCTGCCTGCCTGATGGCGGGATGAAAAGACGACAACGAACCCGACAGCTGCACCGATATCTCTCCCCATTTATGGTAACGTTATCATTTTATGCCGCATATCGTTGCTGAAAACAAGCGCGCATCCGCCGGCCGTCACGGGACGGCAAGGAGAATGGCGCGGCCGGACGGATCAACGATGCGCAAGAGAGGAAAACGGGTCTCCTGCGCGACCGCGCACGGAGTCAGTTGGTTTCGCGTTTCAGCCGTTCGGCGAGCGCTTCAATCTCTTCGGGTTCCAGCAGCCATGTGCGGGTCTTTCGCCCTTCGCGATGCACGGGCTGAGTCAGCAGGACGCGCGCCTGCGCCTTGGCCTGCGCCTTGTACAGGGCGAAATGCACCGCGCAGTCGCGGATCGTGCCGATCAGCGGCGGCTTGCCATCAAGGTCGATCATGGTCGCGGGCTGGTCCCAGGGGATGCCGGCGACACCGGGATATTTCTGTTCCATAGGCGCCTCGACACCATGGCCGGGCGCCGAAATCAAGGCCTAACCAAGCAGCGCGATCAGGATCGGGTCGCCGGTCGCCCGCGGGTTGCGGCGAATTTCCGCCTCCTCGCGCCCGATCGCGCGGAAGATGGCGTCGCTGATCTGGCCCGATATATTGTCCGCCATGGCGGCATAATCGCGGCCCCCGCTGGCGGAAAGCGCAGCCGACAGCATTTCGAACAGGTCGGATTGCAGCGCCCGCGATGTACCGGGCAGCAAGGCTTCGACCACCGACCCGCGCGCCTGCCGCGCCAGCAGGTCGGTCGCCGCCGTCGGCCCGCCGCGCAGCACCGACACCGCATCCGCCAGGGTCATGCGATGCACCGCATCCATCACGACCGGCGCGGCATTGTCCGCCAGATCGACCGCCAGATCGTTGAGCGCCATCGCCACCCGATTGCGCACGGCATTGGTGCGCAACAGCGCGGACAGCACGGCGCCGCCCTTGCCGCCGCCCAGGTCTGGCGGGGCGATGCGGGTCAGTTGATCGTCATAGAAGCCGCCCGGTTCGGTCAGGCGCGCGAAGGCGCGCTGGCTCGACAATTGCAGCAACCGCCGCACCGCATCCTCGACCGTATAGCGCCCCATGGGCGTGGCGCAGGCCGCGAGCGGCAGCAGGGCCAGAGTCGCGATCAGGCTGCGCCTGTCGGAAAAGCCGATCATCTGAACCATGGCGCGTCTCCCTGTTTGTCACGGATGCTATGGCGCGCCTTGACTTGCCCGGTCCTGAACGAAGGCCCGTCGAAAGCTGAGCGGTTGCCAAATCGAAGGCCGCGATATACTCGGACAATTTATGGGGCAGCATAGTTTCATCGCCATCGACTGGGGCACGACCAACCGTCGCGCCTACCGCATCGACCATGGCGTCGTGGTCGCTACCGAGCGCGATTCGCTGGGCGTGACGGCGGTGCCGCCCGGCGGCTTTGCCGCAGAAGTCGCGCGGCTGCGCGATCGCCATGACGGCGCGCCGCTGCTGCTGGCCGGCATGGTCGGGTCCAACCGGGGCTGGGTGGATGCCGGCTATGTCCCGACCACGGCGACACTCGAGACCATCGCCGCCGCCGTCGTGGAACCGATGGATGGCGTGCGGATCGTTCCGGGCGTGCGCCATGTCGCCGATGGCCGCGGCGA
Organism: Sphingobium sp. C100; assembly: GCF_000508185.1. Lineage (GTDB taxonomy): Bacteria > Pseudomonadota > Alphaproteobacteria > Sphingomonadales > Sphingomonadaceae > Sphingobium. Next base: position 11,569 of record NZ_AYOY01000141.1, on the reverse strand, counting down.
CGTGATGCGCGGCGAGGAGGTCCAGTTGCTGGGCGCGATCGCCGCTGGCCTCGCCCCGGCCGATGCCCTTCTCTGCCAGCCTGGCACCCATTGCAAATGGGCGTGGATGAAGGATGGCGCGCTGTCCGCCTTTGTCACGGCCATGACCGGCGAGATGTTCGCGCTGCTCAAGGCGCATGCGCTGATCGGCCAGGACATGACCGGCGAGGTTGCGCCCGGCGACGCCTTTGCGCAGGGCGTGCGCGAAGGCGCGCGCGGCGACCTGCTCGCATCCCTGTTCGGCGTCCGCCCCGCCGGCCTGCTTGGCCTGCGCGACCGTGCCGAGGCGGCGGCCTTCGTCAGCGGGCTGCTGATCGGCGCCGATTGCGCCGCTCATGCCGGCGCAGGCATGGTCCATCTGCTCGCCGACCCGGCGCTGGGGGCGCTCTATGGCCGCGCAATTGCGGAACTGGGCGGCGAAACGCTGCTGGTCGACAGCCACGCCGCCTTCATTGCGGGCGCCACGCGCCTTTGGGAGTATCTGCCATGAGTCTCGATTTCGCCACCGCCTTTGCCCGCTGCCCGCTGGTCGCGATCCTGCGCGGCATCCGCCCGGACGAGGTGGAGGCGGTCGGCGACGCGCTGGTCTCGGCCGGCTTCACCCTGATCGAAGTGCCGATGAACTCGCCCGACCCGCTGGACAGTATCGAGCGGCTGGCGCGCCGGTTCGGCGGACAGGCGCTGGTCGGCGCGGGCACGGTGCTGACCCGCGCGCAGGTCGCGCAGGTGCAGGCCGTCGGCGGGCAGCTCATCATTTCGCCCAACAGCGACCCGTCCGTCATCGCCGCGACCGCGCAGGCCGGCATGATTTCCATGCCCGGCTATTTTACCCCCACAGAAGGCTTCGCGGCGGTGCAGTCGGGGGCCAGCGCACTCAAGCTGTTTCCCGCCGAAGCCGCCGGTCCAGCAGTGCTCAAGGCCCAGCGCGCCGTGCTGCCCAAGGATCTGCCCATATTGGTGGTGGGCGGCATCAATCCGGGCAATATGGCGCCCTGGGCACAAGCGGGCGCCAATGGTTTCGGCCTGGGTTCGGCGCTCTACAAGCCCGGCGCCACGGCACAGCAAGTGGATGAGGCTGCCCATGCCTTCATAAGTGGCTGGAAAGATTTGGAGAACTGAATAACAACTTGGAATAGATGACAGGCCGGGGTCTTTTCCATGACTCTGGCCGACCCTGAACTTTCACACCCCTGCCGCTTTACTTTCGCACCCATGACTCACAGCGCCGCCATATAGGCGCTTGGGGGTTCTGATCATGCTCAAATCACTGCGCACATTAGTGTTCGCGAGCCTGACGATCATGGTGGCGACGGTTTCGACCGGCGGTCGCCCGGTAGCCCGTGCCGCCTTTGAAGGCCCGGCCATCGCCGCACCGGCCGATGATCGCCTGAGCGTGATGACCTATAATGTCCAGGGCCTGCCCTGGCCGGTCGCGTGGGGACGCCCGGACGCGCTGGACCGGATCGGCGAACGGCTCGCGGCCCTGCGCCATGCGGGGCGGCAACCACATATCGTCCTGTTGCAGGAAGCCTTCACGCCAGAAGCGGCCGCGATCGCGCGCCGCGCTGGCTATGCCCATGTCGCTACTGGCCCCGACGCATCCTTGCACGGCGCGCCGTCCGCCCTGGCAACCGACCGCGCCTATCTGGCGCAGGGACGCTGGGACCGGGGCGAAGGGCTGGGCAAGCGGTTCGGCAGCGGCCTGATGATCCTGTCCGACTATCCGATCCTGAACCAGGCGCGCATGGCCTTTCCCGCCTTCGCCTGCGCGGGTTTCGATTGCCTGGCGAACAAGGGCGCGCTGATCGTGCGGCTGGCGGTGCCGGGCCTTTCCCGGCCGGTGAATGTGGTCAACACCCACCTCAACGCGCGCAAGGCGGCCGGTGTGCCGGTCGCACGGTCGCAGCACGCATATGACAGGCAGGTCGGTCTGTTGACGGAGTTCGTGCAGGCGCGAGTGCCCGACGGCGAGCCGCTGATCCTGGGCGGGGACATGAATATCGGCCATGATGCCGCACGTCATGACGCCTTTTTCGGGCACTGGGCCGAGGCGAAGATGGATTTCATCGCGCCCGAACTGGGCGGCGCTCGTCGCGCGCAGGCGGTATCGGCGCAAAGTCGCGGTGATCTGGGCCACGCCGTCGAACGCGCCAAGGACTGGCTGTTCGCCCGCGATGGGCATGGCCGACCGCTGAAGGTCGCGCAGGCGAGCGTGCCTTTTGGCAGCGAAGAGGACGGCGCGCCGCTATCCGACCATTATGGCTATGTGCTGACCTACAGGCCGGGCGACCGACCGGGGGATGGCGGCATCCGGCTGGCGGCGTTGAACGGGGAGGCCCGGCCATGAAACGCTGGATCACCGGCCTGGCGCTGCTGCCCTGCCTTTGCCCCGCGGCGCAGGCGCAAATCCATTCGATCGACCAGACAGCCCGTTTCGCGCTGAAACCGGCCGTGCGGCTCACGGCTCTGCGCGCGGGCGACATGCCGGTGCCCCGATCCACGCCGCGTGGCTTCACCGACGCGCCGCCCGAACGGGACGAAGCGGCGATCGCGATCAGCGTGGCGCGCCAGACGCTGCAATTTTCGCAGCAGCGCGCCAGCGGCCTTATCGCCGCCATGCCATTGGCCAGCCATGTTTCGCGCACCCGCATTCGCGCGGTCCAGATCGAAAGCCTGCTGCCCGTCGACAACCGCACCAGCCTGCGCCTGGGCTGGTCGGGCGCCAAATATAGCAATCGCAACGCCAATGTGACGGCCGCCTACAGCAACGCCAATCTGCGCGCCAAGGACTGGTTCCAGCCCCATGCGGCGCTGCTGTGGTCGGCGCGGGACGATTTGCTGCTCCAGGCATCCTATGACGAGACGATGTTCGCCTATGCCGATGTCGGCATGAGCGGCCCGCTCGGCCTGGCGCGGGAGGATTTCCGGCGGCTTCAGGCGGCATTGCGACCCGAACGCCATCGCCGGATGCGGGTCGGCGCCGAATGGACGGCCACGCCCGGCCTGCGCCTGGGCCTTGATTTCTTTGGCGGCCGACTGGACGACCGGATGTTGTTCGCCGACGGCGGCGCGCTGCCCGCCAATCGTGGCTCGGCCGACGTGCAGGGCGGCGCGATCATGGCGACGCAGCGGCTGACGCCGACGATCAGTTGCTCGCTGCGCTATGCCCTTGCCCGCATCGACCGGCTGGGCGGCGACGCGGCTCAGGAACAGCAAGTGGCCGCCGAAGGGCGATGGCAGGCGGGGCCATGGCGCGCCAGCTTGCGCGCGGCGCATGTCAGCGCCCCGGCGCTCCTGCTGCCGGGCGAGGATGGCGGCCGCTCGCTGCGCCTGTCCGCCGCGATCGCCTACCAGCCGCCGGTCACACCGGGCTTGACGACCGGCCTGCGGCTCGCCGATCCCGATCGGCTGGCGAGCAGCAGCTTCAGCGCGACCGCCGCGCCCGTCGGATTACGCGCGCAGGATCAGGCGCGCAGTCTGCTCCTGTCCGCCAGCCTGGCGCTGTGACTGCCATTTTTCTGTAGCCTTCGCCGCTTATCGCTCCCCGCTTCATGACGGGAGCAGCAGCATGACCGGTCGCCTGACCTCCATCCTCATCCTTGGCGCGAGCATGAGCTTTGGCGTGGTCGCCGTGGCCCAGGACATGGCCGACGCGCCGTCCCCGCCGCCCGCCCCCGTCATCGCCCGCATCGCCGCGACCGAAGCGCATCAGGGGGTCGCGTCTGACGGCACGCATGTCTATGCGATCGATAATGACCGGATCGGCAAATATCGCATCGCCGACGGCCAGAGGATCGCGAGTTGGCAGGGCGAGCGAAGGCTGTTCCCGCATATGAACAGTTGCACGGTGGCCGGCCGCGAACTGGTTTGCGCCGCGTCCAACTATCCAGCCGTGCCGCAGACCAGCGCGGTCGAGTTTTTCGACACCAAGACGCTGCGACACGTGCGCACCGTCAGCCTGGGGCTTGGTCCCGGCTCGCTCACGGTGATGGACCGCCATGCCGGCAAATGGTGGGCGGTCTTCGCCAATTATGAAGGCAAGGGCGGCGAGCCCGGCCGTGACTATCACCATACGCTGCTGGTGCGGATGGACGACCAGTTCAGGCAGGAAGCGGCCTGGATCTTTCCCGCCGCAGTGCTCGCCCGGTTCGCGCCCAAAAGCTGTTCGGGCATGAGCTGGAGCAAGGACGGTCGCCTCTATGTCGCCGGGCATGACCGGCCGGAAATTTATGAGCTGGTGCTGCCCGAGGCGGGATCGACCCTGGAACTGCGCCGGACCATCGGCTTCGCCTCACCGGGGCAAGCGATCGACTGGGATCCTGTGAAGCCGGGCCTGCTCTGGTCGATCGACCGCGGCAGCAACGCCATGATCGGCAGCGCGATCGGGGAAGGCCCCTGAGAAATTCCCTCACGTCTTTGCTAATGAGATTGACTCGCAATCCTATTTTCCTTTAACGGGCGCGCAAGTCGCACTCATAAGGGGAATCCTATGCATCGCCGTTCGCGCCGCCTATTGCTGGCAAGCGCCATCGCCCTGTTTCCGGCCGCTCAGGCGCTGGGCGCGCCGCTTGCGGACGCAGATGCCGCGCCGGCGGACGAGTCGAGCATCATCGTTACCGGCGTCGCCAACCAGACGACGAGTTCGGCGACCGGGCTGTCGCTGACCCTGCGCCAGACCCCGCAGTCGGTGAGCATCATCGACCGCGAACGGATCGAGGATTTCGCGCTCACCAATATCAACGACCTGCTGTCGCAGGCGGTCGGCATCAATGTCGAGCGGGTCGAGACCGACCGGACCTATTATAATTCGCGCGGTTTCGACATCACCAGCTTCCAGCTCGACGGTATCGGCCTGCCGCTGATCTGGGGCATTCAGTTCGGCGACCTCGACACCGCGCTGTTCGAGAATGTGGAAACGATCCGCGGCGCCAATGCGCTGCTGACCGGCGTCGGCAACCCGTCGGCCACGATCAACTATGTGCGCAAGCGGCCGCTCGACCAATTCCAGGCAAAGGGCAGCGTGCAGCTTGGTTCCTGGGACTTGTGGCGCGCGGAAGGCGATGTTTCGGTGCCGATCACCGACACGGTCGCCGCGCGCGTCACCTATGCCCATCAGGAACGCGATTCCTATCTCGACTATAATCGCAACAATCGCGACGTGATGAGCGGCATGGTGCGCTGGCAGGTGACGCCGCAGCTCAAGGCGACGATCGGCTACAGCCGGCAGGAAAATAACAGCGACGGCGTGCTGTGGGGGGCATTGCCCCTGGTCTATAGCGACGGCACACATATCGATCATCCGCGATCGGCCTCGACTTCGGCCGACTGGACCTATTGGAACACGGTCGACACCACCGCATTCGCCGAACTGGCCTATGCCTTCGACAATGGCTGGTCGCTGAAGGGGGTCTTCACCTATAAAAGGTTCGAGGAAGATGCGAAGCTGCTCTACGCCTATGGCGCGCCCGACCCGGAAACGGGCCTGGGGGTTTCGGGCATGGCGGGGGTCTATCCGTCCGATTACAAGCAATATCTGGGCGATTTCTACGCCTCCGGTCCAGTCAGCCTGTTCGGGCGCGACCATGAATTGTCCTTCGGCCTGTCGACCGCCAAGCGCGACGGATGGGAATATGAAGGCTTTTCGAGCGCGACCATCGCCTATCCGGCCGTGGGCCAGTGGGGCGATGGCCTGATCCCCGAACCGAGCTTTCCCGCCACCTATCTTGCCGCACGCAGCACAGATCGGCTAACGCGCGCCTACGGCGCCGCGCACATCAACCTGGCCGATAATCTGAAGGCCGTGGTCGGCGCCAGCGCCATGTGGCTGAAATCGACCGGCTACAGCTACAATACAGACCTGTATCGCAAGGACAGCAAGCTCAGCCCCTATGCGGGCCTGGTCGCGGACCTGACGGCCAATATCTCGCTCTATGCCAGCTATACCGACATTTATAATCCGCAGACCGAGGTCGATGTGAACAATGTCCGGCTCGATCCGGCGAAGGGCACCAGCATCGAGGCAGGCGTGAAGAGCGAGTGGCTGGGCGGCCGGCTCTATGCAACCGCCGCTATTTTTCGCGGCAAGCAGAAAAATCTGGCCGAATTTGCCGGCACTTTTGGAGAAGATGGTGCAGGTGCTGCAAATGATAGCTATTATCGTGGCGTCGACACCACCTCCAAGGGCTTTGAGTTGGAAATTGCAGGGCATATCACCGACAACTGGTCGCTCAATGGCGGCTATACCTGGCTCGACATCGAGGATGCCGACGGCAACGACACGCGCACCTGGCTTCCGACCCAGACATTCAAGCTGTCGACCACCTATGCGGTGCCGCAGCTCAACGACCTGAAGCTGGGCGCGCAGTTTCGCTGGCAGAATGCGATCCGCAGCGCGGTCGATGTCGGCACCTATCGGCAGAAGGGCTATGCCGTGCTGGACCTGCTGGCGGGGATCGGTGTCGTCGATCATGTCCGCGCCAGCGTCAATGTCCGCAACGTCACGAATACGCGCTACCTCAACAGCCTGATGTGGGGCCAAGCCTATTATGCGCCGCCGCGCAGCGTGCTGGCGACGCTCAGCGTGGATTATTGATCGCATGGCGGCCGGAGCGAAGCGGCGACAGGCAGGGTGGCGCTATCGCGGCAATGTCGCGCTGCGCACGCTGGCGGGCACGGCCGGCGCCTATCTGGTCGCGGCGCTCGCGGCCGCCATGCTGGCCCGCACCTTGCCGATGAGCCGGGTGGAAGCGGTCACGAGCGCCACCATAATCGCCTATCTGGCGGCGCCTGCGGTGACGATCTGGGCCTTTCTGGCGCGCGGGCCGTGGCGCGCGCTGGCGGGCGTGGCGCTGGTCGCGGGCCTGCTCGCGCTGGGCGCCTGGATCGCGGGGCCGCCGGCATGAGCGCGCCCGGAGCCATGGTGCGCGACGGTGTGCGCCAGTGCATGGCCTGGCTGCATGGCTGGGCCGGGTTGCTGCTCGGCCACATCCTCTTCATCATGTGCCTGACTGGCACGCTCACCGTCTTCAAACCTGAAATCGGCCGCTGGATGCGTCCCGAAACCGTGGCGACGGCGTCACCGGCCGACGCCATCCTCGCCGCGACGGGATGGCTGGAGCGCAATACGAAAGCATCGACCGGCTGGTATCTCACCGCCCCGGACGGGCGCGACAACAGCGTCGAGGCGACCTATGACAGCGATGGGGAATATCGGACCCGCGCGCTCGATCCGGTCAGCGGCGCGCCGGTCGCGCGCGAGACGCTGGGCGGCGAATTTTTCTACCGCCTCCATTTCGAACTGGAATTGCCCTATCCCTGGGGGCGGCTGCTCGCTTCGATTGCGGCGATGATGATGCTGACGGCGCTGGTGACCGGCGTCATCGCCCATAAGCGCATCTTCAAGGACATCTTCACCTTCCGCCGGGGCAAGGGGCAACGCAGCTGGCTGGACGGCCATAATGCGCTGGGCGTGCTGGCCCTGCCCTTCCACATCATGATCACCTTTACCGGGCTGCTGACGCTGGCCTCGCTCAACCTGCCGTGGGGCATCACGGCAGGCTATGGCGACGATGTGGCGACCATGTATACCGATCTCGTCCCAGGATCCGTGTCGCGCGCCGCGACAGGAGAAGCAGCGCCGCTCGCCCCGATCGCGCCGATGCTTGCTGCCGCGCAGCGCCATTTCGGCGACGCGCCCGTCGGCCGTGTCTATGTCTTCAACCCCGGCGACAAGGGGGCGGTGGTCGTGGTCTATCCCTCCGACCAGCAGGCGATCGGCTATATGCCCGGCGAAATCAGCTTTGACGGCGCCACGGGGAAGATGCTCAAGGCATGGACCGAAACCCGGCCGGGCATCCGCACCTTCCAGACCCTCTATGGCCTCCACATGGCGCGGTTCGCGCCGTCGCTGACGCGCTGGCTCTATTTTCTGGGCGGCGCGATGCTGACCATGGCGATCGCGACCGGTATGATATTGTGGGTGGTCAAGCGGCGCGAACGCGCGCCGCTGTCAATCGGCAATCGCATCCTCGAACGGCTGAATGTCGGCGTGCTGACCGGCGTGCCGACCGGCGCCGTCGCCTTCCTCATCGCCAACCGGCTGCTTCCGCTGGGGCTGGCGAGCCGGGCGGAGGCGGAGGTGTCGGCGGCGCTCTGGACCAGCGGAGCGATGGTGCTGGCGGGGCTGATGCTGCCGCCGGCGATCGGCCGGCCGGCCACGCTCGCCATGCTCGCCCTCGCCTGCGCCAGCGCCGCGATTTTGGGGCCGGTCTGGGCCGGCGGCCTGACCATGGTGACGATCAATCTTCTCCTGCTCGGCACGGCCTTGGTGCTGGTGCCGGTCATCCAGCGCCAGTTGCGGCGACGCAGCGCGAACGCGCCGGCCCGCCGCCGGGCGGCGACGGCATGATCGCCACGGCCGGCCTCCTCTATCTTAGCCTGTTCGCGCTGGCCGCCAGCATGGATCGCCACCGCCGCGCGCTCGCCGGCCCGTGGCATCGGGCGGCCGTTGCGCCGCTGCTGGCGCCGGCGGGCTGGTGCCTGCTCGTCGCTTCGCTGCTGAGCATCCTTCCCGACTGGAAGGGCGGCGTGGGCCTGGTCAGCTGGATCGGCTTGCTGCCGCTGATCGGCGGAGGGGTGCTGCTGTGCCTCAGCTACCGGCCCGGCTGGCTGGGCATCGGCGCTGGCGTTGCGCTGGCGCTGGTTGGCATGGGCCTGCTCACCGGAGCCTGACGATCAGCCCTTCATATCGACGGTCGCGATGACGCCGCCATCCTGCGCGTTGCGCAGGCGCACCGACGCTTCGAAACTCATCGCCAGCGAACGCGCGATGGTGAGGCCGATGCCGGTGCCGTGACGCCCGCCTGGCTGGCTGCTGGCGCCGCGCGTGAACGGCTCGAACATCTGGTCGATCTGATCGGCGGGAATGCCAGGTCCATAGTCGCGTACATAAATCATCAGCCGCCCGCCCGCGCGCGCGCAGCTGATTTCCGCCCCGCCGCCATATTTGACCGCATTGTCGACCAGATTGGCGATGCAGCGGGTCAGCGCGTTGGGCTTGACCCGCACGGTGCCGCCGCACCCGCTGACGAAGCGCACCGGCGCGCCCAGATCCTCGGCATCCTCCGCCATGCTGGCCAACAGCGAGTCGATGTCGATGACCGACCATTCCTCCCGCGATTCGGTGCTGCTGGCAAGGTCCAGCCCTTCGCGCACCAGCGTCTGCATCGCCTGATGGTCGGCCAGCAGCCGGTCGCGCAATTCCTCATTCTCGACCAGTTCCAGCCGCAGACGCATTCGCGTGAGCGGGGTTTGAAGATCATGGCTGATCGCGGCCAGCAACTGCGTTCGCTCGGCAAAGCCAGCGCGCGCGCGGCGCTGCATCAGGTTGAAGGTCGATAGCGCGGCCCGCACTTCCTCCGGCCCGCGCTCGGGTATCTCCTCGGGGTCCAGCGAGAGCGAGAAAGCCTCCGCCGCCCGCTCCAGCCGGCGCAAGGGCTTGGACACGAAGCGCGCGACCAGGATCGCGAGCCCCGCCGAGGCGACGATGATGACGAGCAGATAGAGCGGGTTGAAAATCGTGCTGGGCGGCTTTGCCAGACGCGGGAAACTCAGCGCCATGGCGCGCCGCGCGCCACGGGCGTCAGTGAAGCGGACGACCCAGCAGTCCGGCCGGGGGGCGTCCAGCACGCCCGCCGCGCGTTCCTTGTTCCCGCGGCTGGGAAAACACAGCCCGGTCGGCACCTGCCCCGCCTCTGGCGCCGACCCCTTGCCGAACCGCGCCGCCAGCGTCTTTTCCAGCTCCCCGTCCGTCTCGCTGAGAGCCACGCCATCGGGCGCCATCGCCGCGCCCACGATCCTGTGATTGGCCATCATCGCCTCGATCCGGGCTGGGTCGTGCTCCAGCCGGTCGGCAATATCGACCGCGCTGGCCACGACGCGCGCCCGGCGCACCCGCTCAAAATCATGATGCCGCGCCTGTTCGGCGACCAGCAGCGCGATGATCGCCGCAACCGACATGCCCAGGGTCAGGATGAGGAAAATCTGCCCCGCCATGGTGCCGAAAAAGATGCGGACGCGGGCGACGGGGCGGATCATGAATGCGCCACGCCGCTGGCCAGCACATAGCCTTCGCCCCGCACCGTCAGGATCAATTCGTCCCCGCCCGGCGCGGTGGCCAGCTTCTGGCGCAGGCGGCTGACCTGCAGGTCGATCGAGCGGTCGAAGGCCGCCGTCGCCCGCCGCTCCGGCACCAGCGTTTCGCGCGACAGGACGACATTGGGTTCCTCTATGAACCGGCAAAGCAGGCGGAATTCGGCCGATGAGAGCATGACCAGACTGTCGTCGGGCGCAACCAGACGCCGCTGTTGCAGGTCGAGCCGCCACGGCCCGAAATGGGCATAGCGCATCGTCGGCGTCCGCGCCGCCCGCTCGCTGCGCCCACGCCGCAGCAGGTTGCGGATCCGCACCAGCAGCTCGCGCGGCTCGAATGGTTTGGTCAGATAATCGTCCGCCCCCAGCTCCAGCCCCAGCACCCGGTCGATCGCGCTGCTGCGCGCGGTCACCATGATGATCTGGACTTCCGCGCCCTCCGCCCGCAACTCGCGGCAAAGCAACAGGCCATCGCCATCGGGCAGGTTGAGGTCGAGGACGATCAGGTCCACCACTTCATCACGCAGGATCTGGCGCAGTTCGCCCAGGCTTGACGCGGCCAGCAGTCGATAATTTTCCTGATGCAGCTGCCCGACGATGAGGTCGCGAATATCCGCATCGTCATCGACCACCAGCACGGTGGCCGGTCGGCCAAGGGAAGAGTCCACCATGGCCTCCTCCTACCGCGCGCGATCGCAAAAGTCTGCGCCCCTTCACAGCCGATACAGGCTGATACAAAGCGATACGCGCGGGTTCACTGACGCAACAGACGGAGCCGATCCGAAAACAAGTCCCACTATGACGTAACGCGTAAAATATCGATGAGAGCCCGGTCGGCTTCCCTCCGCCGACGCAAAGCGGAGCCCTTGCGATGACCCCTCCCGGCTTTCCGGCCGGAAAACCCGAACGAACAGGCGCGATCGCCTGCGCACAGCCCCTCCCCCTCCCCTCTGTGTGTCCGATCATCCGCCTTGCCGTTTCAGGTGGCATCGCAGGGGCCCGTAACGCTGACGCCAAGGACTGACGCCGACCCATGCCGACCTCCCTTCGATCCCCCGGCCTTCGGGTCGCACCGATTGTCCTGCTGATGCTGCTTGCGGCTTGCAGTCAGGAAAAGGCCCCGCAAAAGGGACCGATGGAGGTCGGCGTGGTGACGCTGGCGACCCAGAATGTGACGGTGGCGAGCGAACTGCCGGGCCGCACCGTGTCCACGTCGATGTCCCAGGTCCGCCCCCAGGTGTCAGGCATCATCAAGAAGCGCCTGTTCACCGAAGGATCCATGGTGCGCGCGGGCCAGCCCCTTTATGAGATTGACCAGCGCCTCTATCGCGCCTCGCGCGACGAGGCGCTCGCGACGCTCGCCAGCGCGCAGGCGACCGCC
>NZ_AYOY01000140.1 GCF_000508185.1 Sphingobium sp. C100 | reverse complement strand
GGCGGCTGCCGTCGATTCGAGCAAGGACGCCATGCAGGCGATGTTCGGCGGCCCCGCCCAGCGCAGCGCTTCCGAAAGCGCGACGCTGAGCGCCGCCGGCCGTGCCGACGCGGCCGCCGGCATCCGCTCGCAGGCCGGCGATCCGGGTACGGACGTAGTGAACAAGGGCGACACGACCCGCGACATCATCGCCGCGCCCGAAGGCGACGGTCAGGAAGCCCGCGCCGCCGTCCCGCAATAATCCTGGCGGGAGGCGGCCTTAGCCGTCTCCTTCCAACAGGTCGCGCAGGCGGCCAAGCGTCCCGTCCCATTGCGCGCCGACCTGGTCGAGCCAATGGCGGGCCGTTTCGATTCCCTCACGCCGCAATGTGATCTGCACTTCGCGCCCGCTCTTGCGGCGGCGGACGAAGCCTGCGTCCTGCAATATGTCGAGATGTTTGGCGACCGCCTGCCGGCTGACCGGCAGGCCTTCGCCGAGCCGCGCGATCGAATATTCGCCGCCATCGGCCAGCCGGGCGAGCAGGCCCAGACGGGTCGGGTCGCCCAGCGCGGCGAACAGGACGGCCGGTTCAGCCTTCGACATGGCGCCTGATATTCTGCACCTGTTCGGCCCAGCCGCCGTCATTGGACCGCATCACATGGGTCCGGCGGGGTTCGGGCACCTTGTCGAAGCCGCTTTCGGTGACGACGAGCTTCGTGCCGAAAGCGATCGGCTGAAGCAGAAACTCCACCAAAGTCCATTCCGGCACGCCCGACCTGATCGCGTCCGCATCGCCGCCGGTGGCGGGCCATTCAAACGCGAAGCGGGTCATCGGCTCGATCGCGACGGTGCGCGATTCCCAGGGGAAATGCTCATAGCCGGGATAGGTCATGCGCCCGGTCGTGATCTGGCCGACGACGAACGGCTGGTCGAGCGCCACCTGGAACCAGGCGCCGAATTTCTCATGGTCGATCAGCGCGTCCCAGACTTTTTCGCCAGGGGCGGCGATCTCGATGGTCTTGATGATGGAATCGGTCATATAGGCAACCTCCTGGTTGCTCATATGGGCGATGGACGGAAATATGCAACCAAATTGTTGCTTTTTCCATTTGGGTTGGAGGCAGTGGGCGAAGTCTGCGCTTCGCCCTCCGACAACGTCAGGCCCGCGCCTCCGCCCCGACGCTGTTGTGGCGCAGCGCGGTCAGGACCGTGGTCACGATGCCGTCCGCATCCAGCTTGGCCTCGGCATATTGTTTCTCGGGCTTGTCCTGGTCCTGGAACAGGTCGGGCAGGCGCAGCGTCCGCAGTTTCAGGCCATTGTCGATCAGGCCAAGGTCGCTCGCCAGCGTCAGCACATGAGCGCCCAGGCCGCCGATCGACCCTTCCTCGATCGTGACGGCGACATCATGGGTGGTCAGCAGCTTGCGGATCATCGCCTCGTCCAGCGGCTTGGCGAAGCGCAGGTCGGCGACGCTGGTGGACAGCCCCTTGGCCTCTAATATCTCGGCCGCCTTGAGCGCTTCTTCCAGCCGCGTGCCCAGCGAAAGGATCGCGACATGGCGTCCTTCGCGCATGATCCGCCCCTTGCCGATCTCCAACGCTTCCGGGACTTCCGGCATGGCGATCCCGGTGCCGTTGCCACGCGGATAGCGCACCGCGATCGGCCCGCTGTCATGGACGGCGCAGGTATGGACCATATGGACCAGTTCGGCTTCGTCGGCGGCCGCCATCACCACCATGTTGGGCAGGGTCGCCAGATAGGTGACATCGAAGCTGCCGGCATGGGTGGAACCATCCGCGCCCACCAGCCCCGCGCGATCGATGGCGAAGCGGACGGGAAGATTCTGGATCGCCACGTCATGCACGACCTGGTCATAGGCGCGTTGCAGGAAGGTGGAATAAATGGCGCAGAAGGGCCGCATCCCCTGCGCCGCCAGACCGGCGGCGAAGGTGACGGCATGTTGTTCGGCGATGCCGACGTCGAATATGCGGTCGGGAAATGCCTGCTGGAACTTGTCCAGCCCGGTGCCCGAAGGCATGGCGGCGGTGATGGCGCAGACGGCGGGATCGCGCGTAGCTTCGGCAATCAGCGCCTGGGCGAAGACATTGGTGTAGCTGGGCGGTCCCGGCGGCGCCTTGGCCTGGGCGCCGGTGACGACGTCGAATTTCTGCACGCCATGATATTTGTCTGCCGCCGCTTCGGCCGGGGCATAGCCCTTGCCCTTTTGCGTCACGACATGGACCAGGCACGGCCCCTGCGCGGCGTCGCGGACATTTTCGAGGACGGGGAGCAGCTGGTCGAGATTATGGCCGTCGATCGGGCCGACATAATAAAAGCCCAGTTCCTCGAACAATGTACCGCCCATCGCCATGCCGCGCGCGAATTCGTCGGTCTTGCGCGCCGCATTATGGAGCGGGCGTGGCAGCTTGCGCGCCAGCTTGCGCGCCAGATCGCGCAGGCCCAGAAATTCGCGGCTCGACACCAGCCGGGCGAGATAGGCCGAAAGCCCGCCGACCGGCGGCGCGATCGACATGTCATTGTCGTTCAGGATGACGACGAGCCGGTTGCCCGCTTCGCGCGCATTGTTCATCGCCTCATAGGCCATGCCCGCGGACATGGCGCCGTCGCCGATCACGGCGATCGCCTTGCCGGGCTTGTCCTGCATCTTGTTGGCGACGGCGAAGCCCAGTGCGGCGCTGATCGAGGTCGAGCTGTGCGCCGCGCCGAACGGATCATAGTCGCTTTCCGCCCGCTTGGTGAAACCGCTGAGGCCGCCGCCCTGGCGCAGGGTGCGGATGCGGTCGCGCCGGCCGGTCAGGATCTTGTGCGGATAGCATTGATGGCCCACGTCCCAGATCAGCTTGTCGTCGGGCGTGTTGAAGACATAGTGGATCGCGGTGGTCAGTTCCACGACGCCGAGGCCCGAGCCGAGATGACCGCCGGTGACGCCCACCGCCGCGATGGTTTCGGCGCGCAGTTCATCGGCCAACTGGCGGAGCTGCTCCGGTTTCAGGGTGCGAAGGTCCGACGGCCAGACAATCTGGTCGAGCAGCGCGGTTTGGGGGCGATCATTCATGAAAGATATAGACTCCGATGCGCGCCGGGCCGTTCCGGGGCCAGGCGCAACGTCCCATCAGGCCGCGCACTTGGCGCACAGGCCCAATATCTCGATAACCGGCCGTTCCGGGCGAAAGCCCTCCTGTTCCGCGATGGCGCGGACCTGACCGGTCACCTTGTCGTCGTCGACATGGGTCGCTTGTTTGCAATTGCGGCAGACCATGAAGATGCAATCATGATGGCAACCGGGATGGGCGTTGGCGATGTAGGCGTTCGCGCTTTCGACGCGCATGGCGATGTTGTTCGCCACGAACAGGTCGAGGATGCGATAGACGCTGTTGGGGGCGACCCGCTTGCCCCGCGCCTTCGACACGGTGTCGGCGATGTCATAGGCGGATGCCGGTTTCTCCTCCGCCGCCAGCGCATCGAAAATGGCCGCGCGCATGGGCGTCCATTGTTCGTCCTGCGCTTCCAGGGAGATGCGGGCGGCGTCCGCCAGCTTTGCGCCGGTCGGTTCCAGATGGTCATGATGGTGGTGGTCGGCCATGGGTTCAATCTATGCGTGCCGGACGGCGGGGGCAAGGGCGGTGCGTCAGCGCTGCCCGAAGGACCATGCGGCCCACAACCAGCCGGCGATCATCAGCGTGCCGCCAACCGGCGTGACGGCGCCCAGCCATTTGGGTCCGCCCAGCGCCATGAAGTAAAGCGTGAGGGCAAAAATGGCCGCGCCCGCCAGCAGCAGCGCCGCCGCGCCACGAGCGGTGCCCATGATCGCCAGCGCCGCGACGGCATGGATGAGTTGATAAAGGCCGCCGGTACGCAGCCATTCGGCCGCCTTGGGATCGGCAACGCCATGCGCCCCGAACGCGCCGGCGCCGATGGCGAGCGCCGCCGACAGGCAGGCCAATATCGCGATCATGCCTCTTCTCCATCCCCTCTGCTGAGCAGGCGCATGGACTTGCCGGGGCGATACATCAAGTCCTTTGCCGCCAGCAGCGTGCCATGTTCGATCTGGAGCGCCATGCGCTGCTCGTCATTCTGGCGATATTGACGCTCGACCTCCTCCACCTCCTTGGAGGGGACGCCGAGTGCCTCCATCGCCTGCACGCCCATGCAGATGGCCGATTCATAGACTTCCCGCACCACGCCGGCCAGGTCCATCTCCTGCAAACTGAGCACCTGCCGCCGGTCGAAGGCGCGCACCATCAGCGCCGCCTGCGGAAAGGCTTCGGCGATGGGTTGCAGCGCGCGCGCATCCAGCGACGGATCGTCGATGCAGAAGGCGATGAGGCGCGCCTCGTCACCTCCAGAGCGGCGCAGCAGGTCGATGCGGGTGCCGTCGCCATAATAGACCTTCATGTCGAAACGGCTCGACACCTCGATCTGCGCCGGCTTCTTGTCGATCAGCACGACGCCGAAGCCATGTCCCATCAGCATCTGCGCCACGGTCTGGCCGAACCGGCCATAGCCAACGATGATGGCGGTGCCGCGCGGCGCGTCCTCCGGTCCGGGCAGGTCCGCATGATCCTTTGTCCGGGCGAATTCGAAGCGGCGGGCGAACAGCATCAGGAAGGGCGTCGTCGCCATGGAGAAGGTGACGATCGCGCTGAACAGGCTGGCCGCCTGCGGCGCAATCAGCAGCGCGCCCTGCGCCTGGGTGAACAGCACGAAGCCGAATTCGCCGCCCTGGCTGAGCAACAGGCCGGCGCCCAGCGCCTGTTGCCAGTTCATGCCGAACAGGCGGGCGAGGCCGGCGATGACCGCCGCCTTGGTCGCGACCAGGATCGCCGCCATCGCAATCACGAACAGCGGGTTCGCCGCGACCGCGTGCAGGTCCAGCACCATGCCGACGGCCAGGAAGAAGAGGCCCAGCAGGATCGAACGAAACGGTTCGACATCGGATTCGATCTCGTGGCGATAGGGCGAATCGGCCAGCATCACGCCGGCGACAAAGGCGCCCAGCGCGGTCGAGAGATGCAGCGCGTGCATCAGCGCCGCGGCCGCCAGAACGGTGAACAGGCCGACCACCACGAACAGTTCGCGCTCGCCCATCCGCCCGACCAGCCCCAGCAGGGGGCGCAGGATGAAGCGGCCGGCCAGCACCAGGCCGGCAATCGCCGCCACGGTATAGCCCGCCATCATCCAGCCCGGCGGACCGCCCGCATCGGCAGGATTGCGCGACAGGGCGGCGATGATGGTGATGAGGGGAACGATCGAGAGATCCTGGAACAGCAGGATCGAAAACACTTTCTCGCCGAAGGGCGAGTTGATGCGGCCGCTGGACTTGAGGCCCGGCAGCACCTGCGCGGTGGAGGACAGCGCCAGCGGCAGGCCGAGCGCGATCGCGGCGCCCCAGGTGAAGCCGGTGCTGTAGAAGATGATCCCGGTCAGCGCGCAGCCGCAGATGACCACCTGCGCGAGGCCGAGCGCGAAAATATCGCGTTTCAGTCGCCACAGCCGCGCCGGGTGAAGTTCCAGCCCGACCAGGAACAGCAGCAGGACGATGCCGATTTCCGCAATGGCGAGCTTCGATTCCCCGCCGCCGACCAGCCCCAGGCCATAGGGTCCGACCAGCGCGCCCGCGACCAGATAGCCGAGCACCGCGCCCAGGCCGAAGCGGCGGAAGAGCATCACGAAAAAAACTGCTGCGCCCAGCAGGATCACGCCTTCGGACAGCAAGATGTCGGTGGCGCTGGTCGCGCTATGCCCGTCCATCAGGCGTCCGCCATCCGCGCGGCTTCGGCGATCGCCTCGAACCCCAGCCGGATGGAGGCGTGGCGCGCGGGATAGCCGCGCGCGGGCGCCAGCACCGCCAGACCCGGCCAGAAATCCAGATCGTCGCTGTCGCCGGCCAGATAGGCGGTGATCCGGTCGCGCGCTTGCGCCAGTTCATCCGCCGTCAGGCCGATCGCCTGCGCCGCCATCAGCGCGGCAGACGCCTGGCCCAGGGCGCAGGCCTTCACGTCCAGGCCCATCTCCGCCAGTCGGCCATCGGCCATCCGCACATCGGCCGTCACCCGCGATCCGCAGGTAGGGGAGCGCTTCTCGACGCTCGCCTGCGGGGCGGGCAAGCGGCGATGGTGCGGAATGCTGGCGGCGAGCCGCAATATGTCGTTGTTATAAAGGGGGGCGCTCATGCTGCTCCATGTAGGACAGGAATGGTCTTTGGTGAAGGCGATGATGGGTGTGCCGACGAAATAAGCCGCCTGCCATTGTTTCGCGCGGCAGGGCCGCCTATCGCGCCCAATATGAAGATCCTGGTCGATGCCGATGCCTGCCCCGTCAAGGACGAGATTTACAAGGTCGCCTGGCGTCATGAGGCGCCCGTCACCATCGTCAGCAACAGCGTGATCCGCGTGCCCGCCCATCCGCTGGTGGATCGGGTGGTGGTGAGCGACGGTTTCGACGCCGCCGACGACTGGATCGCCGAACGGGCGGGGCCGGGCGCTGTCTGCATCACGGCCGACATCCTGCTGGCCGACCGCTGCCTGAAGGCGGGGGCGGTGGTGATCGCGCCCAATGGAAAGCCCTTTACCCAAAGCTCGATCGGCGCCGCCATCGCCACGCGGGCGATCATGGCGGACCTGCGGGCGGGCGCGGTGGGCGATCCCATTGGCGGTCCACCGCCCTTTTCGAAAAGCGACCGGTCGCGCTTCCTGTCGGCGCTGGACGAGGCGCTCGTCCGGCTCAGGCGGACACGCTGATGAGCGATTATGACGCCATCATCCTGGGGGCCGGCGCGGCGGGCATGATGTGCGCCGCTATCGCGGGGCAGCGGGGCAGGCGCGTGCTGCTGGTCGATCATGCCGATGCGCCGGGCAAGAAAATCCTGATTTCCGGCGGCGGACGGTGCAACTTCACCAACATTAACACCGTGGCCCACGCCTATCTGTCGGCCAATCCGCATTTCGCGAAATCGGCGCTGGGTCGCTATACGCCGCAGGATTTTCTGGCGCTGGTCGAACTTTACGGCATCGCCTGGCACGAAAAGACGCTGGGGCAGCTATTCTGCGACGGATCGGCGCGGCAGATCGTGGCCATGCTGGTGGAGGAATGCGCCAAGGGGCGCGTGACCATGGCGCTGGGACAGCCGGTGAGCGATGTCGGCCATGGCGACGGCCTGTTCCAGGTGACACGCGGCGCCGATCTGTGTCGTGCGCCCGCGCTGGTGCTGGCGACCGGGGGCCCGTCCATTCCCAAGCTGGGGGCGACCGGCTTCGCTTATGACGTGGCCCGGCATTTCGGCCTGAACATCGTGCAGCCCCGGCCGGCACTGGTGCCCTTCACCCTGGGGCCGGACGATGCGCTGTTCCAGGCGCTGTCGGGCGTATCTGCGGATGTCGCGGTCCGCTGGAACAAGACCCGGTTTCGCGAGGCGGCCCTCTTCACCCATCGCGGCCTGTCGGGACCGGCGATGCTTCAGATCAGTTCCTACTGGCAGCATCGCACGCCGATCCATGTGAATTTCCTGCCGGATCAGGCAGCCGACTGGCTGATCGACCAGAAACGGGAGCGCCCGCGCACCCTGCTGCGCCGGCTGTTGGGACAGGCGCTGCCCGAACGGCTGGCCGACGCCTTGCTGGAGCGAACCGGCGTGCAGGGAGAATTGGGCAATCTGAGCGACAAGGCGCTGCGTCAGCTTGGCGCGCGGCTTGCCGATTGGCCCTTCACGCCATCGGGAACCGAGGGCTATGCGAAGGCGGAAGTGACGGTTGGCGGCATCGCCACCGCCGGCCTGTCCTCCCGCACCATGGCGGCGACGAAAATGCCCGGTCTCTATGCGATTGGCGAGGCGGTGGACGTGACCGGATGGCTGGGCGGCTATAATTTCCAATGGGCCTGGGCCAGCGGCTGGGCGGCGGGGCAGGCGCTATAAGGCCGCGCCTCTGGTCAGGCGCGCTGTGCCCGCGCGGCGGCGATGCTGGCTTGCAGATGCTTGGGCCGATATGGTTTGGACAGGCGCACCACATCGGGCGCGATCAGATCGACGCCCTGATAGCCCGAGATGATGAGCAGGGCGATGTCGGGATGGTCGCAGCGCAGGCGGATCGCCAGTTCCGCGCCGGTCATGCCGGGCATGACATGATCGGTGACGACGATGTCGGGGCGGTAGCCGGCCTCGATCATGGTGAGCGCCAGTTCGGCATGATCGACATCGACGACATCATAGCCCATGTCCGACAGCATGTCCCGCGTGCTGGCTCTGACCAGGGCGTTATCGTCCACCAGCAGGATCTTGCCCCGCTGCCGGCCGCCCTGGCTTTGTTCGTCTGCGACATCCGCCGTCCCGGCCGGCGCCGGTTCGACCTGCAACCAGAGCGTGACGGTCGTCCCCTTGCCCACTTCGCTGTCAATTTCCAGCGTGCCGCCCAGTTGCCCGGTCAGGCCATGCGCCATCGACAGCCCCAGGCCCGTGCCGTGGCCCGCAGGCTTGGTGGTGAAAAACGGCTCCGTGGCCGCTTTCCGGACGGCCGCCGTCATGCCGACGCCGGTGTCGGTAATGTACAGGCGCACATATGCGCCCGGCGCCAGCGAGGCGGGGCGTTGCGTCTCCCCCCGGTCGGCCGCGATGGTGAGCGTGCCGCCGTCCGGCATGGCGTCGCGGCTGTTGATGGCGAGATTGAGGATCGCCAGTTCGAGCTGATTGGCATCCGCATGAACCGCCGGCAAGTCCATCGGCATATCGACCGACAGCGCGATGCGCGGACCGACCGTGCTGGCGAGCAGGGGCTGCATACCGGCCAGCAGGTCCGGCAGGTCGACGGCCGTCGGTGACAAAGGCTGGCGCCGGGCGAAGGTGAGCAGGCGCTGAACCAGTATCTGGGCCGCTTCGGCCGCCTGCATCGCGACGCCGGCATGGCGGTCGATCGATTCGGGCGATCGTTTGCCGGTCAGGATCAGGTCCAGGCCGGCGATGATGGGTGTCAGCAGATTGTTGAAGTCATGGGCGACATGGCCGGTCAATTGCCCCAGCACCTCCATTTTCTGAATCTGGCGCACCGTTTCCTGCGCCTGTTCCAGTTCGTTGGTCCGTTCACGGACGCGTTCGTCAAGCTGGTCGTTCAGCGCTTCCAGCGACGCGAACAGACGGCCATTTTCCAGCGCCGTCGATGCCGCGCGGGCCAGCGCTTCCAGCAGCGCGATCTCGTTGTTGGTCGGTTCGCCCTGTTCGGACCAATAGGCGCCGACCGCCGCCATCGGGTCCAGCCGGCCGATCGGCACCATCAACATGCTGCGGACGAAGGTCTTGCGATAGGCATCGACCGGGACGCGCGGATCGTTGAATATGTCGGGGATGACCGCCGTCTCGCGGTTGGCCATGGCCCAGCCCGATACGCAATTGCCGGCGGGGAAACGTTGGCCGGCCCAGAGCGGGGCCATCGAATCCTCGGCGATATAATGGCACAGATTGCCTTCGCGCAGGATGATGGCGATGCCGTCGGCTCCGACCGCCCGGCGGGCGAAGGCGCGCAGGACGTTGGCGATCGCGTCCAGCGAGCGCGCGCCGGCCAGGGCTTCCATGGCCTCGGCTGCGATGCTCCATCGCGCAGCCAGCGCCTTATGCTCCGCATTGCGCTCGGTCATAAACCCCTTGTTCATCGACGGTCCTCTGAATCAGAGTCGCATCGCATATATCATCGAAAGGCGGCCGTCGTAAAATGCTCGATAGTCAGTGACTTAACCGCCGAACCGAAGATGGAGGGCGGACGCATCACGTTAACCGTGAGCCACCCGAGCAAACCAAGACTTTTCGCCTTTTCAGCCCCCTGCCATTAACATTTGCGTCAAGGCCCGCCATCCTCGGCGGCGGGCTGCGTCCGGGCGACGGGGGGCGGGGGAGCGCCCGTTGGCGGCGCCGGCGCGGATTGATCGGACGGGAGGCGGATGCGGTCCTGTCCGATATTCAGTGTCATCCCGTCCTGATCGACGCCCAGGCCGATATTGCCGATCTGTGTTTCCAGGCTGATATTGGCGATCGCGTTGACCAGGTCGGCGTCCTGCGTTTCCTGCGGCGCATCCTCGACCGGCTCGTTGATCGCCCCGCTCATGAAATTGCGCCAGATGCGGGCGGGCACGCCACCGCCGGCCGCGCCACCGGGCAGCGGACTATTATCGTCATTGCCGATCCACACCGCAGTGACCAGGCCCCCGGCATAGCCGACGAAGATGGCGTCGCGGCTATCCTGCGTCGTCCCTGTCTTGCCGAAAGTGCTGGTGCGCAAGGCCGCGGCGCTGCCCGTCCCGCGATTGGCGGCGGAGGACAGAAGGTCGCGGATCATCGTGAGGTGGGCCTCGCTGAAGCGGCGCTGACGCTTCATCAGTCGCTCGATCCAGCCCTGATCCTCCGGCGGAAGGCCATGGGCCGTGACGGGATAGGCCCCGGCCGCCACGGCGGCATAGGCCTCGGCCAGTTCGACCAACGGAATTTCCGATGTGCCGAGCGCGAGGCTGAGGTCTTCGGTCAGCGGCGCCGTGACGCCCAGATCGCGCGCGACCTTGATGACATTGGCGACGCCGACCTTTTGCGTCAGCCGCACCGCCGCGACATTGCTGGACGCGGCGAAAGCCTGGCGCAGGGAGATGGGGCCGCGATATTTACCGCCATGATTGGCCGGGCGATAGGTGCCGGTCGTGATCGGCGTGTCGTCGATCATGTCGTCGGGCGTCATGCCCGCGCGAAAGGCGGCGAGGTAGACGAATAATTTGAAGGTGGAGCCGGGTTGGCGCTTCGCCTGCACCGCCCGGTTGAAATTGCTCTTGGTGTAATTTTTGCCCCCGACCATCGCCAGCACGCTGCCGTCCGGCTTCATCGCCACCAGCGCGGCCTGCGCTCCGCCCAGCGGCGCGCGGCGGATGGCGGCCTCGGCCAGGCGCTGGATGCGCCAGTCGAGCGTGGTCTCGATCCGCTGCTCGCCATAGACGGCGCCGGCCCGATCGCGGGCGGTGGGCAGCACCCAGTCGGCGAAATAAGTGCCGCTGGTCGGGTCGGGATCATCATGCACGTCCAGCCGGGGCGGGCGCAGCGCATTGCGATCGGCCTGGCTGATATAGCCGGCATCGACCATTGCCTGCGTGACCAGTGCGGCACGGGCGCGCGCGCCGGCCAGATTGCCGGTCGGGGCCAGGCGGGACGGCGCCTTGAGCAGGCCCGCCAGCATCGCCGCCTGCGAAATGGTCAGGCGGCCGGGCGCGCGGTTGAAATAATGGCGCGCGGCCGCGCGCAGGCCATAGACATTGTCGCCGAAATAAACGTTCGACAGATAGCGTTCCATGATCTGGTCCTTGGTCAGCCAGACCTCCAGCCAGATGGCGATCAACGCCTCGCGCGCCTTGCGGCCCAGCGTCCGGTCGCTGGAGAGGAACACGCCCTTGGCCAGTTGCTGGGTGATGGTGCTGCCGCCCTGCGACGCGCCGTCGGACCAGATATTGTGCCACAGCGCACGGGCGATGCCGCGCGGGTCTACGCCCCAATGGGTGGGAAAACGCCGGTCCTCGATCGCCATGAACGCCTGGGGCACATGGGCGGGCAGTTCCGCCATCGTCACCGGTTCGTCGATCACCGCGCCACGCCGCGCGATGAGATGGCCGTCGGCCGACATCAGGCTGATGCTGGGCGGCGCGATCGGCTTCAGCGATTGGGACAGGGGCGCCGTGACCGCCAGCCAGGCGACCAGGATCATCAACAGCGCCAGCCCGGCCGCGATGATCCAGCCGAAAATCTGGAGCCGCCGGCGCCAGGGGGTGGGCGGCGCGAAGGCGCTGGGCGGCCCCGCGCCAAATTCGCGCGAGGGCGGCGGAGAGGGGGCGAGTGGACGCGTTTCGTTCATCGGTTGGGTCACACTGTATTATTCATATCATACAGTCAAGCATGTCCCGCACCGGGACAAGGCCAGATTAGCCATCATTGGCGATGGCTAAAAAGGTAAATTTTTGGTTAATCACGACTCATGCGAACCCGTCCTCTCGTCCTCACGACCGAATCGGCCCGCCATCCCTTCCGGCAGAGCTTGCCGCCCCATGTGTTTCGGGTCCGGGACGAATCGGCGCGCAAGCACAAGCGGATGGTGGATGACGATCAGGACTGGAAGCTGTTCGCATTGAGCTTCTGCGCCTTTTTCACGGCCTTCTACAGCTTCATCTTCTAACAGCGCAGCGGACACGGCCCGCCGAAGGCCCCATTAATGGCAGATCGGCCCGTCGCACGCCTTGTGCAGCTTCCACGCCATGGCCGCGCAGGGCAGCGACAGGATGGCGACCAGCAGCAACTGCATCACCACGGACACGCCCGCGATGCTCAGGCCGATGGCGCAGAGCGAACCGACCACCATCGCCCCGGCATTGACGATATTGTTCGCCGCCACGGTGCGGGCCGCCTCGCATTTTTCGACGGTCGTGGTCAGGAAAGCGTAGAGCGGCACGACGAACATGCCGCCGAAGGTCGCCACCCCCAGCAGGCAGAGTGACAGCGGCAACGCCAGCGGATGGGCCAGGAACTGGGCAAGCGACAACATCTGCCCGTCCGGCGCCGGTGTCCACAGGTCGCACACCACATGGAAGGCGACGATGCACAGCCCCATGCCGATGACGGATGCGGGCGCATATTTGGCCGATACATGCCCCTGGAGCAGCCGGTTGATCGCGACCGATCCGATGGCGATGCCGATCGAGAAGATGGCGAGGAACAGGCTGGCGACGGGCTTGTCGGCCGTCAGCACATTCTTCACCAGCGGCGGGAACTGGATGAACAGGATCGATCCCACCGCCCAGAACAGGCTGATCGCCATGATCGCCAGGAACAGGCGGCGGATATGCATGGTGCCGCGCACCAGCGCGACCGACGATCGAATGATGTGGAAATCGATCGGCTGCGCGTCCAGCAGCGACGGGGCAGATGGCACCTCGCGCCCGGCGACATAGCCGATCAGCGCCGTCACGATGATGCAGACCGCGGCGATTTCGACCGGGATGATGCCGGCCAATATGGTGCCGGCCAATATGGCGATATAGGTGCCCGCCTCCACCAGGCCGGTGCCGCCCAGCACTTCTTCGTCGTGAAGATGCTGGGGCAGGATGGCATATTTGATCGGACCGAAGAAGGTTGAATGGACGCCCATGGCGAACAGGGCGGCGAGCAGCAGCGGGATCGCCAGCGTATGGACCGCGATACCGCCCCAGATCAGCGCAAGGCCGATCGCGCCCACGCCCATGATGGCGATTTCCGCCGCCTTCACCCAGCGGATGATGACGGCCTTGTCGCGCTGGTCGGCAAGCTGCCCCGACAGCGCCGACAGCAGGAAGAAGGGCAGGATGAACAGCCCCGTCGCCAGCGCGCTGAACCATGTTTCGGAGCGTTCGTCGTTATAGACCTGATAGACGACGAACAGCACCATCGCGTTCTTGAACAGATTGTCGTTGAACGCGCCCAGCAACTGGGTGATGAAAAGCGGCAGGAAACGGCGCTTGTTCAGGAGCCTGAGAGAGGCTTGCATGGAATTGGGGATCTTCTTTCCCGTTAGCGACCGGCGCGGGGTCTAGCCGCTGGCGGCGTGCATGTCCAATGGTTGCGCGGTCGATGTTCGGGGTCGCTTGTATGCGGCGGCGGACTGTGGCAGTCCGCGCTCATGCTGACGCTGCCAAACCTGCTGACGCTTTCGCGTATATTCACCGTCCCGCTGCTGGTCGCGTTGCTCTGGCCCGCGGAGATGGGCGCGCGCTGGATCACCGGCTATGCGCTGGCTTTCGGCCTTTATTGCCTGATGGGCGTGACCGACTATTTCGACGGCTATCTGGCCCGCGCCCAGGGCACGGTGTCGAAACTGGGCGTATTCCTTGATCCCATCGCCGACAAGATCATGGTCGGCGCGGTCATACTGATGCTGGCGGCCACGCGCGACATAGCGGGGCTGCACATCGTTGCGGCGATGATCATCCTGTTGCGGGAAATCGCGGTGTCGGGGCTGCGGGAATTTCTGGCGGGCCTTCAGGTATCGGTGCCGGTATCGCGGCTGGCCAAATGGAAAACGACCTTTCAGATCATCGCGCTGGGCGCGCTGATCCTGGCGGGCGCCGTGCCGCAATTCCCCTTCGTGCAGATGGTGGGGATCGTGACGCTCTGGGCGGCCGCGATCCTGACGCTGGTCACGGGCTGGGATTATCTGCGCGTCGGCATCAAGCATATGGATTGACCCATGGGGCCGCTCACCATCGTCTATTTCGCCTGGGTGCGTGAAGCGATCGGCCGGGACCAGGACGTGGTGGACCATCCGGGGCCGGGGGCGACGCTGGCCGATCTGGTGGCGATGCTGGCCGGGCGGGGCGGCGGCTATGCCCAGGCGCTGGGTGATTCGGCCCGGCTGCGCGCCGCGATCGATCAGCAATTCGCGCCGCTCGACACAATGATTGGCGATGCGCGCGAAGTGGCGATCTTCCCCCCGGTGACGGGCGGATGAAACGGGTGGCGGTCCAGCCGCAGGACTTTGACGCGGCCGCCGAACTGGCCGCGCTGGAAGCGCTTGGCGGCGGCGGCGTCGCCAGTTTCACGGGTATCGTGCGCGGCGAAGGCGGGCTGGTCGCGCTGGAACTGGAGCAATATCCCGCCATGACGCAGGCGCAGATGGCGCGGATCGTCGATGATGCCATGGCGCGCTGGCCGCTGCTGGGCGTCAGCGTCATTCATCGTGTCGGCAGGCTGGAACCTGGCGCGCGGATCGTCTTTGTCGGCACCGCGTCGCGGCATCGCACGGCGGCGCTGGAAAGCTGCGCCTTCCTGATCGACTGGATGAAGTCGGACGCGCCCTTCTGGAAGAAGGAATATTTCGACGACGGCCGGACCGCCTGGGTCGCCGCCCGGAGCGAGGACGACGCCAGGGCGCGGGCCTGGCAGCGTTAGGCCGCTTCGGGTAAACGGCAGCTCAGCGTCGCAGCATCCCGCAAAATGCCGGCCAGCATGTGAAATTCCTTCTCGCGCGGGCTGTTCTTGCGCCAGACCAGCGCGATGTCGCGCGCCGGCCGGTCCGACCGGATCGGGCGGGCCGTGATCCTGGTATGTTCCAATATCCCGCTGGCGATCGCCATTTCCGGGATCATGGTGACGCCCAGTCCATTGTCGACCATCTGGATCAACGTATGGAGCGACGTGCCCATCATGGTGGTGCTGGCGCGCAGGTCCGGCCGGTTGCAGGCGGCCAGCGCATGGTCCTTCAGGCAATGGCCGTCTTCCAGCAGCAGCAGCTTGCTCTCGTCGATCATGTCGGGGCCGATCCATTCCGGCGGGTCGCGCGGCTCGTCATGAGGAAAGGCGACATAGAGCCGGTCCTGGAACAGGATCTCGCTGTCCAGTTCGCCCATCGGGAAGGGCAGAGCGAGCAGCACGCAATCGACATGACCATGGCGCAGCGACTCGATCGCCGCCTGCGTCGTTTCTTCGCGCAGATAAAGTTTGAGTTCCGGCCGGTCCGCCCGCAACCGGGGCAGCAGGCGCGGAAGCAGGAAAGGCGCGATCGTCGGGATCACGCTCATGCGCAACTCGCCGGTGAGGGGCTTGCCCGACGCTTCGGCGATTGCCGCCAGTTCCTCCGCCTCGCGCAGCACACGATGCGCCTTTTCGACGATGCGGTCGCCCAATGCCGTGAAGCGCACCACCCGCCGCGTCCGCTCGACCAGCGTCACGCCGATCAGCGACTCCAGTTCCCGGATGCCCGCCGACAGCGTCGATTGCGTCACGAAACAGGCGTCGGCCGCCTTGCCGAAATGCCCCTGTTCCTTGAGCGCGACCAGATATTGAAGCTGTTTGAGCGTGGGCAGGTAACTGGACATTTATCGGCTTCCTCGATCAGAAAGCCGAATATAAGAGGTTTAACCGATATATCCAAGCCATTTGGCGACGCCGAAGGCCGATGTCAGGGTCAGGATCACGCCCACCGCCATGAACAGCAGGCGAGGCGCGATGCGCCGGGCCAGCATCGCGCCGAAGGGCGCGGCGACGACGCCGCCGATCAGCAGCCCCAATGTGTAGGTGGTAAAGGTTTCCCAGCCGAGATGGATCAGGAAGGTCAGGCTGATCGACAGGGTCAGGACGAATTCGACGCTGTTCACCGTGCCGATGGTGTGGCGCGGGCTGGACCCTTGCAGCAGCAGGTTCGACGTGACGATCGGCCCCCATCCGCCGCCGCCGCTCGCATCCATGAAGCCGCCCACCAGGCCCAGCGGCGTCACCCATTTGGGATCGCGCGGCTTGGGCGGCAGGTGAAAGCCGCGCCAGAAAAGATAGACGCCGATCGAGGCGAGATAGACTTGCACGAAGGGCTTGATGACGGCGCCGTCGATATTGGACAGCAGATAAGCGCCGGCCACGCCGCCGACCACGCCGGGGACGATCAGGCGGGCGAACAGCTTCCAGTCGACATTGCCATGCAGGATATGGCTGATCGCGGAGACGCCGGTGGTGAAGGTTTCGGCGGCATGGACGCTGGCCGACACGCGGCTGGGCGGCACGCCCATGGCCAGCAGAAGCGTGCTGGAAATGACCCCATAGGCCATGCCGAGCGCCCCGTCGATCATCTGCGCGCCGAAGCCGATCAGGATGAAGGGCAGAATATCGCCGAAATTGGCGAAGAAGGCGTCAATCATCCGGGGTCCTTTGGTTTGATTGTCTACCTCATTGATAGGCATATAGTCATTTGCAAAGCAAGTTCCCCTTTGTACCGGAAAAGCTGCGCATTGGCGCGCCTCTGGAAAAAAGGATGCCAGGGCCTTATGTAGGCGAAACCAGAGGCAGGATTTCAGGGACGCGGGATGCTGGGCAATCTTATTGCTTATATCGATTCGGTGAAGGCGCGCGATCCAGCGCCGCGGTCCCGTGCGGAAATCCTGCTTTATCCCGGCCTGTGGTCGCTCGCCTTTCATCGCGTCGCCCATCGGCTCTATCGCGCGCGCCTGTTCTTCCTCGCTCGCGTGGTCAATCATATATCGCGCTTCCTGACGGGGAACGACATTCATCCGGGCGCGAAGATCGGCAAGCGCTTCTTCATCGACCATGGCTTCACCGTCATCGGCGAAACCGCCGAGATTGGCGACGATGTGACGCTGTACCAGAATGTCACGCTGGGCGGGACCGATCCGGCCAACGGCATTGCCGGCAAGCGGCATCCGACCCTGTGCGACGGCGTGATCGTCGGTTCGGGCGCGCAGGTGCTGGGGCCGGTTCATGTCGGCGCGCGCGCGCGCGTCGGCGCCAATGCGGTCGTGACCAAGAATGTGCCCGAAGGCGCGACGATGGTCGGTATCCCCGCCCGCCAGATGCTGGTCGACGTGACCGCCTATCAGCGCGATTTCGTACCCTATGGCACGCCTTGTTCCGATTGCTTCGACCCGGAAAAGCAGAAGCTGGAAATGCTCCAGTGCGAGGTCGAGCAGTTGCAGAAGCGGCTGGCCGAACTGATGGCCGAACGGCAAAAGCCGCAACTGCCCGACGCCGATGAACTGTTCAAGGATCGCGGCCGGGCCTGATGACCAATGTGACGCCGTTTCCCGCGGTATCGCCCGGACAGGTGGGTTTCGAGCGGCTGGAGTTGCAGCGGATCATGGACCTTTACGGCCGGATGGTTTCCGCCGGCCACTGGCGCGACTATGCGATGGATATGGGCCGGGAGGCAGCGGTGTTCAGCGCCTTTCGCCGGTCCGCCGAACGCCCTGAATATCGGATCGAGAAACGGCCGGCCCTGCGCCATCGGCAGGGCATGTGGGCGCTGGTCGGGGAGGGCGGGCACATCCTCAAGCGCGGCCCGGACCTGCATAATGTGCTGGCCCCGGTCGAGCGAAAATTGCTGCGGATCGTCAAGGAATAGGCGCGACGCGGAGCCGCGCCTGGGACCGCCCATTGCGATTGTCGCCAGCGCCGCTATCTCTGCCCCATGTCCTCCCCCCAATCCCCCGACCGTTTCAACGAAGACAAGGCGACCTATACCGTCACCGGCAGCCAGCCCGATATCGACACGGGTGTGGAGGCGATCCGCACGGTGCTCAAGACGCTGCCGATCCGCCCCGGCGTCTACCGGATGCACGATGCGCGCGGCGACGTGCTCTATGTCGGCAAGGCGCGGGCGCTCCGGAACCGCGTCGCCAACTATACCCAGGTCGATCGCCTGCCGCGCCGGCTCCAGCGCATGGTGGCGCAGACCCGCAGCATGACCATCGTCACCACCAACAGCGAAGCCGAAGCGCTGCTGCTGGAGGCGCAACTCATCAAGCGCTACCGCCCGCCCTACAATGTCCTGCTGCGCGACGACAAAAGCTTCCCTTTCATCCTGCTGCGCGAGGATCACGCCTTTCCCCGCGTCCAGAAGCATCGCGGCGCGCGCAAGGCGAAGGGCCGCTATTATGGCCCCTTCGCCAGCGCCGGATCGGTGACGCGCACCATCAATGCGTTGCAAAAGCTGTTCCTGCTCCGCTCCTGCACCGACAGTTTCTTCGCCAACCGTTCGCGCCCCTGCCTGCTCTACCAGATCAAGCGCTGCTCCGCCCCCTGTGTCGGCCGCATCGACGAAGCGGGCTATGCCGAACTGGTGAACGACGCGCAGGATTTTCTGGGCGGCAAGTCGACCGAGGTGCAAAAGAAGCTGGGCGCGACCATGCAGGCGGCGGCCGAGGCGATGGATTTCGAGCAGGCGGCGGTGATCCGCGACCGGCTGAAGGCGCTGACCTTCATTCAGGGCAGCCAGGCGATCAATGCCGAAGGGCTGGGCGACGCCGACATATTCGGGCTGGCGGAAAAGGGCGGAGCGATGTGCATCCAGGCCTTCTTCATCCGCGGCGGCCAGAATTGGGGCCATCGCAGCTTCTTCCCGGTCCACACCGCCGACGTCGCGACGGAGGAAGTGCTGGAAAGCTTCATGGCGCAATTTTACGAGGAAGTGCCGCCGCCCAAGCTGATCCTGACCGACCGCGAGCCGGCCGAGTGCGCACTCATGGCGCTGGCGCTGACCGAACGGATCGGCAGCAAGGTGCGGATCGAGGTGCCCCAGCGCGGCGAGCGCACCCGCCTCATCAAGCAGGCGCAGCGCAACGCGGTGGAGGCGCTCGACCGGCGGCTGGCCGAAACCACCAGCCAGGGCCGCATCATGGACGATATGGTCGAGGCTTTCGGGCTGGAGGGCGTGCCGGACCGCATCGAAATCTACGACAACAGCCATATTCAGGGCGCCCATGCGCTGGGCGCGATGGTGGTGGCGGGGCCGGAAGGCTTCCGCAAAAACGCCTATCGCAAGTTCAACATGAAGAACCCCGAAATGTCGAACGACGATTTCGCGATGATGCGCGAGATGTTCGAGCGCCGCTTTGGTAGAGCGCAGAAGGAAGACCCGGACCGCGACGGCGGCGAATGGCCAGACCTTGTCCTGATCGACGGCGGCAAGGGGCAGCTCTCCGCCGCGCGCACGATGCTGGAGGAAATGGGGATAGAGGACGTCACCATGATCGGCGTCGCCAAGGGACCGCATCATGGGCGTGAGGGGCGGGAGGTGTTCCACCTGCTGGACGGCCGCGAAATCACCTTCCCCCTCAACCATCCGGTGCTCTTCTACCTCCAGCGCCTGCGTGATGAGGCCCACCGCTTCGCCATCGGCGCCCACCGCGCCAAGCGCAGCAAGGCGATCACCGTATCGTCGCTGGACGAAGTGCCCGGCATCGGCCCCGCGCGCAAGAAAGCGCTGCTGATGCACTTCGGCACGGCGCGGGCGGTACGAGACGCCGCGCTGGACGACCTGCAACGCGCGCCCGGCGTATCGAAGGCGGTGGCGCAACAGGTCTATGACTATTTCCACGGGTGATGGGTGACGGGCGCGAATGGGGTGGCGTAAATGGGTGGGGAGCGGACTGCGGGTTTCGGAACGCCGTAGTTTGAAAACGGACGCTTTAGCGTGACTGCCTCTTATCTCTAAACCGACGCTAAATTGCATAGGCAATCGACGTGGGTAGAGCGATGATCAGATAGACTATCGGAGCCAAAAGTCCCCATGCCAATATAGCCGCAAAATCGCCCCGCCCTGGATTGCCATGAATATTTGGATTATAATTTTCGGGAACCGGCGTGGGGAATAATAAGACATAAAGCGCCAATGAGAGAAAGATAATCGGAACAAGCCCAAGCCGAAGCAACCACCATTGCAAGGGAAATCGTTCCCCAAAAATTGTGCTGAGCAGATAGCCGAGGCCGAAGATCACTAGTGGTGGAGCCAATATTAGAGCGGTCACAGAGCAGCCTCGGGCAATTACCTTACCATGATTATAAGTGGATGACGGGTTTGGCGAAACCATTTCCATCCGCAAATTTCCAAAATGCTCGTCCGCAGTCATTCCCGCGCGTCAGGCCGGGCTCGACCCGGCATCCCGCTGCCTTCTCGCGCATATCCGAACACAGCCTCTACAAATGTAGGATTTTCTCTGATCTATCCTGTGGGATGAACCGCTCACCCTGCTTTCCCGCACCGTCACCGTCACCGCCGCGCAACATGCGTGACCCCGGTGTCGCGCAACCATGACCCCGATGGCGCGTCAGTGGCGCGTCAGGGGCGCGTCAGTGGCGCGTCAGTGGCGCGTCAGGGGCGCGTCAGTGGCGCGTCACTGTGACCCACCTGTAGCGTCCCTGTAGCCTCCCCGTAGCAATTGGCCCCAAAACCGCGCATTTCGACGCACAAGAACGGTGTGAACTTCGATGCTGTGAACGAGTTGTGACCGTGCAGGGGCGGCGGCCGCCGCCATCCCCGTCCTCATTTCCCCACCCCCGGAGTCGTCCATGAAAAGCATCAACCCGGCCACCGGCGAACAGATCGCCACCCATGAGGCGCTGACCGAGGCACAGGTCGACGCCGCGCTCGACCGGGCGACGGCGGCGTTTGCCAAGTGGCGGCTGACCGGCCTGTCGGACCGCACGGCGCTGCTTTCGCGCCTCGCCGACGCCTATCATGCCAATCGCGACACGCTTGCCCGCATGGCGACGCAGGAAATGGGCAAGACGCTCAAATCCGCGCTGGCGGAGGTCGATAAATGCGTCGCCGCCTTCCGCCATTATGCCAGGCAAGGCCCCGCGATGCTGGAGGGCGGCAGCATCGCCCTTGCGTCCGGCGGCCGGGCCGACCTGGTGTGGCTCCCGATCGGCCCGGTGCTGGCGGTGATGCCGTGGAATTTTCCTTATTGGCAGGTGGTCCGCTTCCTCGCCCCCTGCATCCTCGCGGGCAATGTCGGCCTGCTCAAACATGCCAGCAATGTGCAGGGCGTCGCCGCGCTGATGCAGGATATGATGGCGCAGGCCGACGCGCCCGAAGGCCTGTTCCAGAATCTCCCGATCCGCTCGGACGCGGTGGCCGCGATCATCGCCGACGACCGCGTCGCCGCCGTCACCCTGACCGGCAGCGAGGGCGCGGGCCGCGCGGTCGCGGAGCAGGCGGGCAAGGCGCTCAAGAAAGTGGTGCTGGAACTGGGCGGCTCAGATCCGTTCATCGTCATGCCATCGGCCGACCTGGACGCGGCGGTCGGCCAGGCGGTCACGGCGCGCACGCAAAATACCGGCCAGTCCTGCATCTGCGGCAAGCGCATGATCGTCCACGCCGATATTTACGACGCCTTCCTCGCCAGATTTTCCGCCGCCATGGCAGCGGTGAAGGCAGGCAATCCGCTGGACGAGGGCACCGACATGGGGCCGCTCTCCAGCGCGGAACAGCGCCGCACCGTGCAGGACCAGGTCGGCAGGATGAAGGCCGCCGGCGCCACCCTGATCGGCGGCGAGACGCCCGATGGTCCCGGCGCCTTCATGCGGGCGGGCATCCTCACCGACATGCCCGCCGACCCGGCGCTGATGGGGGAGGAGATTTTCGGCCCCATCGCCATGGTGTTCAAGGCGGCGGACATGGACGAAGCCATCGCCATCGCCAACGCCATCCCCTTTGGCCTGGGATCGTCGGTGTGGACGCGGGACGCCGATGAAGAAGCGCGCTTCGTCCGCGACATCAATGCCGGCATGACGGCGGTGAACCAGATGCTCGCCTCCGCGCCCGAAGCGCCCTTCGGCGGCGTTAAACGCTCGGGCCATGGCCGCGAACTGGGTCCGTTCGGCCTCCACGAATTCATGAATCTGAAGAGCGTCTATCGCGCCGCATGACTGACGAATAAACGAGGCAACCGACCCTGATCCCGCTATGGCGACTTCATGCCCAGCCTCTCCACCGCCGCGATCGTCTGCGCCGTCCGCCATCATGGCGAACATGGCGCGATCGCGCGGCTGCTGACGCCCGACCATGGCTTGGTGCCCGGCTATGTGCGTGGGGGGCGGTCGCGGGCCATGCGGCCGATCCTGCTGCCGGGGAACGCGGTAAAAGCCGATTTCCGCGCCCGGACCGAGGATCAGCTGGCCGGCCTCACCGTCGAACTGGCCCACAGCCGCGCGCCGCTCCACGCCGAACCGCTGCCCGCTGCCGCGATCGACTGGAGCTGCGCGCTGACCGCCGCCGCCTTGCCGGAGGAGCAGGCCTATCCCGCGCTGCATCAGGCGCTGGACGGCTTGCTGGACGCGGTGGAGGCGGCCCCGGCCGCGCGCGGCTGGGCGGTGGCGCTGGTGCGCTACGAACTGCTGCTGCTGGCCGAACTGGGCTTCGGCCTCGACCTGACGCGATGCGCCGCGACCGACAAGGCTCAAGACCTCGCCTTCGTCAGCCCGCGCAGCGCCGCGGCGGTCAGCCGGGCGGGGGCTGTCGGCTATGAAAGCCGCCTGCTGCCGCTGCCCGCCTTCCTGATCGAAGGCGGCATGGGCGATTGGGGCCAGATCCTCGACGGGCTGCGCCTCACCGGCTTCTTTCTGGAGCGTTCGGTCCTGACCGACCGGCGCGCCGACGTGCTGGCGGCGCGGGAAAGGCTGGTCGAGCGGCTGAAAAGAGCGGTTGCCTAAGCGGCCTTCCTTCTGCAAAGGCCTGCCCCCATTGTACGCGCTTTTCTTTCAATAAGCGGCATCGAAGCGATAAATAAGGAATGAAGCATATGTTGATCGCCCTGTTCCCCGGTGACGGTATCGGCCCCGAAATCGTCGCACAGGCAAAGCGCGTGCTCGATGCGCTGGGGATCGACGGACTCACCTATGAGGACGGTCTGGTCGGCGGCGCGGCCTACAAGGCGGTGGGCCATCCGCTGCCGCCCGAAACGCTGGACCTGGCGAAGCGGGCCGACGCCATCCTGTTCGGCGCGGTGGGCGATCCCGACTGCGACGCGCTGGAACGGCATCTGCGCCCGGAACAGGCGATCCTTGGCCTGCGCAAGGAACTGGGTCTCTTCTCCAACCTGCGCCCGGCCAAGGTGTTTCCCGAACTGGCGGGCGAGTCCGCATTGAAGCCGGAAGTTGCCGCCGCCATCGACCTGCTGATCGTGCGCGAAACCAATGGCGACGTCTATTTCGGCGAAAAAGGCTTCCGCACCACCGCTGACGGCCTGCGCGAAGGCTATGACGTCATGTCCTATAACGAAGCCGAGGTGCGCCGCATCGCCCATGCCGGGTTCCAGGCGGCGCAGGCGCGGCGCGGCAAGCTCTGTTCGGTGGACAAGGCCAATGTGCTGGAAACCAGCCAGCTCTGGCGCGACGTGGTGATCGAAGTGTCGGCCGACTATCCCGACGTGGCGCTCAGCCATATGTATGTCGACAATGCCGCCATGCAGCTCGTCCGCAACCCCGGCCAGTTCGATGTCATCGTCACCGGCAACCTGTTCGGCGACATTCTCTCTGACCAAGCGAGCATGTGCGTCGGCTCCATCGGGATGCTCGCCTCGGCGACGCTCAACGGCAGCGGGCAGGGGCTGTATGAACCGATCCACGGTTCCGCGCCCGATATCGCCGGCACTGGCAAGGCCAATCCGCTGGCGACGATCCTTTCGGCGGCGATGATGCTGCGCTATTCGCTGGACCTGCCCGCGCCGGCCAACCGGATCGAGGCGGCGGTGGCGAAGGCGCTGAGCGAGGGCGCGCGTTCGGCGGACCTGGGCGGCGCAATGACGACGGTGGAGATGGGTGATGCGGTGCTGGCCGCGCTATGATCTTTCGGCTCGTCGCATAAGCGATGGAAAAATTTAAGTTTTGCGGCCCCATGTCGTTTAAATATAAAAATGGGGTCGCTTATTATGAAATATGATTTGGCGCGGGATCATGACGATCTGCGCGTGACGATGCGGGAGTTTGCGCAACTCCTGCAACGGTCCAACGTGGAGGACATGCCGGAAATCGCCCGTCGCCGGATCGTCTTTTCCCAGTTGTTCCGGGAACATATGGGGCGGGAGGACGCCGTTGTCCGGGGTGCCGGCCCGGCGCTGATGACGCCGGAAGCGACGAAGGCCGTGCGCGAACATGGCCGCGCCATGGTCGCGCTGTTCCTGCGCTATAGCGACCATATCAAATGCTGGACCCCGGCGCAGATCGTCAATGACTGGCAAGGTTATCGTGACGCGGTGCTGGCCCTGCAAGATGCTCTCTATGAGCGAATGGAGTGGGAGGAAGCGCATCTGCATCCCTTTTTCGCGACTATGCCTCGCAAGGCGGCGTGAACGGTCCAATCCGACGGCATCGGTCCTGTCGCCGGGCCTGACGGATCGATACAGGCGACAGGATGACCGACCTGTCACTCGCTTCGCTTCGTGCGGCCGCCGCCATGGTTCATGCCCAGGTGCCGCCCACGCCCCAATATGCCTGGCCGCTGCTGGCCGGGCGCACCGGCTGCGAGTTGTGGGTGAAGCATGAGAATCACACGCCCACCGGCGCGTTCAAGGCGCGCGGGGCGATCACCTATATCGACTGGCTGCGCCGCACTCATCCCGACGTGACCGGCATCATCACCGCCACGCGCGGCAATCACGGCCAGGCGCAGGTGCGCGCGGCGCGGGCGGCTGGCCTGGCCGTCACCATCGTCGTGCCCCATGACAATGCGCTGGAGAAGAACCGGGCGATGCGGGCCTTTGGCGCCACCCTGATCGAACATGGCCATGATTTCGACAGCGCCAAGGCGGAGGCGCTGCGCCTGTCCGAGGAACAGGGGCTGTTCATGGTGCCGGCCTATCATGGCCAACTGGTGCGCGGCGTGGCGAGCTATGGCCTCGAACTGTTCGACGCTGTGCCGGACATCGATACGGTCTACGTGCCCGTGGGCTGCGGGTCGGGCCTGTGCGGCACGATCGCGGCGCGTGACGCGCTTGGCCTCAAGACGAAAGTGGTCGGCGTGGTTTCCGCGCATGTCGATGCCGCCAAACTGTCGTTCGAGGCGGGCCGCCTGATCGCCAGCCCCACCGCCTACACCTTTGCGGACGGCGTTGCGGTCTGCACGCCGGTCCAAGCCGCGCTCGACTATTTCGGGCCGCGCGCCGACCGTTTCGTCGCGGTCACCGACGACGAGGTGGCTGGGGCGATCCGTATCTATTGGGAAGACACGCATAATCTGGCCGAAGGGGCGGGCGCTGTCGCGCTGGCCGCGCTGATGCAGGAAAAAGAGGCGATGCGCGGCAAGCGGGTTGCGGTAATCCTGTCGGGCGGTAATGGCGACAGGAGCCAGATGGCCGAGATATTGGGCGGCGCGACGCCGCGCGTGACGATGGATATGCGGAAAGCGATATGAAGCGGAAGAGCGGGCAGAACCCTGAAATCACCAATAACTGGAAGCCGGCGACGCTGGCCGTCCGGGGCGGCACCGCGCGCACAGAATATGGCGAAACGTCGGAGGCCTTGTTCCTGAGCAGCGGCTATTGCTACGATCGGGCCGAGGATGCCGCCGCGCGCTTTGCGGGCGATCAGGTCGGCATGACCTATAGCCGCCTTCAGAACCCCACCGTCGACATGCTGGAACAGCGCATCGCCCTGCTGGAGGGGGCGGAAGCGTGTCGCGCTACGGCCACCGGCATGGCGGCGATGACAGCCGCCCTGCTGTGTCAGCTTTCGGCGGGCGACCATGTCGTCGCTGCGAAGGCTGCGTTCGGCTCCTGCCGCTGGCTGGTCGACACGCTGCTGCCCAAGTTCGGGATCGAAACGACGACTATCGACGGGCGCGACAGTGCAGCGTGGGAAGCGGCGGTGAAGCCCAATACGAAGGTCTTCTTCTTCGAGACGCCGGCCAACCCCACCATGGACGTGGTGGACATGGCCGCCGTCTGCGCCATCGCAAAGGCGCATGGCGTCACCACGGTCGTCGACAACGCCTTCGCTACGCCCGCGCTCCAGCGGCCGATGGAATTTGGCGCGGACGTCGTCGCTTATAGTGCGACCAAGATGATGGACGGGCAGGGGCGTGTGCTGGCCGGCGCAATTTGCGGGACGCGCGACTGGATCGACAATGTCCTGCTGCCCTTCCACCGCAATACCGGGCCGACGCTCAGCGCCTTCAATGCCTGGGTGGTGCTCAAGGGGCTGGAGACGCTGGACCTGCGCATCCGTCGCCAGAGCGAGAATGCGCTGAAGGTTGCACGCTTCCTTGAAACCCGGTTGCCGAAAATTCTGTGTCCCGGTCTCCACAGCCATCCTCAGCATGATCTCGCCATGCGGCAGATGGAGGCGGCCGGGCCGATCTTCTCGCTCTATGTCGGTGGCGGCCGGGCGGAGGCCCATGGCCTGCTCAACGCGTTGGAACTGGTCGACATCAGCAACAATATCGGCGATTCCCGCTCGCTGATGACTCATCCGGCCTCCACCACCCATTTCGGCATGGCCGAGGAAGCCCGGCTGGAGGTCGGCATCACCGAAGATATGCTGCGCCTCAATGTCGGCCTGGAAGATCCGGACGACGTGATCGCCGATTTCGATCAGGCGCTGCGTGCGATAGGGCGTTGACGGAAAGGGGGGCAGGGCGCATCTCTGGGCCATGACGACCACATTCGCGCTCTTCCCATTCCATGCGACGACGCGCGACATCGGCGTGCACGTGGCCGTCACCTATCTGCCCGAACAGTCGGAGCCGGACCGGGGCCGATGGTTCTGGGCCTATCATATCCGCATCGAGAATATGGGCGAACAGCCGGTCCAGTTGTTGACCCGACACTGGGTCATCACGGACGGGCGGGGTGGACAGCATCGGGTCGATGGCGATGGCGTCGTGGGCGAACAGCCTGTGGTGCAGCCGGGAAAAAGCTATGATTATGTTTCGGGCTGTCCGCTGGGTACGCCCACCGGCTCGATGAAGGGGGCCTATCGCATGATCGGGCTGGACGGAGAGACGTTCGAGGTGGTGATCCCGCATTTCGCCCTGATCGCGCCGGCGGTGGCCGAATGAAGCGCACCCATTTGCCGCTCAACGGCCTGCGCGTGCTGGATGCGGCGGCGCGGCATCTGTCCTTCACCCGCGCGGCGGACGAACTGGCGGTCACCCCCGCGGCGGTCGGCCAGCAGATTCGCGCGCTGGAGGATATGTTGGGCGTCGTCCTGTTCCGCCGCACGCCCAAGGGGCTGGAACTCACGCCGGAGACGCAAGCGGGTCTGGACGCGCTGCGCGCCGGATTTCTGGAATTCGAGGAAGCGGTCCGGGCGATGCAGGCGGGCCAGTCCAGCAGCGCGCTCACCATCGCCGCGCCGCGCGACATCACCGCCAAATGGCTTCAGCCGCGGCTGGCGGCCTATGCGGCCACGCAACCGGATCTCACTTTTCAGCTAATTGCCGCCGATGAGGCTTTGGATTTCACCGAAGCCAATCTGGATATCGCCCTGCGCCTGACCGACGGCGCGGGCGAGCATGAGGGCATCAAGACCGGCGAGGCGGCCTATGTGACGGTCGAGGCGGCAGCGGGCGGCCCCGACCAGCGCATCGACTGGCCGGGCTGCCCGGCGGGGGACAAGCCCGCGACGATCCGGGTGGCCGATGGCGGCCTGGCGATCGAGGCTGCGGCTAACGGGTTCGGCCGTGCGCGGGTGCCCTTGTTGCTGGCCCAGGCCGACATCGCAGCCGGAAGGGTGCGGCAAGTGGGCGATCGGACGCCGACCCTGCTCGCCTATTGGCTGATCGCGCCGCTGCCGCAATGGCGGCAAAAGAAGGTCAAGGCGCTGGTCGAGGCGCTCACCGCATAGCCGGATCGACCGCCCGTCAGTGGCGGAAGAACAGGGTCACGGACGCCACATGGTTGATCCGCCTGTCGCCGCCGCTTTGGTTGATGAGCTGGTTGAGATAGCCAACCTCCAGCGTCGATGCGCCGGGCAGGCTGACCTCTGCGCCAACGAAGCTGCGAAGCTGGTCGAAGCCGCTCTTCGCCCCCCAATCGGTGTCGTTGAGCGCGACGAAGCCCTCGGCATAGACCAGTGCGTTGAACGCGTCGCTGCCGGCGGTGAGGGGCTTTTCATAGCGAATCATTTCGCGCAAGCGCCAGCCCATGTCGTCGCCGTCGGAACGCCAGCGCTGTTCAAGCCGGGTGCGCGACGATAATTCGCCGCCCCAGGGCTGGCCCAGCGTCCAGTTGAGCTGCTGAAAGCTGCGTTCCTCATTAACGTCCTGACCGCCGTCGATCGGCAAGACGATATGGGCAAAGCCCTGATAGAGGGTGAGGGAAGGCGAAAATTTCCAGCCCAGCGCGCCACGGAATAAAGACTGGTCTATGCGCGAGACGCCATCGCCCGCGCGCGGCTGGATTTCGGCGAAATAGACCAGTTCATCCTTCACCGACCCCATCGCCGTCAGGTTCAGCCAGAATTGCTCATCCTCGCTGGTCGCGGCGCGCGCGGGAGCGGAAAGCAAAGCAAGGCAAGCGGAGAGACAGAGGGCACGACGTCGCATCAGATTTCCTGGCGGGCGAAAAGGACAAGCGGCCTGATGGCCGCTCGCGCTTCCTAAAGGCCATGCGTTTCCGGCTTGTTTCCAGGCTGTTAGTTTGCGTTGGGCTGTTCGCTCGAAACGATCGAACCGGGCTTCAGGTGATGACGCTCGGTCTGTCCATACCGGTGAAACCGGCGATGTCCGCGACATCCTGCGCGGCGGCGATCAGCGGGGCGAGCGCATCGGCGGTGTCGAGGCCCAGATCGCCGTCCGGTCCCACATAACGCTCGATATAGACGCGCAGCGTCGCGCCTTGCGTGCCGGTGCCCGACAGGCGGAAGACGATGCGCGATCCGTCCTCGAACAGGATGCGAACACCCTGGTTGCGGCTGACCGATTGGTCGGTGGGGTCGGTATAGGCGAAATCGTCGGCGCTTTTCACCGTGCCGGCGCTGTTGGTCGTACCGGGCAGATCGTCGAGCTTGCCGCGCAGCGCCGCCATCAGCGCGTCGGCGTGATCCTTGGCGATCGCCTCATAATCATGGCGGGCATAATAGTTGCGGCCATAGGTCGCCCAATGGTCGGCCATGATCGCGACGACGCTCTGCTTGCGGACAGCGAGGATATTGAGCCAGAGCAGCACCGCCCAGATGCCGTCCTTTTCCCGTACATGGTCGGAACCGGTGCCGGCGCTTTCCTCGCCACAAATGGTCGTCATTCCGGCGTCGAGCAGATTGCCGAAGAATTTCCAGCCGGTCGGCGTTTCGTACAGTGGCACCCCCAGCTTTTCCGCGACTCGGTCGGCCGCGCCACTGGTTGGCATGGATCGCGCGATGCCCTTGAGGCCCGCCGCATATCCCGGCGCCAAATGGGCGTTGGCGGCCAGCACGGCGAGCGAATCGGACGGCGTGACGTAACAATGGCGTCCGATGATGAGGTTGCGGTCGCCGTCGCCGTCGGACGCCGCGCCGAAATCGGGCGCGTCGGACGCCATCATGCGCTCATATAATTGTTTGGCATGGACCAGATTCGGGTCGGGATGATGATGGCCAAAGTCGGGCAGCGGCGTGCCGTTCATCACCGTGCCTTGCGGCGCGCCCAGACGTCTTTCGAAAATCTCCACTGCATAGGGACCGGTGACCGCGCTCATGCTGTCAAAGACAAGGGTGAAGCCGCCCGCGATCATCGCCCGGATGGCGGCGAAATCGAACAGGCTTTCCATCAGATCGGCGTAGAGCGCAACCGGATCGACCACCTCAACGGTCATGTCGCCGATCCGGCTGGTGCCGATGATGTCGATGTCCACATCGTCCGCGTCGATGATCTTGTAGCTGTCGATCGTCAGGGTGCGGGCGTTGATCGCGTCCGTCACCTTTTCCGGGGCGGGGCCGCCATTGCCGATATTATATTTGATGCCGAAATCCTCGTCCGGCCCCCCAGGATTATGACTGGCCGACAGGATGAGGCCGCCAAAGGCGCCGGCGGAGCGGATCAGGTGCGATGCCGCAGGCGTCGAGAGGATGCCGCCCTGGCCGACCAGCACCCGGCCGAAACCGTTGGCGGCGGCCATTTGGAGCACCGTCTGGATGACGTCGCGATTGAGGTAGCGGCCGTCGCCGCCGACGACCAGCGTCTGGCCCGCAAATCCCTCCAGACAGTCGAACACCGACTGGATGAAATTTTCGGCATAATGGGGCTGCTGGAACACGCGCACCTTCTTGCGCAGGCCGGAGGTGCCGGGCTTCTGGTCGGTGAAGGGGGTGGTCGATCGGGTCTGGATCATGCCGGCATCCTTTGGAACATCATGTCGGTGGAAATCTCTCTGGCGCGCACTGCCGCACCCTGGCCATGCAGCATGTTCAGCGCTTTTGTGCAAACCAGATGACATGGCGTGGGCCTTTGCCATTGTCGCGGGCGCGAACCGCCACTTCATCGACGGCGAAACCGGCGCCCCGCAGGCGCCGGGTGAAGGCATCGTCCGATCCGGCGGACCAGATGGCGAGAATACCGCCCGGCTTCAAAGCCGCGCGCGCGGTTTCCAGTCCATGTCCACTATAGAGCCGGTCATTGGCCGCGGCGGTGAGGCCGTCGGGGCCATTGTCGACATCCAGCAGGATTGCGTCATAGCTGCCACGACCGGCGGCGATCACAGTGACGACATCGTCCAGGACGAGGGTGACGCGCGGATCGTCGAGGCATCCGGCCGCAAGCTCCGCCATGGGGCCGCGCGCCCATTGGATGATTTCGGGCACGAGTTCGGCGACGGTCAGCCGCGCAGTCGCGTCAAGCGCCCCCAAAGCGGCGCGCAGGGTGAAGCCCATGCCATAGCCGCCGATCAGCAGACGCGGCGCGGCGCGGCCCGTCAGCCGCTCGATCGTCATGAGCGCGAGTTGCTTTTCCGATCCGCTCATCCGGCTGCTCATCAATTCATTGCGCTCGAGCACGATCATGAAATCCCCGCCTCGTCGGTAGAGCTTCAGTTCCTGCCCGCCTGGCACGGCGGCGGACCCCAGATATTCGCGCGGCGTCATGACGGCTGTTCCTTACACGATAGTTCGATTAGCGGCGCATGGCAGCTTGGCTTCCGTCGCGCAAATGCTACAGGCGGGCGCGGGCGCCGTTCATGGCTTGGCCCCATCGCCGCCGGGATGCTATCGGCGCCCCGCCGGCGGCAGGTGATCGCCGCCACCGACCCGAATCTGGACAGGCTTGTTCTTCATCATGCGCTATTTTCTCGATACCGAATTCAACGGCTTTGGCGGGACGCTGATCAGCGTCGCCCTGGTGCCCGAACATGGCGACCAGGAATGCTAT
Source organism: Sphingobium sp. C100 (assembly GCF_000508185.1). Lineage (GTDB taxonomy): Bacteria > Pseudomonadota > Alphaproteobacteria > Sphingomonadales > Sphingomonadaceae > Sphingobium. The sequence goes on along the minus strand of NZ_AYOY01000140.1, from coordinate 22,855 downwards.
GTCTCGCTGCCGTTGCCTGATGAAATCGAGCCATGGGTCGCGAGTCACGTCGTTCCCTATCTGCGCCATGTGCCACCAGGCATCGACCATGAGCTGGAGCGCGCGGAAGCCGCCGACCTGGTCGCGACCTATCTGGCCGGCGACGCCGATCCGGTCATCATCGCCGACTGGCCGGAAGATCTGGCGCATTTCTGCGCGCTGCTGGTGACCGGGCCGGGACGCATGGCGGGGATTGATTTCGGTCTGAAGCTGGAACTCATCAATGCCGCCGGGTTCAGTGCGGCGGCCAACAGCCGCGTGCCGCACAATGCCCTGCACGACGCGCGGGCGCTGCGCGACTTCTATCTGGTCGACCGGGTCGGCTGACGGGCGAGGCGGCTGCGTTCCAGCCACCACAGCAGCGCGCTGGCCACCAGCCAGCCGAGCAGAAACGGCCATGCCGCGCCGGGGCGATCCTCACCCTTCGGATCGGCCGAGCCGTCACCGCGCAACATCAGCGTGGCGTCGCGATCCCGCGCGGCGCGCATGACCGGCAGGGCGGTGGCGGGCTGGACGTAAAAGGGCGTCGCATCGTCCTTGCTGCGCAGGACGTGCCAGCCGGCGCTGGCGGGCCAGAAGGCGGCGCAGCCGCTGATCGGGATCAGGCGCGCGGCCCCGCCATCGGGCCGTTCGACCCGCGAGTCGTCGGTCAGTCTGCACAGCGTCATGCGCTCGCCGGCCCAATGGACGCCCTCGATCGCCGGCGGAGCGGCGGCAGGACGAACCACAGCGCCGAGCAATGCGCGCCACCATTGGTCGTGCAGCAGCCGATGACCGGTCAGGGTCAGGGCATAGCTGTCAACACCCGTGAAGAGCGCCATGCGCCCCACGCCCAGCGCGCGCCAGACCGCGAGCGGTCGATCGCCGGCGTCCCGCAGCAACGGCACGGTGTCGGCGCCCGCCGGAATGGCGGCAAGGCGGCTGACTTCCGGCAACAGCGTATCGGGAAGCGTCAGATCGCCCGGCATGTCGGGGTCGGCTATCCCCGCGCGCGTGCGGGCGATGGCCGCGGCAGGCGGCTTGGGCAGGGCGAGCGGGGCGAGACCGGCCTGGCCGGTAAGCACAAATCCCAGTGCCTGCCATTGGGCGCGGGTGGCGGCGTCGAGCGGGCCGCTGGGACGCAGGATCAGGCCCAGCCCCTCCCGCACTGCGGCAAGCAGTGCGCTCCGTCTCGACCCGAGCGCCGCCCAACTGCGATCGTCCAGCAGGACCGCGTCGAACCGGCGCAAGGTCGCGCCGTCGATGGACACCGGCGGATCGCCCAACTGGACCCCGCCGCCCGCGCTCATCTGCGTCGTGACGGCAAAGCCCGCGTCCGTTGCCCAGCGACGCAGATATTTGACCTCTGGTCCGGGCGCGCCGGCCATGATCAACAGGCGTGGCCTGGCGCTGTCCTGCACGATGACGGGGACAACGGCTTGCTCCATGGTGGGGTCGCCGTTGCGCAGGCGCAGGCGGAATTCGGCCGCGCCCGCCGCGCGGGCGGTGCCGCTCAGCGTGAAATGCCCTTGTGCGTCCGGCTTGGCGCTGTCGGTCACGCGTCCTGCGGGATCGATCAGCTCGACTTTGGCCTCGGCCAACCCCTCCAGCGTGCCGCCTACCGGGAACGCCGCGCCCGGCGAAACGGGAGAAGGCGTGGCAAGATAACGGATACCATTGCGGAGAGGGGGTGGAGTGAAGCGGACCGCAAGCCCGGCCGCCGCCGGCAGGTCGCGGGGGCCTAGTCCCTGGCCGAGCAACTCTATCGTGCGCGTGGCGGGGTGCCGGCGCAGCGCGGTGGCGAGGTCGGGCACAGCCTCTGCGCCCACCATATCCGAACCGGGCAAAGCAACCAGCGGCGCGCCGCCCTGGGTCGCGGCCAGCCGGGGCGCGCCAGCGCTCGCCACGCGCAGCATATCGCTGCCGCCGCTGACGGTCGGCGGGAACAGGCCAAGGAACAGGAGGAGCGCACAGACCGGCTGAAGCAGCAGGAGCAGGATGAGGCGCGTGAGGGAAGCATATTCCCCCGCCGCGCGATGCCAGAGCAGGAGGCGGAGGGCCGCAATCAGCACGGCAAGGCCAAGGATGGCGGCGACGATCAGCCGGATGGTCATTGCCGCCCGCCCTCGATCGCGCGAAGATAGCGCGCCCCCGCCGCATCGCCGCCACGCCGCCGCGCGGGTTGGCCGAGCGGCCGTTCCATCGCCGTCCAGAGTTGCGCGCGCAGGCTTGCCCGGCAGGCGGCGCAGGCAGGATCGCGTCGGACGGCGTCGATCGCGCCGGTGAGCGCCAGCGCGTCCGGCAGGCGGTCGGCATGGGTGCGCGCCCATTGTTCGAGTGGGGCGAGGTTGACCGGACCGCGGATGGCGTCCGGTCCGCTACCCAGCGCCCGCCACGCCGCGGCGGCCGGGCCATCCTGCCGCTCAACGGGGGTAAGGTCCAGCGTCCGGTTGGCCAGCCCCTCGCGCTTGCCCGTCATGCGGCGCGTCGGGTCGATCGGCGGCAGTTCCGGCCCGACGCGCGCCAGGAAGATGCGGGTCGCCTGCTGCACTTCCTTGATGAAGCGCAGCGCCTTGTAGGCGAAGGGCAGGGCCTTGTCGGGATGGCCCTGGCGCAGTTCGCGTTCGGATTGCCACATTTCGTCAACCGCCTGTTTCAGGATGGCGCGGGTTTCGGGGTCGAGGCTGGAGGCCGGAGAATCGTCGTGCGGATGCCCGAATTTCGCGAGCACATCCTCGGGCGCGCCGAAGCCGACGCCTGGCTGTTGCGGCGGTCCGCCATGATCGTGGCCGTCGCCGTCATGATGCCCGTCCGCATCGGCGGTGGGGAGTTCCGGCTCGCCTTCCTCCTCGCCGCCCAGAAACTGACTGTAGCGCCCGCGCAATATCCGCTGGTCGCCGCCGATCGTGGCGGATCGGCTGAGATAGCGGTCGGCGGACAGGCGGGATTTTTGCTTGATGAGCGCTTCGGCGTCGATGATGATCTGGCGCTGGCTGCGGAAATAGGCGGGAAGGGTGGTGTTCACCATGCCTTCCAGGCCGCCGCTTTCCGGCGCCTTGGCCGATGGCCAGCGCAGGATCAGGCTTGGTCCGCGCACTTCCTGTGGTGACGGGCTGCGATTGTCGCGGACGATGAGCTGGACGACCATGTCGCCGCCCGCCGAAAAACCGAAACGGGAAAAGTCGAGTGGCGGCGCGAAGCGTCTGTCACGCGCCGGTCCGCTCCCGCTGATCGCAATCTCCCGCTCGCTGAACGTCACATTCTCGCCCTCTCCAATTGCCAGCGTGATGCGCAGGCGGGCGGTGGCGGCGACGCCATAGTCGTCCGTGACGGTAAACACCGGCGTCCAGCTCCGCTGTCCCGCTTTGACCAGGGTGAGGCCGGGAGTGATCGCCTTCACCTGCGGCGGCGCATCGGCGACCGCGTCCACCCGATGCAGCGGCGGGGTGGGGCCGCGCCCCGTCGCCGGATCGACGCGATAGAGGAAAGAGGCGTCCAGCGTGCGGCTGGCGATCCAGTTTGCGCCGTCCCGGCGCAGCGCCAGCGGCTTGCCCGATAGCATGGCCAGATGCGGGGCATCCGCTTGCGGATCGAAACGGAGCGTCCATTCCAGCCGGGCGCCCTGTGGCGCACGCGCATCGAGCGAGGCGGAATCGCGCGCGGGAAGGCCGGTATAGGCGGGCGGTATGATGCGCAGATTCTGCGCGCTGAGCCGGGGGACACCCGGCCGGGCGGGCGTGCCTTCCTGGCTGGGGGCCAGGGTCGGCGGCCCTTCCCCGGCGCGCGGCCAGAGCCACGCGGCGGCGACGATTGCGATCGCGGCGAGCGCCAGCACGAGCATTGCGTTACGGGACCAGCCGGGCGCGAGCTTGTCGGGCGTCTCACGATCCAGCCTTTCGGCAATGCGGGCGCGCTGAAGCGATTGGAGCGGCGACAATGATGGCGCCTCTGCGAAGAGGAGCGCGCTGCTATCCTCCAGGTCCGGGCGTGTCCGGTCGAGGCTGCTGGTCAGCCAGTTCCGATCGAAGCGCGCGGCCCGCCGACGGGCGATCAGGACGGCGGCGGCAAGGCCGAAAGCGACCAGCATGGCTGCTGCCCATGGCCCGGCCAGCCGTCCTCCAATCGCGGCGGCGGCGATCAGCACCGGCAGCGCCAGCGTCAGCGTGTCGATGAAGCGACGTTGCCGTGCCGGCGCGACCCAGCGGCTGAGGATGGCGTCGCCGCTCATGGCGCGATGCTCCGCCTGCGCCTGGTGGCGACCCAACGCTCGGCGATCAGCAGCAGCGCGATCAACATCGCCAGCCAGGGCTGAAGCGACCGGGGCGGCTGGGTATATCGGCGACCGCCGGTCAGCGGAGCATAATCGACCGCAGCGACGCGCGCGGGGGCGGGAACCGGCTGGACGATGGCGCGCAGTTGCGTCGGAAACGCCGGTTCAAGCAGCACGGGCATTTGCGCGGGCGTCAGGGGGCGCGTGAAGCGCAGCAGGCGACCCTTGCCCATCGGCATGGCGACCGCCAACGGCGCGCCCTGCGTGTCGCGCCAGACGGGCACGGTAGGCGGGGCGGAGGCAAGGCGAAGGTCGCTGCCGGCAAGCAGCGTGCCGCCCTGCTCCACCCAGTCGCGCACATTGTCGGGCAGCGTCCCGCTCGCGAGCCAGACCAGCACATGTCGCGTGTCGGGCAGGGGCGCGTCCAGCATCGCGGCGTCAAGCTCCACCGAACGCCCGGCCGGTAGCCATGCCGCCATGACGGCGCGAAGATAGCGCAGCGCCGGGCGGTGCGCGTCGTCATGCCGGATGGCAAGGACTGGCGGCGGCGCGGCGCTCTGTTGCGGGGCCGGCATGGCGCCGGGGACGATGCGCCATATCACCTTGCGCGACAGGCGCGGACGCTCCGCATCCGCCCCCTCGATAATGGTCGGCGTGATGATGGTGAGCGGGGTTGCGTGCGGAAGTTCGGCGTCGAGCTGGCGGATCAGGCTGGCGAGAGGGAGCCGCGTCGTGGTTGGCGTTTCGTCGAAGTCGGGGAAGCCGGGAGCGAGCCAGTGCAACCGCTTGCCCTTGATCAGGGCGCGGTCGATATCAGCGCCGGGCACGACGGCGATATAGGGGCGCTCATCGGCCGCGCCGAACAGCACCGGGTGCGCCAGCCACAGGATGGCGAGCGCAAGCAGCAGAAGCCGCAGCACCAGCAACGGCCATTCGTCGAAGCGCAGGCGCGAACGCGGCCGGGGCTTTTGCCGCAGCCAGCGCAACGCGGCGAAATCGGTCGGATGCTGTTCGCTGCGCCGTGCGATATGAATGATCAGCGGCACGATCAGGGCGACCAACGCCGCAAGCGCACCGGGAAGGAGCAAGCCCAGGCTCATGCATATTCCGCCGCGCCATGGGCCGAAAACAGGCGGCGCAGGGGGAGATCGACCGGCTCGTCCAGAATATGAGCGGCGTGGCGGATGCCGATGGCCTCAAGCCGACCATGGAGCAGATCGCGAGCGTCGGCGAAACGCGCCAGGAATTCGGCGCGCAACGCCGCGCCATCGGCCAGCAATTCTTCGCCCGTTTCCGGGTCACGAAAGCGATAGCCGCCGTCAAACGGGAAATCCCGCTCGGCCACGGTCAGCATCTCGATCACCAGCGTCTCGCGCCCGGCGGCGGCGAGCTTTTCCGCCAGCGCTACCGCGCCCTCATCGAAACAGTCCGACAGGAGGATGACGAGGTCATGCGCGCCGATCCGCTCCCAGACCGGGCCGAGTTGCGTTGCGCCGGCAAAGCCGCGCGCGGGGCGCACGGTCAGCAGGTCCAGCAGCAACCGGTCGCGCTGGCGCAGACCCGTCGCGGGTGGGAGCATCGCCAGCCCAGCGTCGCTCAATGCCATGAAGCCGAAGCGATCGCCCTGTTTCATCGCCAGTTCGCCGATGGCGGCGGCGATCGCCCTGGCGGCGTCTAGGCGGCTATAGTCGGGGCGGGCGGCATCGGCCTGACCCATGGAGGCACTGGCGTCGATCAGTATCCAGACCGCGACCGGGCTTTCGCGCTCGGCCTCCCGCACGAAAAATTTGTCGGACCGGGCGTAGAGCTTCCAGTCGATCTGACGCAGTTCGTCACCTGGCTCATAGGCGCGATATTGGGCGAATTCCAACCCTGCGCCCCGGCTGTGGCTCTGGTGCAGGCCGATGCCATGCGCGCCCACCGCCCGGCGCGTGACGAGGCGCAGGCCGCGGAGCCGGCTGCGGACGTCTGGGGGAAGGAGGTCGGTCATGGCCGGCTGGTCAGGCGAGCGGGACGGCGCGGACCAGCGCTGCGACCACATCATCGGCGCTGCGCCCTTCGGCTTCGGCCGCGAAGGAGAGGAGCAGGCGATGACGCATCACCGGGGCGGCGAGGGCGGCAATGTCATCGCGCGTAGCGGCGAGGCGGCCGTGCAGCAGCGCGCGCGCCTTGGCGCACAGGATCAGCGCCTGGCCGGCGCGCGGACCGGCGCCCCATTTCACATATTTGCGGATATCCTCCGGCGCGCCGTCGCCGGGGCGGCTGGCCCGGACGAGCCGCGTGACCCAGGCGAGCAGATCGTCGCTGAAATGCACGTCGCGCACCAGGCGCTGGAGCGCCAGCACTTCTTCACCCTGCATGACGGTCGGGACGACGCCGCTGTTTGCGCTGGTGGTCTGGGCCAGGATGGCGCGCTCTTCCTCCTCCGTCGGATAATCGACGCGAATGTGGAGGAGGAAGCGGTCGAGTTGCGCTTCGGGCAGGGGGTAGGTGCCGGCCTGCTCCAGCGGATTTTGCGTCGCCAGCACGAAGAACGGGGCGGGCAGGCGGTGAGTGACGCCGCCATAGCTGACGGTCTTTTCCTGCATCGCTTCCAGCAGCGCCGCCTGCGTCTTGGGCGGGGTGCGGTTGAGTTCGTCGGCCAGCAGCAGGTTGGTGAAGACAGGCCCTTGCTGAAAGCGGAAGCTGCGATGGCCGGTGCCATGATCCTCCTCGAGCAATTCGGTGCCGAGGATGTCGCTGGGCATCAGGTCGGGGGTGAACTGGACGCGGCGGAAATCGAGCTTGAGCGCGTCGCCCAGCGATCGGACGAGCAGCGTCTTGCCCAGGCCCGGCACGCCTTCCAGCAGGCAATGGCCGCCCGCGAGCAGGCCGATCAGCAATTGTTCGACCACATCGGTCTGGCCGACAATCGCCTGCCCGATCGCGGCCCGCAAGTCGGTGAGCCGCGCGAGGCGGGCCTGGATATCGGCTTCGGTAATGTCGGTCATGCGGGTTCCTGTAGTTGACCGGCGATTCCCGATCCTCCCCTGAAAGAGGAGGGGGACCGCCAGCGAAGCTGGTGGTGCAGGGCTGTCAGCCTGTCGTAAGGGTGACGCCCTCCGTCCGGCCTTCGGCCGTCCACCTTCCCTTGCAGGGGAGGGTGATTCTGCGCCTCACACCGATAGCGCGTACATCACGATATTGACCGCGAACCTGGTATTGTCCTCGGCCAGGAAGCGTTTGTTGCGCCAGTCATAGTCCCACTCGCAGCCATAATCCTTGTTGCTATAGAGCAGGGCGAGGCGGCCATTCACCTCTACGCCCTTGAGATATTCATGGACCAGATCGTCGCCCCAGCCATTGAGTTCGAGGCCGGTATTCGGCGGCCCGTCGAACTTGAAGAAGCTGCGGTAGATGCCGTGCGTCTTGGGCAGCTCCTTCAACGCATTGGCGCCGAATATCTTGGCTATCTGCGCTTCGAAGGAGCGCGCGAAGAGGCCGTCAATATCATGGTTGCAATCGTCTACCATGACGAAGCCGCCATTGCGGACATAACGCTCGAAATTGCGCCGCTCGGCAGGCGAGAATTCCACCAGCTTGTGCCCGGCCATATAGCAGAAGGGCGCGGTCAGCATTTTCGGGTCCGACAGGGCGATCACATGCTCCTGAGGATCGACGCGCAACGTCGTATAGTCGATCAGCGAGGTGATGATGTTGGAGGGGGCGCGCTGATCGACGTCCCAGTCGCCCGAATCATACCGCAACCGCGTGAACCAGAAATCATAGCCCCCGGCGGCGGCGGCGAGCGGCCGGGCCAGCAACCCGCTGGCCAGACCGCCCGCCATCAGCCGGAGGAAATCACTTCGCGTCATGCCGCGCGGCCCAGCTTCACACCGCGTCGGACAGCGAGGTGAAGGTGAAGTCGCGCAGCTTCATCGGCGGGATCACCATGGTCGTGTCCGATTCGTCGCTTTTCACCCGCACGGGCTTGCCGAACTCCTCGACATTGTTGAGCATGATGACCGGGCTTTCGTTGAACCGGAAATTCTTGATCGGATATTTGATCTGGCCGTTCTCAATATAGAAGGTGCCGTCACGGGTCAGGCCGGTCAGCAACACCGTCTGCGGGTCGACCATGCGGATATACCAGGTGCGTGAGACCAGGATGCCGCGTTCGGTCGTGCGGATGAGGTCGGCGGTCGATTTGGTGCCGCCCTCCATGATGATGTTACCGAACTGCGCCTGTTCGGGCTTGCCCTGCTTTTGCGCCCAGTAGCGGCTGTAGTTCATCGTCATCAGCTTGCCATTCTGGATGATCGGCATTTTCTTGCGGGGCAGGCCGTCCTCGTCCCAGGGATAGACCGCCGCGCCCGGATAGGCGGGGTCGGTGAACATGTTGACCTGAGGCCCGTAGACCTGCTCGCCCAGCTTGTTGCCGCCGCCCTTCTTCGACAGGAAGCTGCGGCCCTCGTCGGCCGAGCGCGCATCGAAGAAATACATCATGAAGGCGACCAGGCCAGCGGCCGCGGCCGGTTCCAGGATGACGGTATATTTGCCTGGCTCCAGCGCCTGCGCGCCGGCCGAAGCGCTGGCCTTGCGCATGGCGACGCGGATGTCCTCGCCCGCGTTGAACTGGCTGACATCCTGCACATTATGCCCGACCCAGCCCGAACCCCGGCCGTCTTCTGTGCGGACGGTGCAGGTATAGTCGGAGCTGGTCGCGGTCTGATAACCGTAATTGCCCTTGTTGTTCATGAAGGCGACGAAACCCGCCTGATCCTCCAGATAGCCGGCCGCGATCAGATTTTCCGCACGGCAAGGAGCGATCGAGTCGGTCGCGACCTTGGCGCGATAGGCCGGGTCGATGCCGGCGGTCGATGCGCTGAACGTGTCCGTCTTCATATAGGTCTGGCTGGGCACGGCGGGCATGAATTCGGGATTTTCCGGGGCCAGCTTCGCCAGTTCTTCGGCCCGGCGCACGACGCGTTCCAGCGCCGCGTCGTCGAACTGATTGATCGTGGCGGTGCCCACCCGCTTGCCGAACGCCACCTGCACACCAAGCTGGATGTCGTCGGTGACGCCGGCGGTCGATACGTCGTTGCGGGCGAAGCGGACATTGCCGCGGGTCGCGCCGGTCAGTTGGGCGGTGCATTCGTCCGCCTTGGAAAAGCCAACGACCTTGGTCAGGATGGCCTTGGCCTGCGCTTCGGGAAGGATGCTCATAATCTTGTCTCCTAAAGCGTATCAGCCGAGCGAGCGCGCGGTGTTGATGACATTGATGCCGTTGAAGCGCGCGGTCGACGAACCATGCGACACGGCCGAAACCTGCGCCGGCTGACCTTTGCCATCGAAGAAGGAACCGCCCAGGCGATAGTCGCTGGCGTCGCAGACCCCGGCGCAGGCGTTCCAGAATTCGGGCGTGCGGATCTGGTAGGCGACATCCTCGATCTGCTGACCGATCTTGCCATTCTTGATCTCGTAGAAGAGCTGGCCGCCGAACTGGGCGTTGTAGCGCTGCTGGTCGATCGAAAAGCTGCCGTCGCCGATGATGTAGATGCCATCCTCGACATTGGCGATCATGTCCGGAACGCTCTGCTTGGCCTTGCCCGGTTCGAGGCTGACATTGGCCATGCGCTGGAACTGCACATTGGACCAGCTATCGGCATAGCAGCAGCCGTCCGAAGCCGTTTTCCCCTCGATATGCGCCTGGTCGCGGATCGCCTGATAGCCGACCAGCTTGCCGTCGCGGATGAGATCCCATTTCTTGGTCTTCACGCCCTCATCGTCATAGGCCACCGCGCCCAGGCTGCCGGGCTGGGTCTTGTCGGCGACGATGTTCACCTTGTCGCTGCCATATTGGAAATGCGCCTTGAGCTTGTCCATCGTAGCGAAGCTGGTGCCGGCGTAATTGGCTTCATAGCCCAGCACGCGGTCCAGCTCGAGCGGATGGCCGACCGATTCGTGGATGGTGAGCCAGGTGTGCGACGGATCGAGCACCAGATCATATTTGCCTGGCTTGACCGAAGGCGCCTTGATCTTCGCCAGTGCCTGCTTGGCGGCGGCGACTGCATCCTCCTTCATGTCATAGGATTGGCCATAGACGGTGACGCCGTTGGGCAGCACCGTCTTGCCCGACGCCGCGCCGTCCAGATATTCGAAGCCCAGCCCCATCGGCGCGGAAAGCCCCTCGCGCACACGGAACTTGCCGCTCGCCTGATCGACGGCGGTCACTTCCATCGGCGCCCAGATGCGATGCACATCCTGGTCGATATAGCTGCCATCGGTGCTGGCGAAATATTTCTGCTCGTTGACCAGGAACAGGATGGAGCGGATGAAGCTGGCGCCTGCATCCAGCGCGGCGGCGTTGACGCCCATCAACAGGTCGACCTTGTCCTTGATCGGCACGGCCATGCTGTTCTTGACGATGGGCGTGCGCCAGCTCACCTCGCCCACGCCCTTGACCGGGGCGAGTTGCACCGGCGCGCTCTGGCCCGGCGCGTTGGCCTTGGCGATCGCGACGGCTTCGCGCGCGGCCTTGGCGACGGCATCGCTGGTCATCTCGTTGGTGGCGGCAAAGCCCCAGGCGCCGTCGGCGATCACGCGGACACCCACGCCCATCGATTCGGTGTTGACGATATTTTCGACATTGCGTTCGCGGGTGATGACGAACTGGCGCAGATAACGACCCACGCGCACATCGGTATAAGTGGCGCCAGCGCCCTTGGCCGCGTTCATGGCCGCATCGGCGAGCTGCTTCTTCACCGCCACGTCGATCGCGCTGTTCAGCGCTTCGGCCGCGATGACCCTGCCGAACATCGAAGGCAGCATGAGGCCGCCCGCGCCCATGGCCCCAAAGGCCAGAAAATCGCGTCTATGCAAGATATGTCTCCCACCTGCGAAAGCCCGCCTGATGCGGGTCGGATTGTGCCTGATATGCGGCCGGCGACCGTATTGGCTTGATAAGGCGGGATCATTGCCGCCCCGACAGGCCGGGTCAAACATCTTTTACGAGCGTGCAGGAAGCGCGTTCCGGCTTTCGACAGATGACATCTGTCGAAAAGCGCTGGCTAGGCTGAACATCCGGACCGGTGGAGCGCAGCAGAACGCGCCGCTGTTTTGTGGGTAAACTGGTTCGGTTTCAATGTGAAGAATAGAGCGGACAAAAGAGGAAAGCCGGTGACGGACCGCTGCAATCCGGCTTTTGCGCAGTCCGATCGAGATGCACAGCGCTGGTTATACGCCGCTTGTATTGGGCGATCATAAGTGCGTAATCGCTCCGGTGGAGCCGTTCTTATCACCTCGGCGCGAGAGGCGTGAATATTGCCAATGTCGGCATCACTGAATATGCAAAAAGTGTCGGCTTTCGTTTGCGGCGCACAAAAGGGCGGCACCACGAGCCTTCATGCCCATTTTCGCGACCATCCCGATCTGGCTGACCCCAAGGTGAAGGAACTGCATTTTTTCGACAATGAGTCGATCAATTGGTCTGCGCCTGATTATGGCAAGTTACATGCCTTCTTCGCGGGCGCACGTGAAGGTGGCATAAGATATGATATCACGCCGATCTATATGTTCTGGCCCGGCGCGCTTGAGCGAATTGCGGCCTATAATCCGGATGCCCGACTGATCTTCCTGTTCCGCGATCCGTTTGAAAGAGCGTTTTCCCACTGGGCAATGGAATGGGCGCGTAAAGCCGAGCAACTGCCATTTGCCGACGCCATCAGGTCTGGCCGGGCCAGATTGGCGGGATTACCCAATTATGCACGAGCATGGCGCGTTTACTCCTATCTGGAGCGGGGCCTTTATGGCCGTCAGGTGGAACATGCGCTCACCATCTTTCCGCAGCATCAACTGTTGTTTCTTCGTTCTGAAGACCTGCGCAGCGATCATGGGCGAGTACTGGAGAAAATTTCGCAATTTCTCGATTTGCCCGGCTTTCCTCCAAGCGAAGCTAGGAACGAACATGTGCGGGCCGAGATCGACTATCCTGCATCGCCCACCGAGGACGACAAACACCACGTTGCAGCATTTGTCGCGCGCGACCTGGAGCGGTTCGCGCGCCTGACCGGTCTGGACATTTCCCAATGGCCCTGCACGCTACATAATTTCTGACAAGGCACCAGCAGGGGGCGACGTCATCAAGAGCGAGGGTCATACCCCTGTAGACAGAGGTATGACAATGCGGAATAAACTGAGAAAATGTGGTCGGGGAAAGAGGATTCGAACCTCCGGCCCCTGCCTCCCGAAGACAGTGCTCTACCAGGCTGAGCTATTCCCCGACCGATGCCGAAACCGCTTTGTGGGCGGCCCCGTAAGGCAGGAGTGCGCCTATAGAGAGGGCTTTCCGGGCTGGCAAGCGATCAATGACGCTTTTTTTGCTGAGTTCAGAGCAGGCCGGCAGCGCGGAAGCTGAAGCGTTGATCGCGGGCATGAATCCTGTGATCGGCCAGGCGCAGGTCCAGCGGCCGGAAGCTGCGGACCAGGGCGCGGGTCAACTGGACATCGGCCGGACCGGGCAGGGCCGATTGTCCGTCCGGGCGCTGCTGGACCAATGCTATCCACTGGCTTTCTTCCAGCAGCAGGTCGGGCAAAACGACATGCAACCCGCGGCGCAACGGCAGGATACGGCGCGGCCGCCATTCATCGTCCAGGATCGTCAGCGCCAGCCAGTCATTGCCCGTCATGGCCAGATGCTGCCGTCAGGGGCGATGCCCGACCAGCCGGAAGCGGGTCCGAAGTGGAGCCAAGTGCCGATCATTTGCTCCGATCCGACAGCAAGATTGGCGGGCGGGCTGCGCTCGGCTACAGCCGCAGGCGATCAGACTCATTGCCGCAGGACACCGCCTTGACCGATATGCCCGCTTCGCCCGCACCCCATTATGAGCAGCAATATCTGGATTTGATGCGGCTGGTCTGGACCGGCGGGGATGAGCGTATCGACCGGACGGGCGTCGGCACGCGGTCGATCCTGGGGGCGACGATGCGATTTTCGCTGGCCGACGATGCGGTGCCGCTGCTGACCACCAAGCGGGTTTATTGGAAGGTCGCGGCGCGCGAGATGCTGTGGTTCCTGACCGGCGACACCAATATTCGCGAACTGGTGCGGCAGGGCGTGCATATCTGGACCGACTGGCCGCTCGACGCCTATCGCAAGGCGACCGGGGAAGCGATTGATCGTGACGCCTTCGAGGCGCGAATCGTCGCTGACGAGAATTTTGCCCGGCAGTGGGGCGACCTGGGGCCGGTCTATGGCGCGCAATGGGTGAACTGGCCGGTCTATGAGCCGGCGGGTGACGGGCTGTATCGCAGGGCCGAAAAAGGGCGCAACCAGATCTCCGACCTGATCGACGCCATTCGCACGACGCCGGGTTCGCGCCGTCTGCTCTTCACCGGCTGGAATGTGGCGGAAGTGCCGCGCATGGCGCTGCCGCCCTGCCATATGACCTATCAGTTTCAGGTGGCGGACGGGCGGCTGAACGGCCTGCTGTTTCAGCGCAGCTGCGACTTGGGCCTCGGCTTCGCCTTCAACATTTTTGGTCTGTCGATGATGACCCGGATGCTGGCGCAGCAAACCGATCTGGAGCCGGGGGAGATCGTCTGGCAGGGTGGGGACGTTCATCTCTATCTCAACCACGCGGCGCTGGTGGAAGAGCAGATGGCGCGGATTCCGTCCGGCGCGCCCAGATTACGGATCAATCGGCGGCCTTCATCCATTTTCGATTACAGGATCGAGGATTTTGAAGTGCTCGATTATACGCCGCAGGCCCCTATCTCCGCACCGGTCGCCGTCTGAAACGCGACAGCGAAAGCGACAGGTAAAAAGGGTAAATTGGGTCAGCAAGGCTTGCCTTCTGCGGCGTTGAAATATAATATCTGCGCAAAGCAATATTATTGCAACGCACCATAGGAGGCAGGATGAGCGATCCGATCGGATCTGTGGGTATTGAAGGGCAGGCGGGACATAATCTTCCGCCGCTGCGCCTGCATGTGCCCGAGCCGCCCGCGCGGCCCGGCGAGAGCGCGGACTTCACCCATTTCGACATTCCACCGGCCGGCGCCCAGGCGCGCCCGGACGAAGCGTGTCCGCCCGCCGACATGCGCGACATGGCCTATGGGCTGGTGCGCGTGCTGGATGAGGAGGGGCAGGCCGTCGGCCCCTGGAACCCCAGGCTTCCGGCCGAAACCCTGCTCAAGATGCTGCGCTATATGGCGCTGACCCGCGCGTTCGATGCGCGCATGTTCCGCGCCCAGCGGCAGGGCAAGACCAGTTTCTACATGAAGTCGACCGGCGAGGAAGCGGTGTCGATCGGGGCGGCGCTGGCGCTGGCGCGGGACGATATGTGTTTTCCCAGCTATCGCCAGCAGGGCATATTGATTGCGCGCGACTGGCCCATCATCGACATGATGAACCAGATTTACTCCAACACCGGCGACCGGCTGAAGGGGCGCCAGTTGCCGATCATGTATTCGGCGCGGGAGGCGGGCTTTTTCTCCATCTCCGGCAACCTCACCACTCAATATCCGCAGGCGGTCGGCTGGGCGATGGCCAGCGCGGCCAAGGGCGATACCCGCATCGCCGCGACCTGGTGCGGCGAAGGATCGACTGCCGAGGGCGATTTCCATTCGGCCTGCACATTCGCCAGCGTCTACCGCGCGCCTGTCATCATGAATGTGGTGAATAATCAGTGGGCTATCAGCAGCTTTTCAGGTTTTGCCGGGGCTGAGTCCACGACCTTCGCCGCGCGCGCCGTAGGCTATGGCATCGCCGGATTGCGGGTGGACGGCAACGACATCCTTGCGGTCTATGCGGCGACGCGCTGGGCCGCCGATCGGGCGCGGGCCAATGGCGGCCCGACGCTGATCGAGCATTTCACCTATCGCGTCGAAGGGCACAGCACCTCGGACGATCCCAGCGCCTATCGATCGGCCGAGGAAAGCAGCCAATGGCCGCTCGGCGATCCGATCGCGCGGTTGAAGCAGCATTGCATCGCGCTCGGCATCTGGGACGAGGAACGCCATGCGGCGATGGACCAGGAACTGGCCGAACTCGTCCGCGACGCAGCCCGCGCCTCGGAAAAGAACGGCATCCTGGGCCACGGCCTGCATCATCCGATGGAAAGCATGTTCGAGGAAGTGTTCGAGGAGATGCCCTGGCATCTGAAGGAACAACAGCAGCAGATGCTGGACGAATGGAAGGCGGCCGGGCTGTGAGCGAGGGCATGACGCAGGATGAGGCGCGTACCGACGTGCAGCAGATGAACATGATCCAGGCGATCAACAGCGCCATGGACGTCATGATGGAGCGCGATCCCGATGTGGTCGTAATGGGCGAGGATGTGGGCTATTTCGGCGGCGTGTTCCGCGCGACCGCCGGCCTTCAGCAGAAATATGGCAAGAACCGCGTGTTCGACACGCCGATCACCGAATGCGGGATCATCGGCGTGGCTGTGGGCATGGGCGCCTATGGGTTGCGGCCGGTGCCGGAAATCCAGTTCGCCGACTATATCTATCCCGCGCTCGACCAGCTGGTGAGCGAGGCGGCGCGGCTGCGTTATCGTTCGGCGGGCGAGTTCATCTCCCCCATGACGGTGCGGTCGCCCTTTGGCGGCGGCATCTTCGGCGGGCAGACGCACAGTCAGTCGCCCGAAGGCATTTTTACCCATGTGTCGGGCGTCAAGACGGTGATCCCCTCGACCCCCTACGACGCCAAGGGGCTGCTGATCGCGGCGATCGAGGATAATGATCCGACCATCTTCTTCGAGCCCAAGCGCATCTATAATGGTCCCTTCGACGGCCATTATGACACCCCGGCCAAGAGCTGGGCCGGCCATGCGCAGGCCCAGGTGCCCACCGGCTATTACCGCATACCGCTCGGCAAGGCGCGGATCGCGCGGGCGGGCGAGGAGCTGACCATCCTCTGCTATGGCACGATGGTCCATGTGGTCGAACATATGGTGGCGACGCTGAACGTCGATGCGGAGATCATCGACCTGCGCACGCTCGTCCCGCTGGATATAGAGGCGATCGAGGCATCGGTGAAAAAGACCGGCCGTTGCCTGATCGTCCATGAAGCCACGCGCACCAGCGGCTTTGGCGCGGAATTGTCCGCCCTGGTCCAGGAACGCTGCTTCTATCATCTCGAAGCGCCGATCGAGCGCGTCACCGGATTCGACACGCCCTATCCGCACAGTCTGGAATGGGCCTATTTTCCGGGGCCGGTGCGCATTCGCGAAGCCATCAACAAGATTTTGAAGGACTAAGGTCATGGCGCTGTTCACGTTCAAGCTGCCGGACATCGGCGAAGGCATTTCGGAAGCCGAAATTGTCGGCTGGCACATAAAGGTTGGCGACCGGGTCGAGGAGGACCAGCCGATCGCCGACATGATGACCGACAAGGCGACGGTCGAGATGGAAAGCCCGGTCGCGGGCGTCGTGGTGCGTCTGGCCGGTGAGCCGGGCGATCAGGTGCCGATCGGGTCGATGCTGGTAGAGATTGAGGTCGAAGGCGAAGCGGGGGCCGGGACTGGGGCCGGGGCCGGGACCGCGCCGCCGCCGAGCAAGGAGACGATTGAGGCGGAGACGCCGGGCGAGGCGGTGATGGAGGATGTCCGCCAGGACAGCGTTCGCACCGATCCTGAAAAAGCGCCTGCTTCTGCGGCGCCGTCCAGGACGGAAGAAGGAGAAGGTTCAGCCAGGCTCGACCCGAACGAAGCAAAGGGAGGAGCGGAACCGATCCTTGCTTCGCCCGCCGTGCGCGCACGGGCGAAGGAACTGGGCATTGACCTGTCGCAGGTGAAGCCGACGGGCGACCGCATCCGCCACGCCGATCTCGACGCCTATCTGCTTTACGGGTCGGGACAGGGCTATCGCCCCGCCGGCCGTTCGGCGCCGCGCGCCGATGAGGCCATCAAGGTGATCGGTATGCGCCGTCGCATCGCGGAAAATATGGCCGCCTCAAAACGTCACATTCCGCATTTCACCTATGTCGAGGAAATCGACGTGACCGCACTGGAGGATCTGCGCGCGCAGCTCAACGCCGGGCGCGGCGACCGGCCCAAGCTCACCATGCTGCCGTTGCTGATCGTCGCCATGTGCAAGGCGCTGCCCGATTTCCCGATGCTGAACGCCCGCTATGACGATGAAGCGGGCGTGGTGACGCGCCATGGTTCGGTGCATCTGGGGCTGGCGACGCAGACTGACGCGGGCCTGATGGTGCCGGTGATCCGCGATGCGCAGGACCGCAATGTCTGGCAACTCGCCAGCGAGATCCGTCGCCTCGCCGACGCCGCGCGCACGGGCAAGGCGAAGTCGGACGAATTGTCCGGCTCCACGCTCACCCTCACCTCGCTCGGCCCGCTGGGCGGGATCGCGACGACGCCGGTCATCAATCGGCCGGAAGTAGCGATCATCGGCCCCAATCGCGTCATCGAGCGGCCCGTCTTCCGGGGCAAGGAGGTGGTCGCCGCCAAGTTGATGAACCTGTCGATCAGCTGCGACCATCGGGTGGTCGACGGCTGGGACGCGGCCAGCTTCGTCCAGGCGGTCAGGAAGCTGCTGGAGGCGCCGGCCTTCCTCTTCGTAGACTGATCGGCCGGGCGCGCAGGAGGCAGGGCGCAGGAGGCAGGGCGCCTATTTCGTCAGGACGACGACGGCGCCCTCCTTCGGGTCGGGCATGAACAGCATCCGCATCGCCCGGCGCAGCATCTTCCAGCGCCGCTTGCTGAGCCAGCGGCCCGAAAAGTCGCGCTCCTGATAGAATGTGCTGAAAAGCAGCGACGGCATCGGCAGCACGCGAAAGCCGGTGAAGCCCGCTTGCCTGCCGCGCGCGATGATGACGTGCGGGGGCATGTCGCGTTCGTTGACGCCGAACCGCTCCATCGCGTCGATGGATTCGGCCGACTGGCTGTGCCCTTCGCCCGGCTCATGAGTGATGAGCAGGCCGCCGGGCCGCAGCGCCCGCCACGCCGACCGGATCGCCAGCGCCTCATCCTCGGCATGGTGGAGCGCGTCGAAGAAGATCGCGGCGTCGAACCGGCCGTCAAGCTCCAGTTGCTCGAAATCGCTGCACAGGAAGGTAGCGCGGTCCTCCACGCCGTTCAGCCGCGCATTCTCCCGCGCCACCGCGATCATGTCGGGCGCGATGTCCTGCCCGGTCACATCATGGCCATGACGCGCCAGGAAGATGCTGGTCCAGCCACCGCCGCAGCCAAGATCGAGAATGCGCGCGGGCGGAGGCGGCAACAGGCTCATGATGAAGCCGATCGAGGCCAGCTGGATGCCGCATTGCGGATCGGAAAAGGGCTTGCTGAGGGAATGTGCAACGCCCGATTCCCCCATGTTGGCGAGATAGGCGCGCTCGGCGTCTTTGGGCATGAACATATCTCCAGTCAGCCCTTTGCCCTAGGATAGCCGGCCTGCCGCCTCAACCCACATTGCGACGTCAGCGCAGCGTGGCGCGATAGCTGAGCCGCCCGGACTGTCCTGGCCCTGCTTCGGGCAGAGGCCAGCGCACATGGGTGACATCGGCCGGCACGGCGCGGCGGACACCGCCCAGAGCGGTCGGTAACCATAGCTGGTCGAGCCTGCCCCAATGGGCGCCGCCATCGACCGAGACTTGCATCAGCGGGTCGCTGGCGTCCAGTTCCACGCCCCGCGGCACGGGGCGGATCAGCGCCGCGTCGCGCAGAGGCGCGCTACCATCGTTGCGCCAGTTCAGGATGACGATCAACTGGTCGCCCGGCGCGGGTCGGGCGGTGCTGGCGAGGATGCGGCGAGGGCGTCCGTTGATGTCGGTGGTGACACGCTCGACGAAGGTCTGGGTGGTCAGCAAGAGGAGCTGCTGCGCGGTTGCGGGGGACGTCCCCGCCAGCGCCCCGATCGCGCTGAGCCATGCGCCCGCGCCCGTTTTCCATGCCCTCATGCCTCGCCCCTTTCCACGGCCCCGGCCCGGACTTATCGCGCGCATGCCAATATTTGGTTAAGCGCCTGTTTGCCCTGAAGATCGCACCGCTTTGGAAATTGACGCGGATCGCGGCGCGGCGCACATCCATGCGCGTGCGACGGGCGAGAGAATCAGGCGTGACAGCGGCGGAACAACAGGAAATTGATCGGCGGCGCGACCGTCTTCTGGCATCAATCGCGCTGTCGTCGGGCATCGGCCTGACGCTGGCGCTGCCCTTTGCGTTGCGGGCGGGGGCGGAGTTCTTCCTGCCGCTGACCGCCGCCTTGGTGATCGCGATCGCGCTGGTGCCGCTGCTCGAATGGATGGAGCGGCGGGGATTGCCGTCGGGCCTGGCCGCGCTGATCGCGGTGATCGGCTTTCTGGTGGTGGCCAATACCGCGCTGGTGCTGATCATCGTGCCGGCGACCGACTGGTTCAGCGCGCTGCCGCAGCGGCTGCCGCAGATACAGGCCAATCTGGCGCCGCTGATCGATTTCTACGCCAACCTCCAGCGCTTCGTCGACGAAACCGTTCAGATGCTGGCTTCCGGCCCTGTGGCCGCCGCGCAGACCGCAGCCGTCGATGCACCACGATCCTTGCTGCAATTCGCCGCGACCTCCGCGCCTTCGGCGATCATCCAGATGGTGTTCGCGCTGCTCATCATCTATTTCTTCCTCGCCGGCTGGACGAAGCTGCGGCGGCGCACGATCAACAGCCGGGGCAGCTTCGATGGCGCCATGGCGGTCGCGCGGGTGATCCAGAATGTGGTCGACGCGACGTCCGCCTATGTCATCACCATTGCCACCATCAACCTGTGCCTGGGGCTGGCGGTGGCGGTGGCGCTGTGGCTGATCGGGATGCCGTCGCCGCTGATGTGGGGCGGCATCGTCGCGCTGCTCAATTTCGTGCCCTATTTCGGGCCGATGCTGGCGGCGGTGCTGCTGGCGCTCGGCGGGTTGATGGTGTTCGACGATGTGTGGGTCGCGCTGACGCCGGCCGCGTTGCAGGTCGGCTTTCACCTGGTGGAGGCGAATGTCGTCACGCCGATGCTGCTGGGCCGGCGGCTCACCATGAACCCGCTGCTGATCCTGGTCTCCCTGGCCTTTTGGGGATGGGTGTGGGGCACGCCGGGCGCGTTGCTGGGCGTGCCGCTGCTCATCATCATCCAGACCGTCGTGTCGGCGGCGGGGATGCCCGATATTGCGGGTTTCCTGTTCGAGCAGGGAACGTTGACGGTGGCGCGGCGGAAAGAAAATGCGGATAAAGATGAAACTGATGTTGCGGACGGTTGACAGTCCTCGCGGACCCGCATAGACGGCCGCCCACACCAAACGCGGGTGTAGCTCAGTTGGTTAGAGTGCCGGCCTGTCACGCCGGAGGTCGCGGGTTCGAGCCCCGTCACTCGCGCCACTTTCCCTGACCGGAAGGCGGATTGGTGTTTTCAGACATGCATCGTCTGGTGATCGCAAGATCATCAACAGATCCCGCCCTGCGCGGGTGTAGCTCAGTTGGTTAGAGTGCCGGCCTGTCACGCCGGAGGTCGCGGGTTCGAGCCCCGTCACTCGCGCCACTTTCCCTGACCGGAAGGTGGATTGGTGTTTTCAGACATGCATCGTCTGGTGATCGCAAGATCATGAACAGATGCCGCCCTGCGCGGGTGTAGCTCAGTTGGTTAGAGTGCCGGCCTGTCACGCCGGAGGGCGCGGGTTCGAGCCCTGTCACTCGCGCCACTTTCCGGGAACGGAAAGTGTTTCGTCCAGACATTGTGTCGTCTGACGGCTGAAAGGCCGAAAAGGATGCAGCGGCCCGCGCGGCGGATGTCGAAGCGCGATCCTGCCAAGCTGGAGGTTGCGGCTCCGAATTCCCCCATGCGCGCCATCCCATGGTCATCGTCATGCGGGAGGGCCAGCGCCACGGACGGCGCCAGCCCTCATGTCATGACGTTACAGCGCTTCGCCGGTCACGGCCGGGGGCAGGGGCTCAGTCGCGATCCAGCGATATACGCCGCCCGCCGCCAGCGCGCCGACCACCGGCGCGATCCAGAACAGCCATAGCTGCTGCATCGCCAGACCGCCGACCAGCAAGGCGGGCCCCGTGCTACGCGCGGGGTTTACCGATGTGTTGGTCACCGGAATGCTGATCAGGTGGATCAGCGTCAGGGCAAGGCCGATCGCGATCGGCGCGAAGCCGGCCGGGGCGTGGCTGTCGGTCGCGCCAAGGATCACCGACAGGAAGCCGAAGCTGAGCACCAGTTCGATCGCCAGCGCCGATGGGAGCGAGTAGCCGCCGGGCGACAGGGCTCCATAACCGTTGACGGCCAGCCCGTCGCCCATGAGCATGAAGCCCGGTTGGCCGCTCGCGATGAACAGCAACAGGGCCGCCGCCAGCACGGCGCCGACCAGTTGGGCCACGATATAGGGCGCGATGTCGCCCACCGGAAAGCGTCCGCCGGCCCAAAGGCCGATGGTGACCGCGGGGTTGAGGTGGCAACCTGACACATGGCCGATCGAATAGGCCATGGTCAGCACCGTCAGGCCGAATGCCAGGCTGACGCCCAGCAGGCCGATGCCGACATCGGGAAAGGCGGCCGCGAGCACGGCGCTGCCGCATCCGCCGAACACCAGCCAGAATGTTCCCAAAGTTTCAGCGAAAAGCCTTTTGCTCAGAACAACCATCGCCTTCTCCCATATCCGTGGACCCATGCCACCGATGGCATCGACGTCCGGTGCGGGGTGGCGCCGCCCGGTGAGGCAGGAATGGACATGAAATGGCGGGGCGGCGCTGCGTGCGGAAAGAACTGCGATAGGCCTTGGATCATGGCGCCGCGCTCCGTCGGGTCGGCGTCCATCCGCCCGGAAATCGCGGGACGGCCGTTACGCTACCTCAACGGTTTAATAGCCCTTCGGCTTTGGCTTGTCACGGCTTAACCGCGCCGCCAGCGCCCCGTTTCCATCCAGGCGAGGAGGCGTCGGAGCGGCAGCAGCCAGATCCAGATGATCCCCAGCACCACATAGACCGGCACCTGCGCCCAGACCGGCAGCGCGCCGATCAGGCCCGACAGGCTGGCGACCAGCACTGCCCATGCCAGGATCAGGACGACGATCGCCAGCATTCCCATCGGCTTGCGCCAGCTGGGCTGATGATAATGGCGCGGATCGATGCTCATGCTTGCGTGCCCTCGATCAGTTCGACTTCGGTCATCACGATATGCAGGGGCAAGTCCCAGGGGTCGGCCGGCAGCGAGTCGATCTCCTGCGCCGACCAGGCCAGGCCCACGCGCAGCGCGTCGGGGAAACGTGCGAACGCCCGGTCATAATAGCCCCCGCCCTGGCCCAGCCGGTTCATCGACCGGTCGAACCCGATCAGCGGTGCGATGATGACATCGGGCGTGACCGCGCCGCCGCCCGGTTCGGGATGGCTGGTGCCAAACAGGCCGGGGAAAAGCTGATCCTCCGTCCGCCAGGCGAGAAATTCCATGCTGCCCAGCCGATCCAGCACGCGCGGGAGCGCCACGACCTTGCCCATCGCATGAAGCTGGGGGGCGAGGCGCTGGGCGGGGGCTTCATCGTCCATGCCCATGTAGAGCGCCACCACGGCGGCATCGGCGATGCGGCGGGCGAGCGGCGAGGGAACGGCCCTGAAGG
>NZ_AYOY01000139.1 GCF_000508185.1 Sphingobium sp. C100 | reverse complement strand
CGCCACAGCTTGCGGCGGGCCGCCACGTCCGGCCGATCCTGTTCGGCCGCGCGCAGGGCTTTTTTTGAAAGACAGGCCGAGCCGCCTGGCCGCCTTCCACATCGCGCCGGTGCAGAGCGACACGCCATGTTCCGCCAGCAACCAGCTCTGCGCCTGCGCCAGGGTGATGCCCGGCCGCGAGCGGATATGCGCCCCAAGCGCCAGTTCCTGCTGGGGCGAAAGCTTGCGTGGCGGGCGGCCACGGTTCGAGCTGACACCAGCGTTCCCGGTCAGTCGGCGCCGGATCAGCGCCTTGTAGATATAGGCGATGCTCACCTTGAAGGTCGTGGCCGCCTCCCGCACGGCCATGCCACCATCGACCGCCCCGATCACCCGATCCCGCAAATCCTGCGAATAACTCTGTCCTGATCGCCAACCCATCGCCGCCTCCTTCGTGACGGCTCCCTATGAATCACACGATCAACAAAAAAGGAATCCCCCCACGATTCCGCTCATCATGAAAATGCTCTAACGCTCCCGCATAACCACCCGGAGCACCGCAGAATGTTTGCTTGATTACACTTTGCGGCGCGCCTGCAATTCATTAGCTACAAAATTGTGACACATAGGATGAATCTGTATGGAGATTCTTTGTCTTTTTCTGTAGCTGAATTGCCAGATCATGAGAGCATCGCGCATCCAATATCAGCAATGCCATGGTAGCCGCATTAAATTCTTCCGCATCTTTCGCATTAAGCGCCTTCGTCTCTAGATATGAAACGCCATGAGGTCCAAAGCGGCGGAATGTCTTCGCTACGTCGAGCATCGGCGGACTCGTCCCCTTATAGGTCGCCACATAAAATTCGTATGATTCCGTTAAGTCCATCTCCTGGGATGCTTTTAGTGCTTCGTCGCCATCCATTCCTTTATATTTATATCCGTCGCACGATGACAGGCCGACTAATGCTACTAGAGTCGCCAGAATCAAAACAGCTTGCCGCATGGAGACCCCGCTGCATTATACTTCTTAATTAAGCCAGCGCGATAAGCATTGGCCGCCTTTTCGGCTCCAATGGCATCATGCCAACCTTTTTCCCAGACTTCACCTGGACTGGTGAAGAGCGTCGAAACGGTTTGCCCTACGTATCCGGGTAATGACAAGTTGCCAGCGGTGTAATCATGGACGTGACCAAATTCATGAAACAACGTGAACCAACTCACACCCCCGTCGTAGTCGCCCGAAGGAACAGAAATTCCCGTAGCGCTCCAAGTCGTATAGTTATTTGGGATGTTCCCCCCTCGAATGAGGTTTACTCCGCCCCAATCAACACTGGAATCTGCCCCATTCAAGAAATTCACAACGCATTGTGAAAGCTTTTGGGTTTGTGGTCCGCATGATCCCATGCCGCACCTATTTTGCGGCATTTCTCCGAAGATGGGCCCTTTTACCAAGTTCGCGGGCGGGCGTCGCAAGTTACGGAGAATCGCAGCCAAAGCACCCCGACCGCCAAAATCTTGCTGCCCCGGCAACGGTCCATTATATCCGCCTTTGCCGCTCCCTCCGCCAGTAGAATTGGGTATATCTGTGCCAGCACAGATGTCAGCATTGGCCGGGCATTGTTGCAAGCCAAGTGGATCGGTAAAATTGATGGGGTCATTCCCGACGTAGGCATAAAGGTTCATGTTGCCGGCATATCCGATCGGGTCAGTCTGCATGAACCGTCCCCAACGAGGATCATACATCCGTGTTTTGTAATAATAAAGATTAATATCTGGTAGCCAGATTTGTCCGGTATATTGAATGGCTCCCTCATTACTTGTCTGCGGAGTACCCCATTCGTCATAGCGGTTGATAGCAATGCTTGTACCGGCGCTGTTAGATATCGCGACAACGCTTCCGCGCTCATCGGTATGATACCAGCGCCGATCTATCGTTCCACTCCCCTCGTACCACACCAATGGTTCATCTGTGCCGGGCGCGGAAACATATCGGCGCTGGATCACGTTGGAGCCGTTATACTCCGCCACTAGTGCCATGCCATCATAGGCCCGACGTAATGTCCCGCTGCCGCTACTCTGATAAAGGCGGCCAAGTGGATCATAATTCATAGTGAATCCAGGCGCCGACAGCATATAATTTTCTGAACTGTAGCTGTAGCTCTTGCCGTAACTGACGATCAAATTGCCTCGCTTATCATAATCAGGTGCTGCGCCGCCAGCAGTGGTATACTGGTTCAGAATATTTGCCGTATAGGTGCGTCGGGCGTTATATTGTTGGGTAAATACGTAGCTATCGTTTGACGAAGTGCGGGTGGTTATCTGGCTAGCCGGATTATAGTAGAAGCCTAAAGTCTGATCGTTGGCCGTCCCAGACAAATTCTGCGTCAACGAAGTCAGCTGCGAACCGGGGTTATAACCATAGCTCGTCGATGTGCCATTGCCCCGCACAATTCCCGTCCGCCTCCCCAAATTGTCATAGCCATAGGTCACCAATATGCCGACGCCGCTGGTCGCGCCGTTCTCACGGACCGCCGTCACCGCATTGGTCCAATCCCAGTCATAGTTTACATAAAAGCCATCGGGCCATTCCAAGCGCGTGCGTCGGCTGGCAGCGTCATAGTCATATTTCATTTCGCCCTGCGGTCCAATCTGCTTCCGGTTCCGATTGAGCGCGTCATAAGTAAAAGACAGAGCATTGCCGCTCTGTCTTGCTGAAGTCATTCGGCCAAGCAGATCATATTCATATGTGACGTCGAGTTCGCTTCCAGGCAAATTCTTCAATGTCAGGCGGTTCAGATCGTCGTAGCGAAGAGCGATATTTTGACCATCCCGAAGTCGCAGATTTGTGACATTGCCGTTGGGGTCGTAGGTGCGCTGCACATAGTCGGTGGCCGATGTGCAGCCGGTTATTCCGGTGGCCGGATAGCATGTCTTCAACAACCGATCATGTCCATCATATTGGTAGGTCGTCTCGTTGCCTTTCGCGTCAGAAATCGACGCGAGTTGGCCATTGCCTGTATAATTATTCGTCACCTCATCCCGCTGCAAAGTGGCCGGGAATCCGTTCGCAGTCGTAACGCCATAGGCGCTTTGCAACACGGAGACGCGCCCCACAGCATCATACCATGTCCGAGAAATCCGATCCGGGACGGAAGGCGGCGTGGTAGGCTGTTCACAAGCAGCTGAGATAGATGTCGGAAGCGAGTTCCAGGCGCTGCTGGTCATCCGATCGGCGGTACACATCAGTCTCCCGACACTGTCATAACTGAACTGACGGACAGAATAGGGCTGGCCTCCGGCGGCGTATGTCTGCTTGATGAGATCGGCGCCGGGATTGTAATCGAGTGTCACCTCGTCCAGGGGCGAGAAACCAGACCAGTCGCTCGCCGTTTGCCCTTCTGTGGTGCCGGACTCGACTTTCGACACCAATCCGTTGGTGCCATAAGTGTATCGCATTGCTCTGTAGAGCAACGTGCCCACGCCATCGGGATCCGGACCAACTTGGCCGATGCGCCGTTGCGCGACATCATAGAAAAAGCGAGTCGTATCGGCACTTCCAGCCAGGGGGCCGTTCACCTCCATAATATTGCCCGCAACATCGTAAGCAAAGCTGGTGGATGCCGAGATGCTGCTATCACCCGCAGATGAAGTCGCGGATACCAGCGCCAAATTATTGGCTGTGCCCGCCGTCTGAGGACCATAATTCATGGTTGTCCTACTCTCGGTCGCGCTCCCAACACAGGAGGGCGCGCTCCCGGTGGAACAGGAGGAAATGGATGTGAGCATACTGATCGAATGGCCCGACGGCGAAATCGTACCTCCAGTGTTCCAATAGGCCTGATAGCTAGTGTAGTCGTAACGCGTCTGTGGAAACCCAGCGCTCGTGGCAGGTTCGGGTAGGGTCACACTCTTTACTTGACCCGTTATATCGTCATATTCATAAAGAGTCTTTTTGAGGTTCGCATCCTTTGACCAGATCGGTTTGTTACATTTCACGACCGATGTGCACGTGTCCTCAAAATCCCACTCTGTGACGATATCTGGTGGAGTTCCGGGCGTTTTTGATATGGCTCGCCGCTCGGTCAGGTTGCCTCGTGCGTCGTAGGTGAATTCTACTGCATTCTGTTCTGGGAAAGTTACCTTCTTAAGCAGTCCTGTGTCATAATACTCATAAGATGTTAAATTATTGGACGAATTTAAAACAGATTGCGGACTCAAGCGTGTGGCAATGTAATTAAAAGTAGTCTTATTATTCGATGGATCGTAAATCTCTGTCTTCGTCGTAGAAGATCCACTGAAAGTCCTGTCAAAGCGCCACTTCCGATCACTTTGGTCCATCTGCTCGGTGACCCGGCCGCTAAGATAGGTGTTGGTATAAGCGGGCGACTGCCCGGAGAGAGCCGTCGATACCAGATTCTGCACCGACCAAGTCAGATTGAATGTCAGCCCGCCCTTGGAAACCGTATCCAACCGGAGCAACGAAGTTTCGGATCTGTTAGTGTAGGCATAGTTTACCGAAGGGAGTGTGCCGGTCGTGCACCCTTCGCTTGAATTGCCGATGCAGGCGCTGTTGAATGCAGAAACCGAAGCGATCGTTACCTTCTTGGTGTACTGGATGGTTGGATCGCCGCCAGCGGTACCTCCTGCAGGCGAGAGATAAGAAAAGTTCAAACCGTTCCCGTAGCTGTCTATAACCCTTGCGAGGCGCCTTTGCGCAGGCCAACCGCCTGATTTATTGTAGGCCACCTCATAGCTGTAGGTTAGAATATTGCCGTTAGGTCGTTTGACTGTAGAAATCAGCAGGCACGTCCCCATGCCGCACCAGTTTGATGACGCCTTCGTGAAGTTATATTCGATGCCGTCAGCCGTAGCGAAAATGAAACCAGTATCACTTTCGACAAGGGACGAGCCATCCGCATAAAATGGCACGAAAGAGCCCGACACCCTGTTGAACGGATACCATTCGCCAGCAATCTGCACGGACATACCCTGTCCTCGGCACAATGGGTAGCCTGTCCCTGGCTGATTATTATAGTTAGCACCCCAACAATTTACAAAAATTGATTGCGAAGAATGAAAGTCACCAACGTTTACAGCTTCGGCATCAGGTCGCAGACCACTTCGATAAACTCTTGAAAATACTAGAGGATCATCGCTTGCTCCAATAGAAATGTCCTGCACGGTTTCTGCGAAATACCCCCGGTTCAGATCGACGCCTCGGAAATTGCTATCATAGCGCCCGTCAGGATCTTGAGCGATCTGCGCGGACGTGGCAGCAGGAAATGATAGGGCTGCAAGCAAGGCAAGCGGAGAAATCGCCGCTTGCAAAGGCTGTTTTGCAGCATGTCCACATACAGACATGAAATTATCCCCTAATTTTTTAATATTTCAAATGTAAAATTTCCGAAGCACTAGTCGTCCAAGATCGGAATGACCGTCAACCCATTGATCGGGACCACGACCACTTTGCTGGTCGATCCCGTCACCCGATAGGTGGTGCGGTTGTCGGCAGCGTCGTAGGTGGTGCTCATCTGCACGCCATTGTTGGCAGTGCCGGTCGTGCTGGCCTGCACCAGCCTTCCCAATGCATCATAGGTGTAGGTGGTCGTGCTGGCGGCCTGGACACTGGCTGGTGTCAGCGCCACAAGCGCCCACGATAATCTGTTCGCGATCTTCATCGGCGCTCTCCCCAGGTTCAAGGCTGCTGCTTTTGCCACACATAGGAAATGGTGCAGCCCGACGACCCTTCCACGATCCTGATGCGCTCGAGCTTGCCGGCGGCTGCCGTAAGGGAGGTCAGCAACGTCGCGTAAATCCAGTCGGAATTCGTGTCGCTGCGGAGCAGGGTCATATATTCCGAATTGAGCGGAGTGCAGTCGAGCGGGGCAAGGCTGTCGGAAATTTGCACATAAACCTTACCCTCCGTGCCCGCCCAGAGACGGGTTATGGTCACATTGCCACAGGCATTGGTCCCGCAGGCCGCCCATGCTGGAGAAGAGAGACCGGCAAGAAAAGCGCAAGCAATTCGACGAAGCTTCATCTCATCCTCCGATACTGTGGCAGGCAGGCGCGACGGATCGCGTCCTGCCAAACAAGGCAAGACAGTTCAGCTCATCTTTCGCTTTCGAAAGATGATATCCATTATTGTTGCGATCCTGTTATGCCTGAACGATGACCGGTAAAATCCTACATTGCAACCCAATAATTGGCGCCGATTTGGTCATGCCGGAGTCCTGATCCGGTTATCATTCCATTAACTCGATTCGGTTATCGCCCATGGCGCATCGATCTCGCGTCAATGGACCCGTCGATCGCCAGCTCACCCAGGCTTGGTATGCAGGATGATATTTCATCCAATATTACAAGCAGCGTTCAATCCATTATCGGACCAGAATCCATGCTTGTTTTCGCTTTCCTACACCTCCCTTATTTGCCATCCTGATATTCATCGGCCACTTTATGACCGAGGCCCGCTGGACGTCGTGGCGATCGAAACGGACAGCGTCGCTCCAACCGCCGACATGATATGCTTGCTTGTGTTTTTCGATCATTGTCCTTGGACCAGCTGCATTGCCGTGATGGACGACTGGTGGGTGCAAGGCAGATTTCAGCCATTTTTCTGAACAGGAAGTCGAGATGAAGAAACTGTTATGCTCTGTCGCCTGCGCATTTCTTTTTACCTCGCCCGCCTGGGCCGTGATCGACGCTAACAGGACCATCTCCAGAGTCGGCGTCCAGAACACAAATAGCACCGCCTATGTGCAGTTCACCGTCGCTCCCAGTGGCGGTTGTAATTATGACATTCTCTATGTCTCGCTGACGACCGATGCGGGGCGCGCCAATTATGCCTTGCTTTTGACCGCGCAAGCCAATCGAAGCACCATAAAAAGGGTCGATTACAGCGTCTCCAGCGGAACCTGCACCATCAATCTGATCGAGATTTGACGGAAATGGGGGGCAGCACCCCTCAGCCTGTTTCCGCGCCCACTGCGACAGTGCAATTCACCGGCTCTTTTGCCTTGGCGGCCGCCTTTTCGCATGCCGCGATCGTTTCGCGATTGCCCCGCCGCATCTGCGCAGCGGCAACGATCGCCTGCCACGCTTGCGGGTCTCCAGCCCGCATGAGGCGGATACCCGCTTCCCATAAGGACGGCTCGCCCAGGGTGCGGCGCGCGACCCGCTCTGGCCAGAGCCAGCCTTGCGGCCCGATGCCTGCGGCCCAACCGGGATAGATGAGCCACAGCAGCGATAGGACGAGCGCAGTGCCGCCGATCGCTTGAAGAAGGCGCCAGCGCTGTTGCTCCTTGCTCCGGACGGCGCCGATCGCATTTGTCAGGTCCGCATGTGTCTGGCGATGAAGCTGCTGCGATATCCTGATCGTCGCCTGGTCCGTTTCGCGAGCCTGGTTTGCCGCTTGCCTCATCTGTTCGGCCATGCCCCGCGGCGTCAGCTTCAAGGCAGGGGCATCGGCCAGTTTCCCGACCTCTCCCGCCAGCCTGGCGAGAACCTCACCCATGCTGGCGAGCGTCGAGCCATAATCGGGTATCTCGATATCCTGCTTCTCGATGGCGACATGCTCAACCGCGCGCGTCAATAGGACCATGCGCCGCTCGATGCGATCCTCGATCCCGGCAATGCGCGCCTCGAGCCGCGCGAATGCCTCGGCCGCCGCGTCGGGCGGTGGTTCCTGTTCGTTCAAGAGATCCTGTTCGTCGTCCATCGCGTCATGCTCCATGTCAGTGGCTGATCCCCATGCCGCGTCCAGGGGTGCGGCCATGGTCGAAGGGAATGGAATCGGCGAGCTGGCGCGACAGGGTGCGGCTGATCTCGCGACTAATCTCCAGGCCAAGTTCGCGGCTGCGCCCGCCCAGCACCGATTCAAGCTGGGGGTCGCGTTCCAGGCTCTTGGCCATGCCGGCCATATCCTGCGCTACGCGCTTTGCGCCGCGATGGTCGCCATCGCGCAGCATCTCCTCTCGATGGCGCTGCAATTGCTGCCAGCCCTCGACGAACCGGTCGGCGCGTTGGAAGGGATCGATGCGGATGTCCGTCTCCCGCTGCATCGCGCGCAGCGCTGCCTGGCTGCGCCCTTCCGCCGCCTCGCGCACCAGCTCTGGCTGACGCTGGAAGGCCGCGCCAAGATCGGTGGACGCCTCGGGACGGACCGCATCGAGCGACGCCCCGGCGCGCGCCAGCGCCTCGCGCTGGTGCGGCATGGGAACCATGCCCTGCGCGCGGGCCTCTCGCATCTCGTCCAGCGCCGTCGCATAGCGCTCCACCGCGCCGCGCAGACCGCCTGTGCGGATCGGCTGCCGATCCGGGATCGGGTCATGGCTTTGGGGCGCCAGGTCGGCGCGAGGGATGGGCCGGAAACCGGCAAATAGGCCCTGATCACGATCGGGCTGCGCCTTCGGGCGGAAATTGTCGAACATCCCGCGCGCTTTTCCGGGCAGCTTGCGGACCATCTCGGCAATCCGGTCCCCAAAGCTGATCCCGCGCCGTTCGGCGAATGCCTGGGCAAGATCACGCCGGTCATAGTCGCTTGCCATATCCTTGGCGCGCGCGCGGCTGAGCGTGCGGACAAGCCTGCCCTGATCGCGAAAATCGTCCCGGCCATAATGGAGCGCCAGGCCGTCGCGATGACGGGACAGCCCGACATAGGCGCCATGGCGGTCCATGCCGGGGGTGGCGAGGACATGCGTCCTGCCCACGGTCATGCCCTGCGCCTTGTGTATGGTGGCCGCATAGCCATGATCGACATGGGCATAGTCCTTCGTGTCGAAGGCGACGGAGCGGCCGTCATCGGTCCTGACGGCGATATGGTCCGGGCTGACCTTCTCGACGGTGCCCAAGGTGCCGTTCTTCACCTCGAGACTGCGCTCGTTCCTCAGGAACATGATGCGGTCACCGGGCGCGAACAGCCGGTCACCGCGCTCCACCCTCACGCGCATGTCCTCGCCAAGCGCATCGCTCGCCCGCATCCGGTCGCGGGCCGCTTCGTTGAGTGCGCGCACCTCGTCATTGGTGTGCGTGAGAATGATCCGCGATTGATCGGGCGCGGCGATGCGTTCGCGGTCCCATCGCTCGACAAGATCGCTGCGCGCCTGTTCCCGCATCTCGGCCGCGTGAACCATGCCGCGCGCGTCATAGGCCCCGATCGCCTCGCCGGTGCGGCCGGTCGCCAGGTGCCGGGTGGCCTCGCGCTGCCAGTCCTCCTGCTGGCGGCGCACCTGTGTGATCTCGACGCCGCCATGCCGCTCATGGATCGCGCGGAACGCCGCGCCCGCCTCGATCGCCTGCAACTGTTGCGGATCGCCGACCAGCACGACCTTTGCGCCGGCGTGGGCGGCGTGGGACAGAACGCGCTCCATCTGGCGTGTGCCGACCATGCCCGCCTCATCGATCACCAGCACGTCGCGGGCGGTCAGAAGATCGCGCCCCTGCGCCCAGCCATGTTCAAGTGCAGCGATGGTCCGCGAGGCGATGCCCGAACCATTTTCCAGCCCCTCCGCCGCGATCCCCGACAATGCCGCGCCGCGCACCTTGAACCCGGCATTCTCCCACGCCTCACGCGCCACGCCAAGCATCGCGCTCTTGCCGGTGCCCGCATAGCCCACCACCACGCCCAAGCCGCGCTCGCCCGTCACATGATCCAACGCCGCGCGCTGCTCGCCCGTCAACGCAAGCCCGCCCGCTTCCGCGCGGGCAAGGGCGGCGGCGCGGTCCTTCTCGTCCACGCGATGCCGTTCGCTTGTCGCCATCAACTCCGATGCTTGGTTTAACCGCTGTTCGGTCTCGATCATGTTGCGGCTGGTGAACCGATCCTCGCCGCGCCCGTCCTTGCCCAGCGCGACAAGTTCGGGAGACGCGCGAACGGCGCTCATCGCCTGGTCGAACTGCTCCTTTCCGTCCGTGTGGCGATGGACGAACATCGCCATGTCGCGGCGCGTGAATGTAGCCTGTTGGTGAGTGATCGCATTGAGCGCCACGGACGGGTCGGCAATGATGCGCTCGCCGTTGCGCTGGGCGAGAGCGCAGTGATCCTCGATGCGTTCGGACTCAAGCCCGCGCTCGCCCATCCGCGACGCTGCGGGGCCGACCTTGTCCTGCGGCTCAAGCCCGATCCCCTGCGCCTCAAGGCTGCGGTGATCGATCTGCGCGTCGATGTCGAGTTCGGCCAGGCGCTGATTGACATGCTCCGCCCAACGTTCGCGCCATTGCTCGACACGTTCGGTCCGGTTCCAGTCGCGTACTTTCGCCCCGAAGCCAGCGGTGCCATCTTCGCGCTGCACAACCTCCCGCATGGTGAGCATGACATGGGCATGGGGCTTGGCCATGCCGTCCGCGCCGATATCCCAATGCACATTGAGATCCGCGATCATGCCGCGATCCACGAATTCTCGTGACGTGAAGTCGCGGGCGAGCTCAATGCCCTGCGCCTGGGTCATCTCGCGCGGGATGGAAAACTCCACCTCGCGGACAAGCTGCGCATCCTTGCGCTTCTCGCATCCCTCGACCTCGTTCCAGAGCTTTTCGCGATCGGAGAAGCGTTCGGGCGCGCCTTCGGGCAGGAGGATTTCCGAATGGACGACGCCCGACTTGTTCGTGAAGTCGTGATCACGATCGATCCGTTCGTCATGCAGCCGCTCGCCCGCGCGATAGGCGGCCGCCGCCACGGCGCTGCGGCCGGAGGCGCGGCTGATGACCTGGACGGAGAAATGGAAGATCGCCATGACGATCATCCATCTACTGCAACAACGTGCACGTCGTAACGACGTATAAGCGCGCCCTTCTCGAAAATTTCTCGGACGGGACTAGGCGGTGTCAGGCTGTCCCGGCGACTCTACTGCGCGGTGGGTGAGATCATCTTATCATAGCGCCATCGTCACTCAATGGAGACTTTGCGATGCGAAAGCCCCGCGATTTTGATTCGGAACTCAAAGCCCTGGCCGACAAGGCCAAGGCGCTCAAGGAACGGCGTGTGAGGCAGCTTGGCGAACTGGTGACCGCTACCGGGGCCGACGCGCTCGACGCCGATCTGCTGGCCGGGGCGTTGCTTCATGCCGCGACGGTGAAGGACGCCGCCACAAAGGAGGGTTGGCGCAAGACGGGCGCGGCCTTCTTTCTGGGCAAGGGCGACAAGCCTGCGAGCGGACCTGCTGGCCAGCAGAGCGGCGCTCTTCCGCAGGGCGGCGGCGCGGCATCGGCTTGAGGCTCGGAAGGCGCGAACCGACATGCGGGACTGGGCCGTTGCACGCCGCGAACGCACGCGGCACCTGATCGAACTGGGCGGCCTCGTCATTAAGGCGGGACTGGTCGATCTGACCGACGATGACCGCGCTACGCTCTACGGCGCGTTCCTCACGGTTGCCGACAGACTGCGCGGAGAGGAACGCGCCAACGCGCTTGCCCTCTGGAAGCGTAAGGGCAAGCGGGCGTTTGAAGCGGAACTGGACGGCAGTTAGCGCGAAACTGACAAGCGCACATTGCCGCCCGGTTCTGCCTGATACTCGACCATCGCCGCTATTGGTGGGCTGTTCTTGTCGCAATAGCGCACGGTGATGAAGTCTTCTCGGATAGCGGGACACAGACCGGAACCATAGAGAATGTCTGCCAGCGCGTCGAAGGTCGTCGCCTTGGCGCGATAGGCTCCGGTCCACCGCACGGTCCAAATATCTTCATTGGCCTCGACCCGGTAGCCCGCCCTCTGCGCAACGTCCATGACCGCGCCCAGCACCGTGTCCGCGCGCACATCGAAGTCCAGGACGGCGGAGAGGTCGGCGGGTTCGGAGCGGACGGCCTGCGCGGACTTTACCCGCCATAGCGTTGCCTCGGCCCCCGCCATGAAGAAGCACAGGCAGACAATCGCCAAGGGCAGATGGTCAACCCAGTCCCTGCACCTGTCGGAGCGCCAAAACCGGCGAACGGAAACGAGCGGATTCCATCGGCCCTGTTGCGGGGCAACTCGTCGCACGATCCGCCATGTCCGTTGCAGCATATTGGCGCGGCAAGCAGGCTGGGAAAGCGCCACCGCCGTTGTCGGTCCTGCGGGCGGCGGAAGCATCGGCGCTGATAGGCTTGCGGCGAGCGAAGCTTGATGATCTGCGACCGCGCACGCCGCACGTTCCGCCAGTATCTCCACCCGCGCGAACGCCCATGCCAGTTCCTCGTTCGAAATACGGTAGGATCGCCCATAGCGCGCTTCGACATAGGCGCGGCGGATACAGCCGAATGCGCGCCGCTCGAAGCGGCTATCTCGCGGCCATGCCGAATGCAGGTGTGGGTCCAGCGCTTCCGCCCCCTCGCGCAGTTCATCCAACGCATGGGTGCGCGGGGCGTGGAGGCTGATGGATCGCAAGACGCACAGATAGAAATGTTCGCACGCCTGATGCAGCATCATCGCCGCCATCGGCGCATCGCCTCGGTCCCGATAGAAAGCCGCGCCTGCCAGAAATCCGGTTCCGCGCTCATGCCACCTGATGAACTCCGCCACCCCCCGAATAGCCCGTTCCCGCACCGGAAGGCGGCGCGGCTCACTCAGCCGCAATCCCTCCATCTGGTAAAGCGCGATTCCCTGCTCGGCGATAGTGACGAAATGCGGGACGCCTTCGACAAGAGCGCCGTTGACCCCCTCAAGGCTTTCCACCGCCAGCCGCACCGGGCGGGTAATTTCGCCATGCTCCCACGCGCGGCGGAGCCGATCACGCACCAGCCGCCAGTCGCGTTCGCTGCGGGCAAGGCGGGAATAGTTGACGATCGCCAGCAGGCGGAACGCTTCCCCCGCCGCGATCTCATCCCAATCTTTCTCGGCGTGGGGGCCGTGCAGGATCAGGGTGAGGACGCGGCCCGCCCTGAAATGTTCTGAGCATCGGCCCTTGGTCGTTTCTTCGAACGCCTCGAACAGGATCGTGGTGACATGGAGAAGCTCGTCCCGGATCAGCGCGGGCAGATGATCTGCATCGGTGCGCAGCATCATGATCGCGCCTCCTGCGGGCGGCGTTGGCAACCCCTCGGGCGCGGGTGGCCAGTCACGTCATGGACGCGGTCCACCAAGGCACGCACAAGGGGCGTAATCATGGCGGGAATGAAGCCGCCCGTGCGGGGCCGGTCTTCCTCCCAATCATGATAATGATAGCCCCATTTCCAGTAGGGCGAGAGGACTGTCGCCAACCGCGCCATGTCAGGGCAGTCATGGCCAAAGCCGCAAGCATTGGAGTAGGCAAGCGCCTTGGCGATGTCCTGTTTGATGTGGCTGGCGTTCCACGTATCGGCAAAGCCCATGTCCAGCAGATAGGCGCACAGGGCCTGCTGAGTCACGAAACCGGCCTGATGCAGCGCTTCCTTTGCATGTCGCGGATCGGCTAGGAAATCTGCTTCGAGCGTGGTCATCCACCGTTCGGCGTTGTGATAGCGGAAGCGGCTTAGGCTTCGCCCCTCCTTCGTCCGAGCAAGCGTCGCGCGTTCGTCTTCATAGCGTTGGTGAAGCGCCGCCAGTGCGCCCTCCCAGGGCGAGGCAATTGCCGACGCGGCAACTGGCGCGATGGTCAATGCGCGCAGCAGGGCGCGGCGCGACGTGGCGATCTTCGAATCACCCAAGAGAGAATCGGATAAAGTCATGGGCCTGCCTTCCTCACTTCACTGTCACGGCCGCACCAAAATGCGTTCGCAGCACTAAGCGGCACCGCTTATAACATAAAAGGAAAGCAATATTCAATAACCGGCACCGGTTACTCTGGTTCTGATTGAACGGGTGTCACACGCGGTTACGACGCAATTATGGGAAGGCCACCGCTCAACGTGAAATCAACCAACATCCGATTGCCCGAAGGTCTCGGCGAGCGGATTGATAAGCTGGTCGGGCGGCAGCGCCGCGCAGCCTTCATTCGGGAAGTGCTGGAACGGGAAGTCGAGCGGCGCGAGAACCAGCAGGGTAAGGCTGGCTAATTAGGCGGCCACTAATCCCTGACCAAAATCCGAAACGGCCCTGGTCGAACACTCGGCGATGGCGAGTTTCCGTCACAAAGATTTACTGGACCACCGCGAACGTGTGAGGTTTATGGCCGAAACGTCTGTCAGGCGGCAATGCGCCCCTTGTCGCCGCTCGATGGGATTTCCGGGTCGCCTAGAAGCGGACGTTCCCGAACATACGATTTTGTCCAGCTGTCGACAGCCCGTGGGCCATTTGCGACGGTCTGTTTGTGATAAGAAAATTACAAAGCCGCCATTGATCGAAATTTGGACCAAAGCAAACTTTGACACGCAAACGATCGTGCCAATCGCCGAACATCGCATAGACGCAACCGTCGCATCGCCAGATAATACTAAATCGCAAAGACGAAAGTTGCGATATCACCGGACGAAATGCTGATTGGGAAAACACAAAAAAAAAAGGCGACGCCGGAGCATCGCCCTTATCTGGTGCGTACTGACACTTGTTAACTGCCAGACCGCGATCTCTGAGTGCCTCATCTGGCGCATCTGAAGATCACGGTCAAGCCAGAAGCGCGATCCTGATCATTATGGGGACGAATTGATCTTGACCGCGATCGCCGAGCCTGACCCTCTGTAATTCTACTTAAGGGCGGAATGACATGACAGCACGTACACACAAAATCTGGCGGCTGGGCGCCGATCTTGGGGCGAACTCATTGGGCTGGGCGGCCATCGAACTGAGCGCGCCCGTCGATGGCAAACCGATCGCCATCCTCCACGCCGGATCGCGTATTTTCAGCGATGGCCGCGATCCCAAGTCTGGCGCATCACTCGCGGTGGATCGACGCGATGCGCGGGCGATGCGGCGGCGGCGGGACCGGTTGCAGCAGCGGCAAAGGGCGCTGATCAAATATCTGATCGCTGACGGGCTGTTCCCGGCGGACGAGAACGAGCGCAAGGCCATGGCCACGATCGATCCCTATGCGGTGCGCGCAAGGGCGCTGGACGAGGCGCTGACCCTGCCGGAAGTGGGCCGGGCGCTATTCCATCTTAACCAGCGGCGCGGCTTCAAATCGAACCGCAAGGCCGACCGCAAGGCGGATGAAGATGCGGGCAAAATCGCCATCGGCATCGACCGAACCCGCGACGCCATTCGCCAGGCCGAAGAGGAAGCGGGCGCGGAACCGGGCAGCTGGACCTATGGCAAATGGCTGTATGAGCGCCGCGCCAGCGCGACCGACGCAAATGCCATCCCCAGCGTGCGTACCCGGTTGCGCCCGGAAACGGATGAGCATGCCAAGGGTGACGGCTATGACTTCTATCCCGGCCGCGCGCTGATGGAGGCGGAGTTTGCCGCCATCTGGGAAGCGCAGGCCGCCCATCACCCCGATGCGCTGACCAATGAGGTCCATGACCGGCTGCACGAGATCATTTTCTACCAGCGCCCGCTCAAAGCACCGCAGATCGGCGTGTGCACGCTGATCAGGGGCGACCAGCGCCTGCCCAAGGCCCATCCCCTGTTTCAGAAACGTCGCCTGCTAGAAGAACTCAACGCACTGACGATCGTGCGGCCCGGCGAAATGGCGCAGCGGTTGACGCGGGAGGAACGGGACACCCTGTTCCTGAAACTCAAGGACAAGGCAAAGGTGAGTTTTGTGAGCCTGCGCAAGACGCTGAAGCTCGATCCTGACGCGCGCTTCAACAAGGAAAGCGAGAACCGCAGCGACCTGAAAGGCGACGAAGTTGCCGCCGCGATGGGTGCCAAGACGCGCTTCGGTAATCGCTGGGTGCATCTGTCGATCGAGGAACAATGGGACGTCATCGCGCGGCTGGAAGAGGTAGAGAGCGATGCCGAGGATGCTGCGTGCCGCGCGTGGCTGGCCGCTACCTTTGACCTGACGCCCGAACAGATCCGCGCCGTCACCAATGCGCCCTTGCCACCGGGCTATAGCCGGTTTGGCAAGGTTGCGACCCAGCGGTTGATCGACGCGTTGCGCGATGGTGAGAAGGACGGGCGCGTGCTCGTCTACAGCGAAGCGGTAGCGGCAGCGGGCCTTGGCCATCACAGCGATCTGCGCACCGGCGAGATTTTCGAGGATGCGCAGGGTCGCCCGCAACTCCCCTATTATGGCGTCGCGCTAGAACGGCACATCATGCCGGGCACCGGCAACCCGGACCATTCGGATGAAATGCGGATCGGTCGCCTGACCAATCCCACCGTGCATATCGGGCTGAACCAGCTACGCCGGATCGTAAACACCCTGATCCGCGCCTATGGCCCGCCCGCCGAAATCGCCATTGAACTGGCCCGCGAACTCAAGTTGACCGACGATGACAAGAAGCGGATCAACAAGGAGAATAATGAGAACCGGCTTGCCGCGGAGAAGCGTTCGGAAAAGCTGCTTACCATTGGCAGGCCTGATACCGGCGCGAACCGCGCCCTGCTGAAATTATGGGAGGAGCTTAATCCCGCCAATGTGCTGGACCGGCGCTGCATCTATACCGGCACGCAGATTTCCGTCGACATGCTGTTTTCCGCCGCCGTCGAGGTCGATCATATACTGCCCTTCACCGCGACGCTGGACGACAGCAATGGCAACAAGATCGTCTGTATGCGCGAAGCCAATCGTACGAAACGCAAACAATCGCCCTATGAGGCATGGGGGCATACCGATCGTTGGGAAGAAATCGCCGCCCGCGCCGCGCAACTGCCGCGTAACAAACGCTGGCGTTTCGAGCCGGACGCGATGGAGAAGTTCAAGGATGAAAGCGGTTTTCAGGCGCGCCATCTGGTCGACACCCAATATCTCGCCCGGCTGTCGCGTGAATATCTGGAAACGCTTTACCCCGGAAGCGGCGAAGGCAGCAGCCACATTTGGGTTTCGCCGGGGCGACTGACCGAGATGGTGCGGCGCAAGCTGGGTCTGAACGACCTTTTGCCCGACCATAATTTTGGCGGCGGCGCGGATCAGGCAAAGAACCGGCTGGATCACCGCCACCACGCCATCGACGCCGTGGTTGTCGCGATCGTTGATCGATCGATGCTGACCGAAATTTCCAGAGTCTCCGGCCTGGAAGGCGCGGAAGGCCGTGAGCGGATCATCATCCCGCCGCCATGGGATGAATTTCGCAACGATCTGCGCACCGCCGTCAACGCCATTACGGTCAGCCACCGTACCGACCATGGCACTATATCCAAGGCAGGGCTGCCAAAAGGGAAGGACGCCACCGCCGGGCGGCTACACAATGACACCGCTTATGGCTTTACCGGCGAAACGGACGCCAAGGGCAACAGCATCGTCGTGCGTCGCGTGCCGCTGGCAAGCTTCAAGAAGCTGGCCGACCTCGACCGTATCCGTGACACAGACCTGAAAGCCGCGCTGTATCAGCATCTTGAAGGGCTCGAGGGCAAAGCGTTCGAAAAGGCCGTGATGGATTTCCCGAATCTGGAATGGCACCCCTTTGGCAACGTGCGTCGCGTGCGCGTCACGGAAGTCCTATCCGTCATCCCGATTAGCGACCAGAATGGACGCATCTATAAGGGATATAAAGGCGATTCCAATTATCGGTACGATGTGTGGGAATTGCCTGGAGGCAAATGGGAGGCGGAAGTGGTTTCGACATTCGACGCACATCAGCCCGATTGGGTGTCAAAAATTCGCTCCCGAAGCCCTACCGCTCGCAAGGTTTTGAGCTTGCAACAAAACGATCTGATCGCGGTTGAACGAGCCCATGAAACGCGTGAACTCATGCGCGTCGTGAAATTTCGCCAGAATGGAGAGATTACCTTCGCACCGCCACAGGAAGCGGGTAGCCTGAAGCGTCGCGACGCCACTCCTAACGAAGATGATCCGTTCAAATATTTTGCGGTGGCCGCAAGTAGCCTTCAAAAGGCAAAGGCCCGTCAGGTTCGCATCGATGAATTAGGCCGCGTTCTCGACCCCGGCTTCCCCGCCCGCACGGCCCGTCGCAAGACGCGCAAATCGACCTGACGGCAAGGCGGGGCGAAACAGATGGACCGGATCGTCGATATTGCCACAAACGGTCGTCATCTGTCTGTATCTCGCGGCTTCCTGATCGTATCGCAGGAGCGCGAGGAAGTGGGCCGGGTACCGCTGGATGATGTCGCCGCAGTGATCGTCCATGCTCATGGCACTACATGGTCCACCAACCTGATCGTGGCGCTGGCGCAGCGTGGTGCGGTGATGCTGGTCTGCGGCAGCAACCATGCCCCGGTCGCCGTCTGCCTTCCGCTGGATGGGCATCATGCCCAGAACAGCCGGATGCGTGCGCAATGGGAAGCGGGCAAGCCGCTGTCCAAACAATTGTGGCGCCGGCTCGTCATTGCCAAGATCCGCTGGCAGGCGGCGGTGTTGGAAGCCAACGGCCTGTCCTCTTCCGCCTTCGACCTGCTCGCCCGACGCGTGGGATCGGGCGATCCCGACAATGTCGAGGCGCAGGCAGCGCGGCGTTACTGGCCACTGCTGATGGGAGAAGGTTTTCGGCGCGACCGGGATGCCAACGACATCAACGCCCTGCTCAACTATGGATATACGGTGATGCGTTCATTATGCGCGCGCGCCGTGGTCGCATCCGGCCTGCATCCCTCCATCGGGGTGCATCATGCCAACCGGACCAACGCATTCGCCTTGGCTGACGACCTGATCGAACCCTTCCGTCCGCTGGTCGATGCGCTGGCCTTGCGCTTGGTCGCGGGCGGAATTGAAACGGTCACGCCCGAAGCCAAGCGCGCCTTTGCCCGATTAATCGCACTCGACCTGCCCGGCGCGGAGGGCACGACCACCGTAGCAGGGGCCGCCAATCGGACTGCGCAAAGCTTGGCCCGCGCATTTCAGAGTGGCCAAGCCGCCGACCTCGTCCTTCCCACACCCCCGTCCGCGCTGGAATTGGCCGGACTCGATTCGTTGCTCACATGAGCGCAACCCAATTGAGCGGATACCGGCTGATGTGGATTTTCGTCATGTTCGACCTGCCTGTGGGCACCAAGGAACAATCGCGTGCCGCGACGAAATTTCGGGAGTTTCTTTTGGACGAAGGTTTTGAAAAAAGTCAGTTTTCTGTCTATGCTCGGTTCTGTAACGGCAAGGAACAATTTGAAACCTATATGCGCCGGGTCGAACGGCACCTGCCTGATCGCGGCGACATTCACATCCTCAGTTTCACGGACCGCCAATATGAGAATATCGTACGATTTTCTGGGCAGAGCCGACGGCGGCAACGCAAAAACCCGGATCAACTCGCGCTATTCTAGCGACTGGCGCTGCTTTTTTAGCGATAGATCAGCAGATATTACATTGTTTTTCAATGCGATACCCGCTGATCTATCATAACCGCTCAGAGATCGCGGTCCAGCGGCAACTTCTTGAACGCTATGTCACCGGCCCCGACGATCATAACCGCTCAGAGATCGCGGTCCAGCGGCAACGAACCACTCCTCCACCTGCTGGACGGCTCGATCATAACCGCTCAGAGATCGCGGTCCAGCGGCAACGCTGCGCCTTGTTGAGCGTGCCGACCAATATCATAACCGCTCAGAGATCGCGGTCCAGCGGCAACCCTGCGCCATGCGGTGCAGCGCGCGCAGCCATCATAACCGCTCAGAGATCGCGGTCCAGCGGCAACACGACAAGCTCATGAATGATGCGCGCGCCGATCATAACCGCTCAGAGATCGCGTTCCAGCGGCAACTCAACGCGCTGCTGGAAGCTGGCTGCAGCAATCACAACCGCTCAGAGATCGCGGTCCAGCGGCAACTCAACGCGCTGCTGGAAGCTGGTTGCAGCAATCATAACCGCTCAGAGATCGCGGTCCAGCGGCAACTCAGCTCGTCGCCGCTGCCCTGGGTCCATTATCATAACCGCTCAGAGATCGCGGTCCAGCGGCAACAGCGCTTGCCCGTGATCCGCGCGCCTTCTGATCATAACCGCTCAGAGATCGCGGTCCAGCGGCAACTATGGCTGCGAAGCCGACATTGCCGAGCGAATCATAACCGCTCAGAGATCGCGGTCCAGCGGCAAAGCTGCGGATCGCGGACGAACGCTGCGCCGTAGCATAGCCGCTAAGATATTGCGGCAATCAATAGCTGCCCGTCTGCACCTGACATCGGAATTTTGGTTGCTGAATGTCTCATGAGGGTTGATAATCGAAAGGCACCTGAATGGCAGCTATCTTGGCGTAAGCGCTCCGAACCGGACATTCCGCAATCGGCCATTGCGCGACAATCAGAAGATGGCGTCCGGCAAAGCTGGAGGCGTGAATTTTTGCAGAATGCACCGCGAATTTCCACGGAGGTCGCTCGAAAAGGAACCCGGAGGCGTAAACGTCGCCGGGTCCATCACGATCAAACCGTCTGCGCCAAGGGCCGTTGCTCGTCGTCGCAAGCCTGGGTTTCGCTATCAAGCAAATGGGAAATGTCATTCCACCGCTCGGTGCTTCCGACGCCGCCCCGGTCCGTATAACTGGAAGGCGGGAATGCCATCCAGCGCGGCACCCAGCTATCTGCTTTGGCGCGTCCGCCCGTTCCCGCAAGACAATCGCGCACAATCTGGCGTTGCACCTTGACGCTCTCCCCGGCATTGGCCGTTGCCACGGCATCGCCCGCGACCTCCGCGACAATACGGCCGATCACTTGCTTGTCGCGGATGCTATCGAGCA
Organism: Sphingobium sp. C100; assembly: GCF_000508185.1. GTDB lineage: Bacteria > Pseudomonadota > Alphaproteobacteria > Sphingomonadales > Sphingomonadaceae > Sphingobium. The sequence goes on along the minus strand of NZ_AYOY01000139.1, from coordinate 33,996 downwards.
GCGCATCATCGGCCTGCCAGACCGCCGCCACATCAACCGTGAGCAATGCGCCAAGCAACTCGACTATCGCGCTTCCTGCCGTCAGCGTCTCGCCCATCACGATCGAGAGGATCGACAGCACCGCCTCATCGGGCAGTTTCAGCAGATGGACGGACAGTCCCGACAGGCCATCGTCGCCCGCATAGCCACCCGTGACGGTAGGCGTTTCGGGATCGAACCCCAGCAATGCCAGAACCTCCCGCCGTCCGGCGTCAAACATCGCTTCCGAAACACAGACCTCCACGCTCTCGGCGATGGCGTCCGTGTTGGCGCGCTGCTTCTCCACGTCCACCCGCCACATCGGCGAACCGACAATGGCATGAGCCACCATCAGGCGTAGCGCCATAGCAGGCTGTGAGAGCAGGGAAGCGCGCACAGCGGCATGACGGTGCAGATCGACATAGTTCTGGATCGGCGCGCTGATCTCCGGGCGCACCGGCTTGATCGCAGTTTCGCCTTTCTGTTGCCTCTGGGCTTCCTTCGTGGTCAGATACCCCTCATGGAAGGTGACTTCGCCGCGATGGCTGATGGCGACATGGACCCGTCCGCCTTTCTTCTTGGAGCAGCGCTCATGCTCCCATGTGTGGAAATACGCGCCGCGTTCCATGACGACGACCTCCGGCCATCCTGCCTCGCGATAGCTTGCGGCTCGTTCCTCGACCGCCGCCATCTGTGCCGTCCAGAAATCAGAGGGACATGCAAAATAGCTGTCCTCGCCAAACAGGTCGGAGACGATCTCGCCGGAATAGCTGGTGAGGTCGAATAGCGCGACCTTGGTAGAAATGGCCGAGCCGCCCATCAGCCATAATTTGAGATTCTGACCCATAGGTACATGATCGTTCTCGCTGTCAAGCAGAGCCAACCAGTCCCGCTGTTGCCTCTTAGTGGCGAAGGTCAGGTGCCGCACGGTGACGGCATCGATCCTCTCGGCCCGATAGAGATTGCGGATGCGGGGCAGGAGATTGCCCAACGCCAGCGTGCGCTTCACCTGCAATGTCGTCAGACCAAAGGTAAGGGAAATGTCCTCCACATTGCGCCCTTCGCGCACCAATCGGGTGAAGGTTTCGCACTGGGTCATTTCGTCGGCATCAAGCCGGGCGATATTCTCGATCAGCGACGCTTCCAGCGCTGCTGCATCGTCTCCGGCTTCCATGACGGCGCAGGGGAGCGGATCGATGCCGTCATTCTCCTGTGCCACGGCCAGTGCCGCATGATAGCGACGCTTGCCCGCCACGATCTCATAGGTGGTCGGTGATCCATTCTGCCGCACGATCAGCGGCACGAGGATGCCCCGTGCCCGGACGGACGGCAGGATATTGGTGAGGTCCGGTGTCTTCTTCACGCCCCGCATGTTGGTGGGCGAAACCGAGAGGCAGGCGATATCGATGTGCTTGAGTTCCATGTCTTTTACTCCTTGCCAAAACACCGGCCCCGAAATGCGGGGTGGGCGGCAAGAGCGACCGGAAGGCACGTCGGCAGAGGCGGGCTGCACCCGCAAAGGCTGGAACGAAGAGGAAGACCCGGCATGGCCGGGTTGCAGCCCGCCGCGACGCGCCTAGAGGGTAGCGACGCCCACACCGCTTGTCGGAGCCGTGCCAACCTCATCGCGCCCGGCGCGATGGCCGTCGGGAACGGCGGAGCCGATCCTTTGCGTCAGCTGGGCTAATCGGATCGCGCGCAACTGATAGGCTGCGACCTGGTCCGATTAGAAGGAGATCAGTCATGAGCTTGTTCGTTGGCTTGGATATTTCGCTCAAGAAAACGTCGATCTGTATTCTCGATGCCCAAGGTGTTTCCATTTTCCAGGGGACGGCGCTGTCAGAGCCTGCGGCGATCATGGAGAAGCTTAGCCGATGGCGTGAAGACATCGTGCTCGTGGGCATTGAAGCGTGTCCCCTCTCGGAGTGGCTGCACGCGGCGCTGACGACGTCGGGCTACGATGCGCGCTGCCTGGAGACGCGCCATACGCAGCGGTTTCTATCGACCCGGCCAAACAAGACTGATCGCAACGACGCGCATGGCATCGCGACCATGCTGCGACTTGGGCACTTCAAACCAGTCCATGTAAAGAGTCGGGAAGCGCAGCTACTGCGCGCCCTTCTGACTGGCCGGCGCCAGGTGATGGACGCAATGCTGAGGATAGAAAACACGATCCGTGGCCTGCTTCGGGTGCAGGGGATGAAAATCGGCGTCGTCCATCGCAACCGCTACAGCGAGCGGGTCATGGTATTATGCGAAGATGATCCTGCGGTGCTCGTGGCAGTTGCGCCTCTGCTAGCTGCTCGCGATACCATGCGCGACCAGCTGAGAAAGCTGGATTTGAGTGTCGCCAGGCAAGCACGGCATGATCCGATCTGCGCGTTGTTCATGAGCATTCCGGGCATAGGGCCGATCACGGCGTTGGCCTATAAGGCGACGATTGACGATCCTCAGCGCTTTGCAAAATCGAAATCAGTCCCAGCCCATTTAGGGCTTACGCCAAAGGTCTATCAGTCGGGCGAGATCGATAGGTCCGGTCGGATATCAAAATCAGGCGATCATCTGCTTCGGCACCTTCTGACGAAAGCTGCAGCCTCGATGTTGATGCGCACATCGAAATGGTGCGCACTTAAACATTGGGGCGTAAAGCTCGCCGGCAAAATCGGGATGGGCAAAGCGGTTGTCGCCGTCGCACGCAAGATGGCGATCATCATGCATGCGATGTGGTTGACAGGTGAAGTTTTCAGATTTGGATCGGGAGAACCCGTTCCAAATACCCCCTGATCGTCAGGGGACATGCTGCCCGCCTGATGACGAGGGGCAAGGTCAGTCCGTCACGATCGGTGTGCCGGCTTCTTTGAAGAAGCCTGAGCACGACGTCAGCTTGGACGACCGCTTCTCTTCGAGACCCAACATGGAGCTGCCCTGAGGCAGACTCCGGACAGAAGCGCGACACAGACGGTGACAGCCCATATGGACCTTACGCCGCTTACCACGGCGCTATTCTGCGCGCCTTAACTGCGCCATCCCATTGTTATAGCTTCAGAAAATACTTGCACTTGACGAAAGCGATCCGATTACAGAAGCGATCGTCACGCCGAAGGTGACGAGACGGCGCACAGCGGCGGCTCGGTGGAGCGCAGCGGAATAGAGCGCGGCCCGTGCGGAACGCGCGGGGGCGCCCACCAGCCGGTGTCTTCATTCTGTCTGCAGAAACCAGACGCTGAAATGCACAAAGCGGCGTGCAAATGCTCAACCGGCACTCCAATGCCCACGCCCTTGCGAGGCGGGATCGTTTGAGGCAGATTGAGTCGCGACGGGCAGGCCATCGAAAAGGACGATGGATATGCTAAATACATCATAGCTCAGACGATCTGCGGGGACCGTCGAGCGTAAAAAGCGTGGCAATCAGGCAACAGCGCCTGAGAAAACGCGCGTGGGCAATGAGGCTGGTAAGTTCCCGCCAATTCCCTCTACGTCCGCCGGTGTCCCTCACCGTCCCTCTACAGCACTACGAGGTATATCCGTGCGGCCTGACAGGCTGCAATGGACGTCTTGTCTTGCGCGGAAACTCCGCCAATTCTGGCTTGAGGGGGCTTTGGCAACGCATGACTTGAAAGCTCTCTTATGCCGAACACCGATCGTATCATTCGCCTGAAAACCGTTCTCGACCGCACCGGCCTCTCCCGGTCCACCATCTATCGCAAGATCGCGGAAGGGACATTCCCCCGGCAAGTGCCGATCAGCATCCATGGCGCTGGCTGGCACGAGTCCGCCGTCAATCGCTGGGTCGCCGATCCCGCCGCTTACCGGGCGGACAACGACAATCCTCCAGCGCTTGGGAAGTCCGGCCATGGAAAAGGGTGATAACGCCGCGCCGCCCAATCGCCTGATCGCCGCCAACGATAACGGGCCTGTCACGGAGCCGCCCAGCGTGGACATGGACGCAGCGCTGATCCGCATCGCGGAGGCTATCGGCCGCCATATTGCGCGCCAGCATATTCGCGCGTGCAACGCCGCCAATGACAATGAACCGAAAGCAACAGAATGATGGAGTCGTTGACATCAACGCTATTCGATGGCATATAATCCATCATGGAGGCGGAACCGTTGCTCAACGAACGGCACCAGCTTGATGCGAAGTCCTTTGTAGAGCTTCGTATCTGGCGGGTGCCGCTACCGGTGAAGGGATCGATGCACGATCTCAAATATGCCCTCGCCTATGTCGTCGATGATGTCTGCGTGCTGCGCTATGACAATGAGGCGGGCAAGGGCGATCACCGGCATGTCGGGGGAAGTGAAACGGCCTATGCCTTCACGACGCCCGCCGCATTGCTGGCGGACTTCTGGAAGGACGTGGACCAATGGAGGCCAGAATGAACATCGTGACGCTCTCCGTCGCCAGCCGCGACGATGTGACGCGCCGTGCGCTTGCCGCTTTCGAGGGTGAGGCCCAGGGTGCGCATCATAGCTTCGCCAGTCCCGATCTGCTGTGGCAGACGCTCACCCGCAAGCGCTGGGATTTGATCCAGGCGATGACCGGGCAAGGTGTGATGTCGATCCGTGAAGCCGCGCGGCGCGTGGGCCGGGATATGAAGGCGGTGCATGGCGACGTGCAGGCGCTCATCAAGGCTGGTGTGATCCATAAGGAAGGGCGCGGCATCGTCTTCCCCTATGATGGCGTCCATGTCGATTTCATGCTGACCAGGGCCGCCTGACCGCGAAACGGATCGCAGGAGCTTTTCTCATGACCCGCATTGCCCTTTATGCCCGTTACTCCTCGGACCAGCAGAGCGCCGCGTCGATCGAGGATCAACTGCGCATCTGCCGCGAGCATGCCGAGCGTGAGGGCTGGCATGTCGTCCACAGCTATCAGGATGCCGCAGTCTCGGGTGCGAGCATGATCCTGCGTCCGGGCATCCAGTCGCTGGTGCAGGACGCGCAAGCGGGTCAGTTCGATATCGTTGTTGCCGAAGCGCTCGACCGCGTGTCGCGCGATCAGGCGGATGTGGCCACGCTCTACAAGCATCTCCAGTTCGCGCGCGTGCCGCTGGTGACGCTGGCCGAAGGCGAGATCAGCGAACTTCACGTGGGTCTCAAAGGCACGATGAACGCTCTGTTCCTCAAGGACCTGGCGAAGAAGACCCATCGCGGGCAGCGCGGGCGGGTGGAGAAGGGCTTTTCGGCAGGACCGGTGGGTTATGGCTATCGGACGGTGCGGCGGCTTTCCAGCGAAGGTGAACTGGTGCGCGGCGAATGTCGGATCGAGCCGTCAGAGGCGCCCATTGTGGAGCGCATCTTCCGCGAGTACGCGGCGGGCAAAAGCCCGCGCGCCATCGCGCGTGACCTGAACCGGGACGGCATTCCCGGTCCATCCGGCCGCCCTTGGAGCGATACGACCATACGCGGCAAGCCCAAGCTGGGCATCGGCATACTCCACAACGAGATGTATGTCGGCGTACGGGTCTGGAATCGCAAGCAGGCGGTCAAGGACCCGCGCACGGGACGCGCCGTGCGCCGTCCCAATCCCGAATCCGAATGGGTCCGGAGCGGAGTTCCCGTTCTGCGAATCGTCAGTGACGATATCTGGCAGGCGGTGAAGCGGCGACGAGATGTGCTGGTCGAGCAGTATAAGCCGATGATCGATGGCCTTCATGCGGCGCAGGCGAGCCGGATGCACCGTGCCCGTCGTCCCGTCACTCTACTGTCGGGCCTTGTCGAATGCGGCGTTTGTGGCGGCACCGTCGGCTTGGCGGTCAACGGGCGCTTTGGCTGTATCAATCACCATCGCCGCCATACCTGCGCCAACAACCGCACCATTCGCCGCGAAGCGCTGGAAGAGCGGGCGCTTGCGGGTCTGCGCGAACGGCTGGTGTCGCCAGAGAAGGTGCAGGCGGCGGTCGCCGCTTACGCCGAACATATCAACAGGGAGAACCGCGAACAGCGGGTGCAGATCGAAGCCGACCATCGCGCGCTGGACAAGATCAAGCGCGCCATTGCCGGGATCATGACAGCAATCGAGGATGGGCTATACCAGCCCACGATGAAGGCCCGCATGGCGGAACTGGAGCGGCAGAAGACCGAAATCGCTGCCCGCATGGCGTTGGTCCCGCCCGTCGTTCCGGCGGTCCATCCCGGTATCGCCGAAATCTACCGGCGCGAAATTGAGCGGTTCACCCGAACGCTCGAAGACCCGCAAACCCGGCTCGACGCCTCCGACGCCATTCGTTCGCTCATTCACCGCATCGTCCTGCATCCCGGCGAAAAGCGGGGCGAAATCCATGCCACGCTACATGGTGCCCTCATGGGCATCCTCGACTTTGCAAAGGAGGCCCCTCGTCCTGAAGCCGTTGTTACGACAAAGGTGGCTCAGGGTTCGCTGGAGTGACGGCAGTGGTGACGGCGCACCCCGCTCGACAGCCCGTCTCCGCTCGTTTCCAGACCTCCCGAATCTGTCCATGCCGCCTAGCAATCGAGCCGATGCGCCATTAGGCGTTGAGGGATGAGCAATGAGCCGATTGCCGCGGGCGCGAGTCCCCGTTCTTCCCGGACGCTGGGCCTGGCCGCCTGCGTCGCACTGGTCATGGGCAACATGATCGGATCGGGCGTATTCCTGCTCCCGGCCAGCCTTGCCCCGTTCGGCTGGGACGCGGTGGCGGGATGGGTGTTCACCATCGCCGGGTCGCTGGTGCTCGCCTTCGTCATCGCGCGGCTGACCGTGGCCATGCCTGACGTCAGCGCGTCGCAAATGGTCGCGCGCGCCTATGGACCGCTGGCGGGCTTCGCGATCGGCTGGATCTACTGGATCTCGATCATCATCACCAATGTCACCATCGCGGTGGCGGCGACCGCAAACCTGAGCAGCATCGTGCCAATGCTGGCCCGACCGGGGGTGGGTGCGCTCTGTTCCGTCGCCTTTTTGTGGATGATGACGGGCATCAACCTGATCGGCGCGCGCGCGGCCGGCCTGACGCAGATCGGCACGACAATCATCAAGCTGATCCCGATCATCGTCGTGCTGGTCCTGCTGGTATTGATCGTCGGCAACGGCGAGGCGGAGGTCGCCCCCTTCCCGGCGCAGGGCCTGACCGGCGCGGGCATCACCGCGTCGGCGGCCTTGACCTTATGGGCGTTGCTGGGGTTCGAATCCGCCTCTGTCGCGGCCGACAAGGTGCGCGATCCGGCGCGCACCATCCCCCGCGCGACCTTGATCGGCACGGCGGCGACGGGCTTCATCTATCTGTTCGTCTGTTCCGGCATCGCCCTGACTCTGCCAGCGGCCGAAACCCAGACGGGATCACCCTTCGGCGCGTTCGTCAGCCATTATTGGTCGGCCGGCCCGGCTGGCTTCGTCGCCATCTTCGTGGTGGTCAGCTGCCTCGGCGCGCTGAACGGCTGGACGCTATTGCAGGGCGAAGTGCCGCTGGCGATGGCGCGCGGGGGCGAACTGCCCCGCTGGCTGGCAGGCACGGACGCCAGGGGGACGCCGCGGCGCGGCCTGATCCTGTCCACCATGCTGGCGAGCCTGTTGCTGGTCGCCAACAGCCTTGAGGGACTGGTGGCACTGTTCACGGCGATGGCGCTGTTGGCGACATCGGCGACGCTGTGGCTCTATGTCGGCTTCGCGCTGGCGAGCCTGCGTTTCCGGCTGGCGGCGCCGGCCGCGATCATCGGCCTCGGCTATGCGCTTTGGACGCTGTGGGGCGCAGGCCTGGTAGCGAGCGGCTCCAGCCTCCTGCTGATGGCCGCGGGCCTGCCCTTCTACTGGTGGGCGCGGCGGGGACGCCTATGATCCCGTCCTTGCTTGGCTACGCTCGCAAGGCCGAAGGAGGAAAGGTCACTCCCCCCATAATTCCTTGAGCTTTGAGAAGAAGCCCGTCGTTTGCGGGCACTCCTCGCCGGTTTCGGTCTCGCGAAAGGCTTCGAGCAATTCCTTCTGCCGAGCGGAGAGGCGGGTCGGCGTTTCGACATCGACCTGGATGACGAGATCGCCCTGCCCGCGCCCGTTCAGCACCGGCATACCCGCGCCGCGCTGGCGGATCTGCTTGCCGGACTGGATGCCGACGGGAATCTTGATCTCGTGCCGGCTGCCGTCGAGGCCCGGCACTTCGATACTCCCGCCGAGCGCCGCCGTCGTGAAGCTGACCGGCGCGCGGCAGAACAGGGTCGTGCCATCCCGTTCGAACAGCGAATGGCGCTTCACATGCAGGAAGATGTAGAGATCGCCCGCTGGCGCACCACGCGCGCCAGCCTCGCCCTCGCCCGAAAGGCGGATGCGGGTGCCTTCGTCCACGCCGGCGGGAATATTGACCGACAGCGATTTGGGTTTGTCCACCCGCCCCTCGCCCCGGCAGGCGCGACAGGGGCGTTCGATCACCTGGCCAGCGCCATGGCAGGACGGGCACGTGCGTTCGACCACGAAAAAGCCCTGCTGCGCCCGGACCTGACCATGGCCGCCGCAGGTGGCGCAGCTTTTGACGCCCGTGCCCGGCTCCGCGCCGGACCCGTCGCAACTGTCGCACGCGGCCGAAACCTCGATCTCAATCTCGGTCTGCTTGCCATGATAGGCTTCGTCCAGCGTGATTTCGAGGTCGTAGCGCAGGTCCGCGCCGCGGCGCTGCTGCTGGCGTCCAGCGCCGCCGAAACCGGCCTGGCCAAAGATCGTCTCGAAAATATCGCCCAGATCGGAAAAGCCGCCCGCCCCACCCTGAAAGCCGCCGCCACCGCCGCCGCCATTTTGGTGCTGGGTGTAAGCGGCATGGCCGAAACGGTCATAGGCCGCGCGCTTCTGCGGGTCTTTCAGGCACTCATAGGCTTGCGACACGGCCTTGAACTTGGCCTCGCTGTCGGAACAGCCGCCGGTCCGGTCCGGGTGATATTTCATCGCGAGCTTGCGATAGGCGCTCTTGATGGCCGCCCCGTCCGCCGTGCGATCGATTTCGAGCAGCGAATAATAGTCGATTTCGGTAGTCATATTGCCCCCGACGGCATCCCACCGTCATTCATGGCCGCGCCGGAATGACGGTGGGCGCGCATCAGCTTACGCCTTGTTGTCGTCCACTTCGGAGAATTCGGCATCGACGACATCGTCGTCGGCCTTGGGCGCATCAGCGCCCGGAGCAGCCGCTGCCGCCTGCTCCTTCTCATAGATCGCCTGGCCCAGCTTCATCGCGACGGTCGCGAGTTCCTGCGCCTTGGTCTGCATGGCTTCGGCGTCGCCAGCCTCGATCGCGCTCTTGGTCGCGGCGATGGCGGTTTCGATTTCGCCCTTCAGGCCCGCATCGACCTTGTCGCCATGTTCGGCCAGTTGCGCCTCGGTGGTGTGGACCAGGCTTTCCGCGTTGTTCTTCGCCTCGGCCGCCTCGCGGCGCTTCTTGTCCTCTTCGGCGAAGCGTTCGGCATCCTTGACCATCTGGTCGATGTCGGAGTCGCTGAGACCGCCCGACGCCTGGATGCGGATCTGCTGTTCCTTGCCGGTGCCCTTGTCCTTGGCGGACACGTTGACCAGACCGTTGGCGTCGATGTCGAACGTGACTTCGATCTGCGGCACGCCCCGCGGGGCGGGCGGGATGCCGACCAGGTCGAACTGGCCGAGGATCTTGTTGTCAGCCGCCATTTCGCGCTCGCCCTGGAACACGCGAATCGTGACCGCCTGCTGATTGTCGTCGGCGGTCGAATAGACCTGCGACTTCTTGGCGGGGATGGTGGTGTTACGGTCGATCATGCGCGTGAACACGCCGCCCAGCGTTTCGATGCCCAGGCTCAGCGGCGTGACGTCGAGCAGCAGCACGTCCTTGACGTCGCCCTGGAGCACGCCAGCCTGGATCGCCGCACCCATGGCGACGACTTCGTCCGGGTTCACGCCGGTATGCGGTTCCTTGCCGAAAAATTCCTTCACGGCCTCGCGCACCTTGGGCATCCGCGTCATGCCGCCGACCAGCACCACTTCGCTGATGTCGCTCGCCGAGACGCCCGCGTCGGCCATGGCCTTCTTGCAGGGTTCCATCGTGCGCTTGATGAGGTCGGCAACCAGACGCTCCAGATCGGAACGGGTCACGGTCTTCACCAGATGCTTGGGACCATTTTGGTCGGCGGTGATGAAGGGCAGGTTGACTTCGGTGGTCTGCGCCGAGGACAGTTCGATCTTCGCCTTTTCGGCGGCTTCCTTCAGCCGCTGAAGCGCCAGCTTGTCCTTGGTGAGGTCGATGCCTTCCGCCTTCTGGAAGTCGGCCGCCAGATATTCCACCACCTTCGCGTCGAAATCCTCGCCGCCCAGGAAGGTGTCGCCGTTGGTCGATTTCACTTCGAACACGCCATCGCCAATCTCCAGGATGGAGATGTCGAAGGTGCCGCCGCCAAGGTCATAAACCGCGATCGTCTTGCCGTCCTGCTTGTCCAGCCCATAAGCAAGGGCGGCCGCGGTCGGCTCGTTGATGATGCGCAGCACTTCCAGGCCCGCAATCTGGCCGGCGTCCTTGGTCGCCTGACGCTGGGCGTCGTTGAAATAGGCCGGAACGGTGATGACCGCCTGCGTCACGGTTTCGCCGAGATAACTCTCTGCGGTTTCCTTCATCTTCTGAAGGATGAAGGCCGAAATCTGCGACGGGCTGTAATCCTCGCCGCCCGCCTTGACCCAGGCGTCGCCGTTCGGACCCTTGGCGATGTCATAGGGAACAAGTTCCATGTCCTTCTTGGTCATGGGATCGTCGAAGCGGCGGCCGATCAGGCGCTTCACCGCGAAAATCGTATTGTCCGGGTTGGTGACCGCCTGGCGCTTGGCCGGCTGACCGATCAGACGCTCGCCATCCTTGGCGAAGGCGACGATGGAAGGCGTGGTCCGCGCCCCTTCCGCATTTTCGATGACCTTGGGCTTGCCGCCGTCCATTACAGCGATGCAGCTGTTGGTGGTGCCCAGGTCAATACCAATAACTTTTGCCATTTCTTCCTCTTTTAACCCCAAATCATATTCAGCGGTTGAAGGCCCCATACCTCACGAAAGCGCCAAGGCAAGGCCGGTTTGCATGGGGGATATAATGGTGCTTTCGCTTGGCACAAGGCGTTGGGGCGATTACCTAGGTCATCGACCGGAAACGAGACAGTCATGGAGCTTGTCATGCGCGCGCCCTTCCTCCTTGCAGTTCTTGCCGCGCCGTTGGCCCTAGCGGCCTGCGGCGACCCCGCGCCGACCTATATCGATCAGGCCTGGGTGCGCCTGTCGCCCAACAAGGATACGCCCTCGGCCGGTTATTTCGTCGCCCATGGCGGCGACGCAGGCACGCAATTGCGCGGCGTGCTGACTGACTATGCGCTGAAGGTGGAGATGCACGAAAGCGTCGAAAAGGACGGTATGATGACGATGCAGCCGATCGACAGCGTCGACATCCCGGCCAAGGGCACCGTCGCCTTCGCGCCGGGCGGCAAGCATCTGATGCTGTGGGGCGTCAACGACACGGCGATCAATCGCGGCAAGATGCAATTGACCTTCCTGCTCGCCAATGGCGACCGGTTGCTGGTCGATGCCGTGATCCGCAAGCCCGAGGGTGGCGCCGCGCCGGCGCCTCATGCCGCGGATAACGGCGCCCATTGACCAGCCGCAGCCTGACGCCGGGCGAGATCGCGCTTGCCCGATCCATGTTCGGGCCGGCGATCGATTACAGGCATGTCCGGGCGCATAATCGCAAATGGTGGCTGCTCCAGCCCAAAGGCGTGACCATGGCGCCGGACGGCGACCTGTGGTTTCACCCGGAAGGCGGTATGTTCTGCGCCGATTTCTGCGACACGCCGATGGAGCATCAGGGCCATTTTATTCATGAAATGACGCATGTGTGGCAGGCGCAGCGGTCGGGCAAATATTGGCTGCCGCTGATGCGCCACCCCTTTTGCCGCTATGGCTATGACATCGTGCCGGGCAAGCCGTTCGATCGCTATGGCATCGAGCAGCAGGCGGAGATTGTGAAGCACGCTTTCTATCTGCGGCGCGGGCGCCGGATTGAGGGTAAGCCGGGGCTGGAGGTGTATGAGGGGCTGCTGCCCTTTGGTTGAAGCGATTACCCAAATCGGGTAATATGCCGTCATGAGCAAATCCACTTCTGTCGCACTGAGCGACCATTTCCGGGCCTTCGCCGAGCGCAAGGTGGCCGAGGGCCGGTTCGGATCGACCAGCGAGGTCGTCCGTGCAGGCTTGCGGCTGCTGGAAATGGAGGAGGAGAAACTGGAAAGCCTGCGGGCGGCGCTGATCGAGGGCGAAGAAAGCGGCGTTCTTCCTGATTTTGACACACGCGCATGGATTGATCGCCGGTTTCCTGACGCGTGACCGTTGCCGTCAGTTTCGCCACTGCTGCAGAGCGCGATCTGGCTGAAATTTCGACTTATACCGAAGCGGAGTGGGGCGCGTCGCAAGCCAAGGCCTATCTGCTTGCGATTGCCGATGCAATCGATCGGATCGCTGCTTTTCCCGGCATTGGTAGTCCAATCAACGATGTTCGCAGCGGATACCGCAAGTTTCGCGTGGAAAGTCACAATTTATATTATCGCCATCGCGGGACTGGGATCGAAATAGTCCGCATCCTGCATCAACGCGCGGACCACTCGCCAAAATTGTAATGAAAGAGGGCGGACCTTTCGGCCCGCCCTTCCTAAATCCCCAACAGATGATCGAGAATCAAACTTCACCTGCGAAAATGATCGTCACCCATATTGAGACGATCAAGGCACTCAGAAAATATTGGGTTCTGTGCCATAACTGAAGTGATTCCAGAACAATATTTCGCTTAATATACCCGCGCCTTGGGCTGGATATATTCCGCGTCGTCGGTGAGCGTATAGTCGTGGACCGGGCGGTAATCGAGGCTGACCTTGCCGCCCGTGCCGCCCCAGCCGTCGAACCAGCTGACAGTGTGCTTCATCCAGTTTGCGTCGTCGCGGTTCGGGAAATCCTCATGCGCGTGGGCGCCGCGGCTTTCCTTGCGATTTTCGGCGCTGACCATAGTGCAGACGGCCGAGGACATGAGATTGTCCAGTTCCAGCGTCTCAATTAGGTCGGTGTTCCAGATCAGCGAGCGGTCGGAGACGGAGACATCCTCAAGCCGCTTGTTGACCTGCGCCATTTTCTCGACGCCTTCGGCCAGCAATGCGCTGTCGCGGAACACGGCGGCGTGCTTCTGCATCGTGTGCTGCATTTCCAGACGGATCTGCGCGGTCGGCGAGCCGCCCTTGGCGTTGCGATATTTGTCGAGGCGGGCGAGCGCCAGATCGGCCGAATCGGCGGGCAGCGGCTTGTGGCTGCCATTGGGCTTCAGATTGTCCTTGAGGTGCAGGCCGGTGGCGCGGCCGAACACGACAAGGTCGATCAGGCTGTTGGAACCGAGGCGGTTGGCGCCATGGACCGAAACGCAGGCCGCTTCGCCGACGGCATAGAGGCCGGGCACCACGACTTCGGGATCGTCGCCGACCTTCGTCACCACCTGGCCATGATAGTTACAGGGGATGCCGCCCATATTGTAATGGACGGTCGGCGTCACGGGCAGCGGCTGGCGGGTCAGGTCGACGCCCGCGAAGATCTTCCCGCTTTCGGTGATGCCGGGCAGGCGCTCGGCCAGCACCTTGGGATCGATATGGTCGAGGTGCAGGAAGATATGGTCCTTGTTGGGACCAACGCCGCGCCCTTCGCGCATTTCCAGCGCCATCGAACGCGACACGACGTCGCGCGACGCCAGATCCTTCGCCGAGGGGGCATAGCGCTCCATGAAGCGCTCGCCTTCGGAATTGGTCAGATAACCACCCTCGCCGCGTGCGCCTTCGGTGATGAGCACGCCCGCGCCGTAGATGCCGGTCGGGTGGAACTGCACGAACTCCAGATCCTGGAGCGGCAGGCCAGCGCGCAGCACCATGCCGCCGCCGTCGCCGGTGCAGCTATGCGCCGAGGTGGCGGAGAAATAGGCGCGGCCATAGCCGCCCGTCGCCAGCACGACCGCATGGCTGCGGAAGCGATGGATCGAGCCGTCTTCCATGCAGAGCGCGATGACGCCGCGGCATTCGCCATTTTCCATGATGAGGTCGATGGCGAAATATTCGATATAGAAGTCCGCATCATATTTCAGGCTCTGCTGATAGAGCGCGTGAAGCATGGCGTGGCCGGTGCGGTCGGCGGCGGCGCAGGTGCGCTGCACCGGCGGGCCGGCGCCCATATTCTGCATATGGCCGCCGAAGGGACGCTGATAGATCGTCCCATTCTCGTTACGGCTGAACGGCACGCCGGCATGTTCCAGCTCGATGACGGCGGCAGGCGCTTCGCGCACCATATATTCGATCGCATCCTGGTCGCCCAGCCAGTCCGACCCCTTGACGGTGTCGTACATGTGCCAGGTCCAGTGGTCGGGCGAGTTGTTGCCGAGCGAAGCGGCGATGCCGCCCTGCGCCGCGACCGTGTGCGACCGGGTCGGGAACAGCTTGGTGATGCAGGCGGTCTTGAGGCCCGCTTCGGCGCTGCCCATGGTCGCGCGCAGGCCCGAACCGCCAGCGCCCACGACGACAGTATCGTAGGTGTGATCGATGATCTTGTAGGCGTCGCTCATTACTTGACGATCCCCGTGAAGGCGATCTTGGCGATCGCGAAGATGCCGGCGGCCGCGCCGCCAATGGCGTAGAAGTTCAGCAGCAGGACGGAGAAGAAGCTGAGGCCCTTGTCATGCACATAGTCCTCCAACATCGTCTGCATCCCCAACCGCAGATGATAGAAGATGCTGACCAGCATCAGCATCATCGGCACCGCGACAAACGGGTTGGCGATCCAGTTGACCACGCTTTCATAGTCGAGGCCCGGCAGGCTCAGCAGGCTGAAAAGCAGCCACAGAACCAGCAGCAGATTGCCGACGGCGGTGTAGCGCTGCGCCAGCCAGTGATGCGCGCCTTGCTTTGCGGAGCCGAGGCCGCGGACGCGACCGATACCAGTACCCGTGCCCATCAGAGCGCCTTTCCGAAGATGTAGAGCCACATGAAGCCGGTCAGCAGCAGCGCCACGATGAAGGTCGCGATCGACCAGCTTTTGTTGGCCTTGAGCTCATAGCCGGCGCCGATGTCGAGCACGAAGTGCCGCAGGCCCGAGCAGAGATGCTGGAAAAAGAACCAGGACAGGCCGATCATGACGAGATAGCCGATCGGCGACGTGGCGCACTTGACGAACAAGGCATAGGCGTCCGAGCCGATGGCGGCGGCCATCAGCCACCAGAGGAGGCCGAGCGCCCCGACCGTGGCGAGGCCGTTGCCGGTCACGCGGTGGATGATGGAAACGGCCATATGCGGCCCCCATTTCCAGATCGTCAAATGCGGCGAGAGCGGCCGGCTGGTGGTGCGCGCCATGTCTACCCTTGTCCCTAGATACTTGTCCTCGTGTCCCGTCCCCTTAAGAGCGAAGCGCCAAGAGGGCAAGCAGCGGAAGGGCGCGATTTGTCGCTCATGTCCGGCGCCAATCATAAGAAGTGATTAACCAAAGGCCGCTAGGGTCGTGTCGTTGAACGCTCATCCGATTAGCAGGGGCCAATCATCCATGCCGTCCGTCGTTTCCACCGCCGCCCAGAATCCAGACCTTATGGCGGAAGTTGATCCCAGCGGCACGGTCGCGCGCGACGCGCGCGAAATCGGCACGCTGATCGAACAGGATATCGACAAGGTCGCCGCGACCTTCTTTGATTCCTACATGCGGGACACCGGCCTGCAAAGCCGGTTGAGCACACCGGTCGTCGAGCGGATTCGCTTGGAAACGCAGGCCTATATCGAACAGAAGCTGCTGCATTTCCAGGAAGGCCGCTGGGCCAATTCGGCCGCCAATTGCGTGCGCCATGCCCGCAAGCATGGCGTGTCCGTGCGCGCGGTGCTGACCGCCGTGGGCGCCGCGAACGAGCGGATCATGGACCTGATCTGGGAACGGTGCGGCGGGGACGAGATACGCTGCCGCCGGTTGCAGCGCACCATGCTCCAGATCGCGATGTTCGATTCGGGGCTGATGAGCAATGTGCTGGCCAATGACCAGGCCGAGGCGCAGCGCGCGGAGCGGCAGCGCTATGGATTATTGTTCGAACAGCGCATCATGGGCGAAATCGACGGCGCCACCAAATTGGGCGAATCGCTGCGCGAACAGGCCAAGGACGCGTCCGCCGCGACGCGCGGGATGCTGGGCAAGGCATCGGAAGTCGCCGCCGCCGCGGAACAGTCGGCGCTGGCGATGCGCGAGGCGGCCCGCACCTCCGCCGGCCTGATTCGCGCGATCGAGGATGCCCGCACCGAAGTCGAAGGCGCGGCAGACGTTGCCCAGCGGGCCGCGCGCCAGTCCGGCGACGCGGTAAGCATGTCGGCGACCCTGTCCGAACATGCCAAATCGATCGAATCGATCCTAGGCCTGATCCGGGACATTGCGGGGCAGACTAATTTGCTGGCGCTCAACGCCACCATCGAGGCTGCGCGCGCGGGCGATGCCGGGCGTGGATTCGCGGTCGTGGCGCAGGAGGTGAAGAGCCTGGCCAACCAGACCGCCCGCGCCACCGACGAAATCGCCGGCAAGATCGCCGACATTCAGAATTCCACGCGCCAGTCGGTCGAAACCAACGAGCGCATCCGCGATACTGTGGGCGAGGTGCAGTCGAGCGCCGAGCGTATCCGCCACGCCATGGATGCGCAGGCGCAGACCGTGACGATGATTACCGCGGCGGTCGATGAAACCGCCCTGGCGGCCGATTCCATGTCGACCACCATTTCGGCGATCCGCCAGGACACCGAGATCGTGGCATCCGAAATCGACCAGCTCGAACGCGGCTTCGTCAGCGTCGAGGGCAAGCTGGCCGGCCTGCGTAACGCATCGTCGGACTTTGGTCGTCAGGTAGCCTGACGCTTTCCCTGCTTCCGGCGCTTTCCCTGTTCCCGGCGCTGGCCCTGTTCCCGGTACTGGCCCTGTTCCCCCTACTGGTCTAAGGCGGCGACATGAACGATGTCGCCGCACCAGCCGCACAGAGCTGGAAAGTCACCCTGCCCTGCACGCGGGCCGAAGCCGAAGCGCTGGATGGCGAAATCGCCGCTTTCGCCATGATGGACAAGCCGCCGGTGCTGATGACCGGCGAGGCTTCGCCGGACGATGAGGAGCGATGGCAGCTCGACGCCTATTTCGAAGGCAAGCCGAGCGCCGCTGCGATCAAGCTGCTCAAGACTCTGGTGCCCAGCGCCACGAGGATAAAGCCGGTCGTCGAGCCATTGCCTGACGAGGATTGGGTCACAATCAGCCAACAGGGGCTGGACGCCGTCACGGCCGGGCGGTTCCATGTCCGCAACCTGGCCAGCGACCCCGAACAGCCGGGCCATATCAACCTGCTGATCGAGGCGAGCCGCGCCTTTGGCACTGGACAGCATGAAACCACCGCCGGCTGCCTGATGATGCTGGACCGGATGCGGCGCGTGGGAATGCGGGCGCGCAACGTCGCCGATATCGGCACCGGCACCGGCCTGCTTGCCTTCGCCGCGCTTCACCTTTGGCCCCATGCCCATGCGATCGCGTCCGACATCGATCCGGTCGCGGTGGAGATCAGCGCCGACAATGCCCGCGCCAACCATGTGCCGCTGGGCAACGGACCGGGGCAGTTGGCGCTCGTCACCGCCGCCGGCGCCGACCATCCCGCGCTGATCGGGCGAGCGCCCTACGACCTGCTTATCGCCAATATCCTGGCCGGGCCGCTGATCGAACTGGCGCCAGCGCTCTGCGGCCTGGTCGAGGATGGCGGGACGATCATCCTCGCAGGCCTTCTCAACGAACAGGCCGACGCCGTACTGGCGGCCTATCGCGCGCAGGGAATGCGCTTGGCCGAGCGAAGCGACCGCGGCAGCTGGCCCACGCTGCGCCTGCGCAAGCGCCCCACCATCGGCTGGAGACGCCCCCGCCGCCTGCCCTTCGCCGCGCGTGGCGAGGCACCCGGTTTCGGCAGCATCTGAACTTCACCCCGGAGACGATCATGAGCATCACCCGCACCGTCATCATCCAGGACATGGCCGGCCAACCATTCGAGCATGTGGCGGTGCGCGATGCCGCCGCCGGTCCCCGCCCAGGCATCCTGCTGTGCCCCAATGTGCTGGGCACAAAGGAAGCCGACTTTGCCTATGCGGAAAAGGTTGCTGCGCTGGGATATAGCGTGCTGGTCGCCGATCTGTTCGGCCAGGGCAAGCGCACCACCCGCGCCGATGACGATGCGGCGCGCTATATGAACGAGTTGAGGGCGGATCGCGCCCTGCTGCGCGCGCGGGTGAACGCCGCCCATGACTTGCTGAAGGGGCTGGATGCGGTCGATCCGGCGCGGACGGCGGCGATCGGCTTCTGCTTCGGTGGACTGTGTATCCTCGACCTCGCCCGCAGCGGCGCGGACATCGCTGGCGGTGTCAGCTTCCATGGCGTTTACGAGGCGCCGCCCTTCCCCAATGCGGCGATCACGGCAAAGCTGCTGATCTGCCATGGATGGGACGACACCATCGCCCCGCCGGACGCCACCGTCGCGCTGGCCAAGGAGTTGACCGAGGCCGGCTGCGACTGGCAGATTCACGCTTATGGCGGGACGGGTCATGCCTTCACCGACGAATCGGCCGACATGCCGGAAAGAGGCCTGGCCTATAGCCCGGCCGCCGACCGGCGCAGCTTCAAGGCGATGGTGGATTTTCTGGGCGAATTGTTCGGCTAGACCCCATATCCCGGCTGGCCGACGTCAAATCTCGTCGATCATTTCCGCCAGCACCGCCAGGCAGTCCTTGGCGAGTTGCATGGACCGCGCCGGCGACCAGCCATAGTCGGCGTCGGGCAGATCGTCATTGTCCTTGAACGGCATTTCCAGGGTCATCGCCACCGCGCCGAAGCGTTCGGCGAGCTGGTTGGTGGACATGGACAGATTCGCCCTGCCCGCAGCCGCGACCGGATAGCCCAGCCGCGTCTGGAAGTCCGGCGTCCGCGCCGCAAGCGTGTCGCGATAGCGGTGATAGAGTTGCGACTGGCGCTCCGTGATTGACGGAATTCCTTCAAATCCGGCGATGAATACGGCGGGAATCGCCTCGTCGCCATGCACGTCCATGGCGAAATCAACGCCGGTTTCGTCCATCGCGTTGCGGACCAGCAGCACTTCGGGGCTCCTGTCCGCGGTCGGCTGATGCCATTCGCGATTGAGGTTCACGCCCGCCGCATTGGTGCGCAGATGGCCGCGCCGGCTGCCGTCCGGGTTCATGTTCGGGACGAGATGGATCGTCGCCTTCTGCCGCAGCAGGCGCGCGACGGCATCTTCCTCGTCGCACAGGCGCTCCAGCGCGCCCTCCATCCACCATTCGGCCATCGATTCGCCGGGATGCTGGCGGGCATAGAGCCAGAGTTGCTTCGGCCCGTCACCCATGGTCAGCAGGTCCATCGGCTGGCCGTCCAGGGTGAGCCCCAGTTCGCGATGGACGACGCCCGACTGGCTCGCCGCCCAGGCGATCAGGTCATGGTGGCGCTCCATCGAATAGGGCGCGAAATAGGCGATCCAGACCGCATTGCTGTCCGGCGTCAGGCGGATGGTCAGCGTGTCGTCGGCATAGCTGGTGTCGGCCAGATACCAGTTTTCGCGATCCTCGCTCATCCGCGCGCTGTAGCCCGGCCAGCCGTCCGGATAGGCTGATCCCCCGCCATTGACGATCGCCAGTTCCACGTCCCGGCCAGCCGCATTTGCGACCCGGAAGTGGAACCATTGATAAAAGTCGCTCTGGTGATCCGTCACGATTTCCAGTTCGGCGCGAACGCCGGCGGGAGCATCGGTGATGGAGAGGACGCGAATATTGCCGCTGTCAAAGCCGCTGGAAATGGAGATGGTCATTTGACGGTTATAGTGCGCCCCGATTCACCGGGATAGCCCCCGATCAGCGCCGCCGCGAGCTTTTGCGCGGCAAGGCCGGGCTGAGCGGCGGGCGTGCCCTGTTTCGCTCCCGTCGCCGCGCGGCCTTCCCAGATCGTCGTCGAATCGGACCGGCGACGCAGTTGCACCTGCAATTCGGTGGTTACGATATCCTTCGGCTTGCCCGACAGGTTGATGCCGACGCCTACGCCCAGCCCCGAATAGCCGCCGCTGCCGATGCCGCCGCCTACTCCGACGCTCACGGGTTTGCCGCTGCGGTCAACGCCGCTCGGGCGGAAGCTGCGGCGAAAGCTGACCAACGCGACATAATCGCTGGCGCCGCCGGTGGGCGCCGGGGAAAAGCCGACCAGCTGCCATTCCTGCTGCACGGCGGCGGCATAGGTGCGAAATTCCAGGCTGATGTCAGGGTTGCCAGGCATTTCCTCCACCGCGATCGAACCCGCGCGAGGGGGATTGTCGATATGGAAGCGCGTTACCTCCACCGGCGGCACGGCCGTCGCACAGGCGGCAAGAGGCAGGGCAAGGCAGGCGGCGAGCATGAGGTGTTTCGACATGGGTTCACTCCAACGGGCATTTGCCGATACACGGCGCGGAGGGCATAAACCCCTCCAACGCGTGAAGCCATGAAGTTGCTGCATGGGGGATGAACAAGGGCAAAAACCGGCTCGTCACCCTTGACTTTAAGCCGCTGCGCCCATAGGGGCTGCGCTTCGATTTTCCGACCAAAACCAGATTCATCAAAGGCCGACTGCCATGAAGATCCGCAACTCGCTCAAGTCGCTCAAGGGCCGCCACCGGGACAACCGCGTGATCCGTCGTCGCGGCCGCACCTACGTCATCAACAAGACCAACCGCCGCTTCAAGGCCCGCCAGGGCTAAGCGACGGCCGCGGCTTCCTGCGGGAGGCGGCGGTTTTTGATCTTGTATCGCGATCAGCGCCCGGTCATTGGCCGGGCGCTTTTCTTCGTCTGCGTGATGCCGGCGGAATGCGGCGATTGGGCTATCGACACCCAACCCAACGCCTTCATTCGCTCCGAGTGAATGAAAGCGTTGGGTGGATCGAATCAGCCCTCGTCCCGGCCCTTCAACTCGTCGCCGCGGATCGCGGCGACATGAAGCACGTTGGTCGATCCCGGCGTCCCGAAGGGGACACCGGCCAGCACGACGATCTTGCCGCCTTTTTCGACCATCCCATGCCGCAGCGCCATGCGCCGGGCCTTGCCGATCATTTCCTCGAAATTGCCGATATCCTTGGTGCGCACCGCATGGACGCCCCAGGTCAGCCCCAGCCGCCGTGCCGTGTCGGTGCGCGGCGTCAGCGCCAGGATCGGCGCTGAAGGCCGCTCGCGCGCCACACGGCGCACGGTGCTGCCGGACGAGGTGAAGCAGGTGATGCAGCTGGCCCCGAGCACGTTAACGATGCCGCCAGCCCCTTCGGCCAGGGCGTCGGCGGTGGTGGGATCGGGCAGCGTCTCGGTATAATGGAGCCGGCCGAAATAGCCCGGATCACGCTCCACGCTATGCGCGATGCTGTCCATCATCGCCACCGCCTCGACCGGCCAGTCGCCCGCCGCCGTTTCGGCCGACAACATGATGGCGTCGGCGCCGTCATAGACCGCCGTCGCCACGTCCGACACTTCCGCGCGGGTGGGAGTCGGCGCCTTGATCATCGATTCGAGCATCTGCGTCGCCACCACCACGGGGCGACCCAGCCGCCGGGCCGTCGCGACAATCTGCTTCTGGAGCGGCGGCACCGATTGCGGCGGCAACTCGACGCCCAGATCGCCGCGCGCGACCATCACGCCATCGGCCATCTCCACGATCTCCTCCAGCCGCTGCACCGCCGAGGGCTTTTCGATCTTGGCCATCAATGCGCCATGGCCACCCATCAGCTTGCGCGCCTCGGCCAGATCCTCGGGCCGCTGCACGAAGCTCAGGGCGATCCAGTCGCAGCCCTGTTCGATCGCGAAGCTCAGGTCGCGCCGATCCTTGTCGGTCAGCGCCGGCACAGGCACGACGACGTCGGGCACGTTCACACCCTTGCGGTTGGACAATGTCCCGCCGACCTCGACGACGGTGTCGATCCGGTCCTCGCTCACCCCCTTCACCCGCAGCACCAGCTTGCCGTCATCAAGCAGCAGCCGGGTTTCAGGGACGAGCGCGGCATAGATTTCGGGATGGGGCAGGTTGACCCGCCGCGCGTCGCCGGGCGTTTCATCCCGGTCCAGCACGAAAGCCGCGCCCTTCTCCAATATGGCGAGCCCTTTGTCAAAGACGCCGACGCGCAGCTTTGGCCCCTGAAGATCGCCCAGGATCGTGGTCGGCCGGTTATATTCCTTTTCCAGCGCACGGATGGCCGCGATGCGCGCGGCATGATCCTCATGCGCGCCGTGGCTCATATTGATGCGGAAGGCATCGGCCCCGGCGACGAACAGCGCCCGGATCATCTCCGGCGTGTCGCTTGCAGGCCCCAGCGTCGCCAGGATACGCACCTTGCGGGAACGGGGCGGTAGTTGTGTCATGTCTTCTCCTGACCGTCATGATCGCGCCTGAGCCTTGCCAGAGCGTCGTTATGGGTTATCCGTGCTGCACGACAGGATGATGTAGATCAGCGAAAGGATCGCCGATGGCCGACACCATACTCACGGATGCGGTGGCTGCAACCGCCTTCCGCCGCCTGGTAGCGCATTTGCAGCACAGGACCGACGTCCAGAATATCGACCTGATGGGAATGGCGGGTTTCTGCCGCAACTGCCTGGCCGACTGGATTGCAGAAGCCGACGGCGCCCTCTCCAAGGAAGACGCGCGGACGATCATCCACGGGATGCCGCCGGCGCAATGGAAGGC
The DNA here is from genome assembly GCF_000508185.1 of Sphingobium sp. C100. GTDB lineage: Bacteria > Pseudomonadota > Alphaproteobacteria > Sphingomonadales > Sphingomonadaceae > Sphingobium. The sequence continues at coordinate 11,230 of NZ_AYOY01000139.1, read as the reverse complement.
GCAGCACCAAAGCGACGCGACACCGGAGCAGATTGCAAGAATGAAGGAGAGTGTGGCGAAGAACGCCGACAGCCATTAGAGGCGTCCGCTTCCACGATTCACATTTCACGCTTGCACGGAGATTCCCATGAGCGAACCCAATGTCGCCGCCGATCAGCTACGCCTGTTCATCGAACGCATCGAACGGCTGGAAGAAGAGAAAAAGGGTATCGGCGACGATATCAAGGACGTCTATCTGGAGGCCAAGGCCAACGGCTATGACGGCAAGATCATGCGTCAGATCGTCCGCCTGCGGAAGATGCAGCCGCATGACCGCCAGGAAATGGAAGCCATCCTCCAGACCTATCTGTCCGCCCTGGGGATGGAATAACCCGCAGCAGGAGAAGCGCCCATGTCCGAGATCATCGTCAGCACCACGCCCACGCTGGAGGGGCGGCCCGCGCAACATTATCTCGGCATCGTCACCGGCGAGGTGATCGTGGGCGCCAATCTGTTCCGCGACCTGTTCGCCAGCGTCCGCGACATCGTGGGCGGGCGATCGGGCGCCTATGAGGATGTGCTCCAGCGCGCGCGGGAGCAGGCCATCGGCGAAATGCGGATGCGTGCCGCGACGCTGGGCGCCAACGCCGTGGTCGGGTTGGATCTCGATTATGAGGTCATCGGCAGCAATGGTTCCATGTTGATGGTCTCTGCTTCGGGCACCGCCATCGTCACCTGAATGTTGCGGGATCGGGGTGCGCTCGCTAGAGAGCGCGCTTCGGCTCACACAGAAAATATCGGGAGACAGGCCGTGGCCGGCCATTCCAAATTCAAGAACATCATGCATCGCAAGGGTGCGCAGGACAAGAAACGCTCGTCCATGTTCTCCAAGCTCAGCCGCGAAATCACCGTCGCTGCCAAGATGGGGATGCCCGACCCAGACATGAATCCGCGCCTGCGCCTGGCCGTCAACGCCGCCAAGGCGCAGTCCATGCCCAAGGACAATATCCAGCGCGCGATCGACAAGGCGATCGGTGGCGACACCGAAAATTATGAAGAGATCCGCTATGAGGGCTATGGTCCCGGCGGCGTCGCCATCATCGTCGAGGCGCTGACCGACAACCGCAACCGCACCGCCACAAACATCCGCACCGCTTTTTCCAAAAATGGCGGCAATCTGGGTGCTTCGGGCGCGGTGAGCCATGGTTTCGACCGTCTGGGCCTGATCACCTACCCGGCGAGCGCCGGGGACGCCGACGCGGTGTTCGAAGCGGCGCTGGAAGCGGGCGCGGACGATGTGTCCTCGAACGAGGACGAGCATGAGATCTGGACTGCGATGGATGCGCTCCACGAAGTCGCCAAGGCGCTGGAAGCCACGCTGGGCGAGGCGGACGGCGCCAAGCTGGCCTGGAAGCCGCAGACGACCGTCGAAGTCGATGAGAGCAATGCCGGCACGCTGATGAAGCTGGTCGACACGCTGGAAGATGATGACGACGTCCAGACCGTCTGGGGCAATTATGAAGTGTCCGACGAGGTGATGGAGAAGCTGGGCTGACATGCCCCGATCGCCATCATGATACTCCTGGGCCTCGACCCCGGCCTGGGCACCACCGGCTGGGGCGTCATCGCCGCTGACGGCAATCGGTTGACCCATGTCGGCAACGGCCAGATCAAGACGGATGCGGGCATGGCGCTGGCGACCCGCCTGCTGGCGCTTGATCTCGCGCTGACGGACCTGATCCTGGAACATCGGCCCGATGGCGCCGCGGTCGAGGAAGTGTTCGTGAACGTGAACCCGCAATCGACGCTGAAGCTGGGCCAGGCCCGCGGCGTGGTGCTGCTCGCGGCGTCCCGTTCGGGCATGGAAGTGGGCGAATATGCCGCCCGCCTGGTCAAGAAATCCGTGGTCGGCGTGGGCAATGCGTCGAAGGATCAGGTCCATGCCATGGTGTCGCGCCTGATGCCGGGCGCAAAGATCGCCGGACCGGATGCGGCCGACGCGCTCGCCGTGGCGATCACCCACGCTCATCATCTGGCCAGCGCGCGACGCATTCCGCGCGCATGAAAAAAGGGGCGGATCGGTCCGCCCCTTTTTGCCACATTTAGAATGGCCCGCCTATTGCCAGTCGAATGACAGCGGCGCTTCGCGGAAGGCGAAGCGGTCGAGATGGTCGGCGACCACCTGCTTGAACCGCTCGATATCGGCGTCTGCGTTAGGCTCCAGCGTGACGATCAAGGCGTCGGGCTGGGCCGCCATGCGGATCGGTCCCATCGGAAAGGCGATTTCGCCCTGCTCAGGATCGAAATTCGTCTCGAACTTGTGGCTCCAATGTTTGCAAAGCTGCTGAAGATAGCGGCTCGCATGGGTGGTGGGCACGGTCGCGGTCAGGGTCATGCTCAAAACCTCTCAATCTTGCCGGCAGCCTCGTCGATCAGGGCGGCGACATCGAACATGGTCTGGTTATCCGCCCCTTCCTTTTCAAGCCGGTGCTGGACGGCGAAGCGCAGATTATGCATGGCGCGCCGTACCGGGGCGGGATCGACCCGATCGGCCTTCGACGCCAGCGCGGCGAGCCGGGCGAGCGCCAGGTCGAGCGCGGCCTGCCGCTCTTCGATCTGCGCCTTGCCGGCATCGGTGATGGCGAACTTCTTGCGGCTGCCTTCGCCGGGCTGTTCGGCGATCAGGTCCGTTTCCGCCAGCAGGGTCAAGGTAGGATAGACGACGCCGGGACTGGGGACATAGACCTCACCCGAAAGCGCCTCGATCGCGCGGATCAGTTCATAGCCGTGGCGCGGTTCGTCCGCGATCAGCTTCAGCAGGATCAGGCGCAGCGTTTCATTGTCGAACAGCCGTCGCCGTCCGCCGCCGCGTCCGCCCCGGCCACCGCCACGCGGGCCGTCTTCGCCGAAGGGATCGCCGCCGAAGGGACCGCGTCCGCCGCGATGACCGCCAAAGCCGACAGCGAAAGCGACAGCTTCACGACGATGATGAGAGGGACCGCCCTGGCGGCCGTGGGAGGGATGGGAGAATCGCATCATTTGCTCTTTCATATGTTTCATGATGCTTTGCGATATATCTTAAAAAGCGTACCCGTCAAGAGTTACGACATATCTTAATTGTATCAAAATATCTTAAAGCGCCGCGAAATCGATCGCGGCGTGGCGGTCCAGCATCCGCGAATGATCCTCCAGCGGATATTTGAGGCCGCTGGCACAGTTGAACAGCACGGCCCGGTCGTCACGGCCGATCAGCCCCTTTTCCAGCGCCTGGCTGTAGGCGGCGAGCGTCGCCCCGCCTTCCGGGCAGAGCAACAGGCCATCGTCGCGCGCCACGTCGCGCACCGCCGCGGCAATGGCAGCGTCAGATACGGCCAGCGCCGCGCCGCCACTTTCCCGCACCGCGCGCAGGATCAGGAAATCGCCGACCGCGCGCGGGACACGGATGCCCATGGCGATGGTGTGCGCATCCTCCCAGCGCTCGGCAAATTCGACGCCCGCGTTGAACGCGCGGACCATGGGCGCGCACCCCTCGGCCTGCACCGCGAACATCCTGGGCCGCTTCGATCCGATGAAGCCGATCTTCTCCAACTCATCAAAGGCCTTCCACATGCCGATCAGGCCGGTGCCGCCGCCGGTGGGATAAAAGATCGCATCGGGCAGATCCCAACCGAGTTGTTCGGCCAGTTCGAGGCCCATCGTCTTCTTGCCCTCGATCCGATAGGGTTCCTTGAGCGTGGAGAAATCGAACCAGCCGCGCTGTTTCGCGCCCTCGCCCACGATCGCGCCGCAATCGTCGATCAGGCCGTTGACGCGATAGACGCGCGCGCCCTGCGCCGCGATCTCCCGCACATTCACTTCGGGCGTATCGGCAGGGCAGAAGATGATCGCCCGCATGCCCGCCACGGCCGCATAGGCGGCCAGAGCAGCGCCTGCATTGCCGTTGGTCGGCATGGCGACCTCGGTCACGCCCAGTTCCCTGGCCATGGAGACCGCCATGACCAGCCCGCGCGCCTTGAAGGAAGCGGTGGGCAGGCGGCCCTCATCCTTGGCGAGGAGATGCGCCCCGCCAAACCGTGCGGCGGTGCGCGGCAGCGGAATGAGCGGCGTCGCCTGCTCGCCCAGGCTCACGATGTTGGCGGTGCGCCGCACCGGCAGAAGCTCCCGCCAGCGCCACAGGTCCATGGGCCGCGCGGCCAGCGCCTCCCTGGTCAGCGCCGCGCGCACGCCGTCGAGGTCGTAGCGCACCAGCAGCGGCTTCCCCGCCGCCGACAACCCATGCAGCCGATCCGCCTCATAACGCTCGCCCGTCAACGAACATTCAAGGTGGGTGACAAAAGTCGGGCGCTCGGCGGTGAGGTTGAGGTCGTGGATCAAAGGAATCTCCGTTCGAGCCGAGCCTATCGAAGCCCCGCCCTTTTCTTCAGGAAACGGGCGCCCTTCAAAGCCGCTTGCGGCGTTGTGGAGGGCAGACTTCGACAGGTTCAGGGCGAACGGGACGAACAACCGGCGCGATTATTCCGGCTGCTTGGCCACGCTCACCATGGCGGGGCGCAGCAGGCGGTCCTTGATCATATAGCCGGCCTGCATTTCGACCAGGATGGTGCCCGGTTCGGCGTCGGCCGAGGGGACTTCCATCATCGCCTGATGCTTGTTGGGGTCGAGCGGCTGGCCGACCGATTCGAGCTTGGTGATGCCGTTGCGGCTGAACACGCTTTCCAACTCGCGGCCAGTGGCTTCCAGACCGACGACCAGGCTCTTGCCCTTTTCATCCTCGCGCAGTTCGGCGGGGATGGCCGCCAGCGCGCGGCTCAGATTGTCGGCGATCGACAACATGTCGCGGGCAAAGGCGGTCGCGGCATAGGCGCGCGCATCGGCCAGTTCCTTTTCCAGCCGGCGGCGCACATTCTGCGTATCGGCATGGGCGTAGAGGATGTCCTGTTTGGCGGTGGCGAGTTCAGCCTCCAGCGCGGCGATCCTGTCCGCGGTGGCATCGCCCGCAGGCGCCGCATCTTCGGGCAGCGCATCCACGACTTCGGTGTTTTCCAGATTCTGATTATCTTCGCTCATCTCATCAATCTCGACAGCGTCTGTGCAGTGAAGTCCACCATGGGGATCACCCGCGCATAGTTCAAGCGCGTGGGACCGATCACGCCGACCACGCCGACGACCCGGCCATCCGCGCCACGGTAGGGAGCGGCTATGACGGAAGAACCCGACAGGGAAAAGAGCTTGTTTTCCGAACCGATGAAGATTTTCGTCGCGCTGCCCGCCAGGGCGCCGTGCAACAGGTCCATGATTTCCTGCTTGCCCTCAAGCTGTTCCAGCAATTGCCGCGCCCGTTCGAGGTCGGCGGCCGTCCCGTCGTCGAGCAGGCGCGACTGGCCGCGCACGATCAGCACCGGCCGGTCGTCGGCGTCATGCGACCAGGTGGCGATGCCGCGCGCCACAAGGTCGCGCGCCGCCCGGTCGAGCGCGCCGCGCTCCGCCTCCATTTCGCGCGCCAGCGCCTCGCCCGCTTCCCGCAAGGTCAGACCGGCGAAGCGTGCGGACATGAAATTGGCCGCCTCGTTCAACATGACCGGACTGATCCCGTCCGGCAGGTCGAGCACGCGGTTTTCCACCGATCCATCCTGCCCCACCAGCACGGCCAGCGCCTGCCGGGCGTTGAGCGGCACGAAGCCGAACTGACGCAGCACCGGCTCCCGCTTGGGCACCATGACGATGCCGGCGCAGGCGGACAGGCCCGACAGGGTGGCGGTAGCGGCCGACAGGGCTTCCTCGATCGGACCGCTTTCGGCGATTCCCGCCTCGATCGCCCGGCGCTCCTCGGCAGACGGTTCGGCAGCCTGCATCATGCCGTCGACGAACAGGCGCAGCCCCGTCTCGGTCGGCATCCGCCCGGCCGAGGTATGCGGCGCCGCGAGCAGGCCCAATTCCTCCAGATCCTGCATGACATTGCGGATCGAGGCGGGCGACAGGCTCAAGGACGCGATCTTGCTGATCGTGCGCGAGCCAACGGGCAGACCCGTGCCGAGATAGCTTTCCACCACCAGGCGGAAAACGTCGCGGGCGCGATCATTAAGTTCGGAGATCGGGATAACCGACATGGTCCTCATCTAGGCAATGGAGTGAAGAGGCTCAAGATGGATCAAGGGGTCAGCGCCTTGGGATTGAGCATGGGTTCGACGTCCAGGATGCGGGGGACCGCCGCGATCGCCACGCGCAGCCTGCCATAACGCGCATCCATGCAGCCGGACTGATATTCCAGCCGCGTCGTCGCCTGGCCCGGTCGCGTCCATTCAACGACATAGCCGGGCATGTCCGTGGCGAAGCGTTCGCAATTTTTGCCATGAGCAATGGTCTTCGTGGTGCCAGCCGCCGGCCGGTGCGGGGCCAGCGTGGCGACGAGCCGGCGATATTGCGCCTGGGTCAGGGTGAAGCGGGTCGCCCCCGGCACGGAGGTGTTGCGTTCCGGCTCCAGCAGGCCCGACCCGTCTGGCGACACCTGCACCGTATAGGTCGGGCAGGCGCCGAAACAGCGCCCGGCGGTAAAGCGGATCACATCGCCCGGCAGTCGGGGCGGCTCCAGCCCGTCCTGCTGCGCCGCGCAGCCCGCCAGCGCCATGAGTCCGACCGCGATCATGTTTTTTATCTTCATATCCCCTCATATCGTCCAATTCGCGCGCTGGACACTGGCAAGAAGCGTGTTCGGGCGCTAAGCGCCGTCGCCTGACCGTTTCGGAGAAAATATTATGCGTCCTTCCGGCCGCGCGCCCGACCAGATGCGCGACATCACCATGGAACCCGGCTTCACCATCCATGCCGAGGGGAGCTGCCTCGTCAGCTTCGGCGACACGCGCGTGCTTTGCACCGCTTCGGTCGAGGAAAAAGTGCCGCCATTCCTGCGCGGCAAGGGCCAGGGCTGGGTCACGGCCGAATATGGGATGCTGCCCCGCGCCACCCACACGCGCGGCAGCCGCGAGGCGGCCAAGGGCAAGCAGTCGGGCCGCACCCAGGAAATCCAGCGGCTGATCGGCCGATCGCTGCGCACGGTCGTCGACATGAAGAAGCTGGGCGAGCGCCAGATCGTGATCGATTGCGACGTGATCCAGGCCGATGGCGGCACGCGCACGGCGGCGATCTCGGGCAGTTGGGTGGCGCTTCGCATCGCGGTGGACAAACTGCTGGCGTCGGGCGCGCTCAGCGAAGACCCGATCATCCAGAAGGTCGCCGCGATCAGCTGCGGCATTTACGAAGGCACGCCGGTGCTCGACCTCGACTATGCCGAGGACAGCAATGCCGAGACCGACGCCAACCTGATCCTGACCGGTGACGGCAAATTCGCCGAAGTGCAGGCGACAGCCGAAGGCGCGGCCTATGACGAGGAGGAGCTGCTTCGGCTGCTGCGCCTCGCCCGCATCGGCTGCGCGAAGATTTTCGCGGCGCAGGACGTCGCAACGGGGCGTTGAAGTAGAAAACGGGTGCTCCTGCGAAAGCAGGAGTCCAGGGTTCGAGGCGCCGGGCATGGGGCGCACCGGGTTTCTGCTTTCGCAGGAATACAAGACGGGTAGGAATGACATGAGCGACCAATTCGGACAGGAACAGGCGATCCGCAAGCTGGCGCCGGGCAAGCTGGTGATTGCCAGCCATAATCCCGGCAAGGTGCGGGAAATCGCCGCTCTGCTCGGCCCCTATGGGATCGAGCCGGTTTCCGCCGCGGCGCTCGACCTGCCTGAACCGGAGGAAACCGGCACGACCTTCATCGCCAATGCGGAATTGAAGGCGATGCAGGCGGCCGACCTGTCCGGCCTGCCCGCGCTCGCCGACGACAGCGGGCTATGCGTCGAGGCGCTGGGCGGCGATCCGGGGCTGTTTTCGGCGCGCTGGGCCGGTCCGGAGAAGGATTTCGGGCTGGCCATGCGCAAAGTGTGGGACGGGATCGAGGCCAAGGGGCCGGATGCGGGGCATGACGCGCATTTCATCTGCGCCCTCGCCCTCGCCTGGCCGGACGGCCATGTCGAAGCGTTCGAGGGGCGGGTCGACGGCATATTGGTATGGCCGCCGCGCGGCGACAAAGGGTTTGGCTATGACCCGATGTTCCAGCCGCTGGGCCATGACATCAGCTTCGGCGAGATGGACCCGGACGCCAAGCACGCCATGAGCCATCGCGCCGACGCCTTCGCGCAGCTGGTGAAAGCGGTGTTTTAACGCCCGCCGGGCGCCAGCACGGCCGAGTCGGCATCCAGCGGTCCTTGGCCAAAGACATTGCCGGCCGGGAAATAGCGGCAGACCAGATAGTCGAACTGCGCGCCCTCTCCCAGGGCGCAGCCGACCTTGTGCGTGCCGCGCCAGATCATCTGGGTATAGTGGCCGACATCCTGCCAGCGGCCGGTCGTGCTGATGTCGGGCAGTTTGCCGCTGCGGCGCAGCAGCCGCTTTTCATTGAGAAAGCCGCCGATCATGGCGACATATTCATAGAGGCCGCGCGTCCCCATCCAGAGATTTTCGCCGCTGGGGGTGGAGCGGTTGGCGCGGTTCGAATGGGCAAAGACGCCGGTTCGCGCCATCGTCCGGGCGTAGCGCTGCGCGTCGGCAGCCAGGGTCTCGTCCCATTGCAGCGGCGCCAGCCCGAGCGATTCGCGTTCCCCATTATGCAGGTCGAGCACGACGTTCCGCAGCAGCCCGTCATCACGCCGGGCATCGTCCATCCCGTAAAGGGCAGAGGCTGACCGGGCCTGCACGCTCGCCGTCCCGGCGGTCATCATCAACGCCGCAGCGCCTGCCGGTAGCAGCGCGCGACAAATCCGTCTAAGGCCCGCCCCGTCCATGTCGATCAATCATCCCCGCAACCCTTCGGCGCCTGCCGCTCCCCTGGCCCTATATGTGCATTGGCCCTTTTGCGTATCCAAATGTCCCTATTGCGATTTTAACAGTCATGTGCGCGACGGGATCGATACGGACGCCTGGCGCACCGCGCTGCTCAAGGACATGGCGCATGAGGCGGCACTGACCGCGGGACGGCCATTGGCGTCGATCTTCTTCGGCGGCGGCACGCCTTCGCTGATGCCGCCCGCGCTGGTCGCGGACCTGATCGCTGCGGCCGACCGCCATTGGGGGCTGGCGCCGGAGACCGAAATCACGCTGGAGGCCAATCCCAATTCGGTCGAGGCCGCGCGTTTTGCCGATCTGGTCGCCGCAGGGGTCAACCGCGTGTCGCTGGGCCTTCAGGCGCTCGACAATGAAGCGCTTCATTTTCTGGGCCGCGCCCATGATGTGGATGAAGGACTGGCCGCGCTCGCCACCGCCCAGCGCGTGTTCGACCGGGTCAGTTTCGACCTCATCTACGCGCGGCCGGGCCAGAGCGAGGCGGAATGGGCGGCGGAACTGGCCAGCGCCCTGTCCTTTGGCACCGGGCATCTGTCGCTCTATCAGTTGACGATCGAACCGGGCACGCGCTTCGCCACGTTGGTAGCGCAAGGCAAGTTGACGCCCGCCGACCCCGATCATGGCGCGACGCTCTATGAACGGACCCAGGCAATGACCGGCGCGGCGGGGATTCCCGCCTATGAGATCAGCAACCATGCGCGGCCGGGGCAGGAGAGCCGGCATAACCTGACTTACTGGCGCTATGGCGACTATATCGGCATCGGTCCCGGCGCGCATGGCCGCCGGACCGGCATGGCGACGCAGCGCCACAAGAAGCCGGAAAACTGGATGGGCGCGGTGGCGCGCAACGGCCATGGCACACAGAGCGAGGATGTGCTGGCGGGCGAGGACAAGGCGCGCGAGGCGCTGCTGATGGGCCTGCGGCTCGCCGAGGGCATCGACCTGGAGCATATCGCCGCCCGGTCAGGGATCGGCGTCACACAACTGGTGGATGAACGCACCGTCGACCAGTTGATCGACATCGGATTGCTGCACCGGCGGGATATGCGGCTTCAGGTTTCGGCGGCGGGCATGTTGCTGCTCGACGCGATCCTGCCGGAAATCGTTACCGTGTGACGAATCCAGCGCAGGCGGCGCGGCGCGACGACGGTCGAGAAACGCCTTGAGCGGGGCGCGTTAGACGCCCGCGATGACGAAATGGACCTTGGAGACGCGTCCGCACTGCAATTCGCCTCAGGGCTGCTCGGTCGTTTCGCCCTGCGGCGAAGGCACCGCATCCTTGCTGGTCATGGCGACGGCGGGCGGGCCTTTCTGGATTGCGGCGGCCAGCTGGCCTACGGGCGCGCAGTCGGCCTTGCAGAGCTTCTGCGCTTGCGCCAGCACTTCCTTCGCCCGCGCGACCGCGCCCTTTTCCATCATCGCCTCGCCCTGCCCGGCCAGCGCCGCGACATCGGTGGGATCGAGCAGCAGCGCTTCCTTGTAGAGGCGGATCGCCTTGCCCTGGAGACCCTGGGCGCGGGCGACTTCCGCCAGTTCGACATAGGCCACGCGATTGCGCGGATCGACTGCCAGCGCGCTTTCCAGCGCATCGGTCGCACCTTGCAGATTACCCGCCTTGCGCGCCGTTTCACCCGCCTTTTGCCATTCGATCGACTGGGGGCTGATCTGATTGTCCGGCCGTTGGCTAAGCCCCATGCTGGACACGGTGGTCAGCACGGCGGCCAGGGCGATCGAGGCGGGGGTGAAACGCATTAACTTCTCCAGCCATGTTTCAGGCAATGATTCCGGACCCAGGTCCAAGCGGCAAGTGTCGCGATTTTCCGCGCCTTTGTCCATGGTCTGTTTCACATACCCCGCCTGAGCCGCGCGAAATAGAAACCGTCGCTGCCGTCATGTCCCGGCGTCAGCAACAGTCCCGCGCCATGAGGCCGACCGACCGGGCCTTCGATCGGTTCCGCCGTCCAGCCGGCTTGCCGCGCCAGGAAAGCTTCGATCTGATCGCGCCCTTCCCGATCGGTCAGCGCGCAGGTCGCGTAGAGTAGCACACCGCCCGGCGCCAGCAAGGGCGCGGCGAAATCGAGGATACGCGCCTGTTCCGATACCAGCCGATCAAGCCGCGCGGGTGTCAGTCGCCAACGTGCTTCGGGATTGCGGCGCCAGGTGCCGGTGCCCGAACAGGGCGCATCGACCAGCACGATATCGACTTGCCCGACGAGGGGCGCCAGCCCACGCGCCTCATGGTTCTGGTCCAGCAACATTGCCTCGATGAAGCCGGCGCCCGCGCGCGCCGCGCGTGGCTCCAGCCGGGCGAGGCGCGTGCGGATCGTGTCGGCCGCGATCAGCCTGCCCTGCCCCGCCATGGCGG
>NZ_AYOY01000138.1 GCF_000508185.1 Sphingobium sp. C100 | reverse complement strand
GCGCCACTTCCTGACTCTACCGGAGGCTACTGAAGCTATTCCAGCATCCTCCCATCCATGTGTTGTCCGAGACGGGCGGCAGCAACGAGGCTTCTAGCTAGTCACCTGAATCCGAAGTTCGGCTCATTGTTTTCTGGCAGAAGCGTTTGACGGATGCGAGGATTTCGTCGGCGGATTTGACCCACTTGTAGGGTTTCGGATTTTCATTGTGAGCCGCAATGAAGGCGATGATGTCGGCCTCAAGCTCTGCGGTAGATCGATGAACGCCGCGTTGCAGTTGCTTGCGCGTCAGCTCCGCCAACCAGCGTTCGACCTGATTGATCCAGGACGCCGATGTCGGTGTGAAGTGGGCATGCCAATGAGGCCGACGCGCCAGCCAGGCCTTGATCTTCGGCGTCTTGTGGGTGGCATAGTTGTCCATCACCAGGTGTACGTCGGGACCCTCGGGCATCGCGGCGTCGATCCGCTTGAGAAAGTTGAGGAACTCGGTCGCCCGATGGCGCTTGTAACATTTTCCGATCACGGCGCCGGTGGCGATGTCGAGTGCTGCGAACAGGGATGTCGTGCCATTGCGGACATAGGTATGCGTCCGACGCTCGGGCACGCCCGGCGCCATGGGAAGGACTGGTTGCTCGCGATCCAGCGCCTGGATTTGGCTCTTTTCGTCCACGCACAGCACAACTGCCCGGGTCGGCGGCGACATATAGAGGCCGACAATATCCTGAACCTTGTCGACGAACAGGGGGTCAGTGGACAGCTTGAACGTCTCGGACCGGTGCGGCTGTAGCCCAAACGCGCTCCATATCCGGCGGATGGTGGTGTGCGACAGCCCGCTCTCGGCCGCCATGGAGCGGATCGACCAATGGGTGGCATCCTTCGGAGCGGCGTTCAGCGTGCGCTCGATCACCTGCGCAACCTGCACATCCGACACCGTGCGTGGGCGACCCGCGCGGTATTCGTCGGTTAGTCCTTCAATGCCATCCTGCACGAACCGCCGCCGCCATTTGCCAACCGTATGCTCGTGGACACCAAGGCGTTGGGCAACTTCCTTGCTCTGCAATCCCTCCGCGCAGAGCAGAACCATCCGGCACCGATCCGACAGGGAGCGAGGCGCCTTGTGCCGCCGAACCTGAGCTTCGAGAAAGGTCCGTTCCTCCCCGCTCAGAACAACCAAATCCGCCTGTCTGCCCGCCATCGTGCACATCCCTACCTGTCAGGCAAAGACATATACAATGATGCTTACTTCAGTTCCAGGTGAATAGGATAAGATCGGGCAATAGCCTGCATCCCTGTCGCTAGATTCAAATAGGCAGAGCGCAGTCTCCCAACAGGATGACATCGCCGAGGCCATCATTCCAAAATCGTTGAGTGCCGCCGCGTATCTGGACATCGTGGCGGACGGGTCGACCTGTGTCGCTTTCGTCTGCATTACCGACGATATCGGGGCGAAGGCCACTGGCAGAAGGGGCGCATAGCCGGGTGTGTTGAGATAAAAACGAGTGGACTGTCCGGTCATCGATTCCAGAGCGGCTCGCGCTGCATGAGCCTTTTAAGCTGCGACGATGGAGAGGGTGGCGCATCAAGTGTAGCAAGAAACAGCTCGTGCTGCTCTGCATCCAGAAAGAAAGTGTGCTGATTCAGGGTCGTCTTGAGTTCGGCCACCGCTCCGATCTGGATGACGTCGTCTTTCTGCGCGGAGGCGCTTCGGTCCGAACAGACTTGCCGTGCCATATCGCTAATTCCTTGCCCGTGCTTGTCGAACTACCGGGGCAATGTCCTGCCGCACTGCGGAGCCTGCTCAGGATAGATTCGCGTTTTCCGTCAGCGGCCGTCAAAGCCCGGTAACGATCGGTGTTGCCATGACACCCATTTGACACCCATAGCGACACCCGGGTGCAAAGAGACCTGGCGAGCGAGAGTATTTCTCTCGTAAGTTATTGATTTTATTGGAGAATTTTGGTGGACGCACTAGGGCTCGACCCTAGGACCCGCTGATTAAGAGTCAGCTGCTCTACCATCTGAGCTATGCGTCCATGCGGGGTGGCAGCCCATGCGGGCCATCGTTCCGGCGTGGCCGGGCTGTTAGCAGCAGGCTGCTCGTTTGCAAATAGAAAATCGCGTCATGATGGAAATTTTCACGTCGATCCGGTGTCAGGCCCAGTTGCCCGGCCGTTGCTGACGCCTGCTCGAACGGTCGATCGCCATGATGATGCCGATGCACATCATCACCGTCAGCATGGACGATCCGCCATAGGACATGAAGGGCAGGGGGATGCCGACGACCGGCGCCAGTCCCATCACCATCATCAGGTTGATCGCGACATAGAAGAAGATGGTCGTCGTCAACCCGGCGGCGGCCATGCGCGCGAACTTGTCCTGGGTTCGCATCGCGACCCGCAACCCCCAGCGGAACAGCAGCAGGAAACCGCCTATCATCAGGACGCCGCCCACCAGCCCCCATTCCTCGGCCATGGTGGCGAACACGAAGTCGGTATGGCCCTCGGGCAGATAGTCGAGATGGCTCTGCGTTCCTTGGAGAAAGCCCTTGCCCCAGATGCCGCCCGATCCGATCGCGATCTTGGACTGACTGATATGGTAGCCAGCGCCCAGCGGGTCGCTTTCCGGGTCGAGGAAGATCAGCACGCGCTTTTGCTGATAATCGTGAAGAAAACTGAAGGCGATCGGGATTGCAGCCGCTACCGCCAGGCCGGAGCCGACGAAAAGCCGCAGCGGCAGGCCGGCCAGGAACATGACCGTGACGCCGCCCGCCGCGATCATCGTGGCGGTGCCCAGGTCCGGTTGCACCAGCACCAGCGACCAGGGCAGGCCGATCAGCACGAGGGCAGGCCATATCGCGTTCCAGCGCCGTATCTCGCCCACCGGCAGCATCGCATAGAAGCGCGCCACCGTCAGGACGATGACCGGCTTCATGAATTCGGAGGGCTGCAACTGCATGAAGCCCAGATTGATCCATCGCTGGCTGCCCCCCGCGACGCCGCCGATCAGTTCGACAAGCACCAGCGCGGCCAGCAATGCGCCATAGGCGGCGAACGTGAAGCGGGCGAAGATATCGACGGGGATCCTGCTGAGGGCCATCGCCATGCCCGAAAAGATGCAGAAGCGGACGCCCTGGTTGATCGCCCAGGGAAAAATGCTGCCGCCTGCCGCGCTATACAGGACCAACGTGCCGAAGCCCGCGATCGCGAGCAGCAGCAGCAGCACCCGCCAGGGAAATTGGGTCAAGGGATGAGGTATGATGCTCATGGCACATCCGCCCCATCGCTGCCGGGGGGAGGCGGGGCGTCGTCGCTGTCGTCCGGCGCGGAGGCTGTAGCATTTTGGGCAACGGCATTGGCGGCGTTGGCGACGTTGTCAGCCACTGGCGGCGGCGCCTCGCCCTTCTCGATCGCTCTGGCCAAGCGGAAGGCAGCCATCTGGCGCTCCTGTCGTTCGGCCGGCGTGCCGCCCCATCCCTTTTCCAGCGTGACCAGCTTTTCCATCGCCTTGGTGGGGTCGAACAGATAGGACAGCGTATCGCTGGCGATCATCGGAGCATCTTCGTTGCGGATCATGTGGCCGCCATGTTCGATGATGCAGCCGACCGCATAGCGGGGATTGTCGAACGGGGCGAAACCCTGAAACAGGGCATGGTCGCGCAGTTTGAAGGCGAGCGAGCTGTTGCCGCGTACGCCGCCCGCGCGTTCCGCCATGGTGATCCGGCGCACCTGCGCCGTTCCGGTCTTGCCCGCGATCAGCACGCCGGGCACATTCATGCGCGCCGCGCCGCCAGTGCCGCCGCCATTCACCACGGCGCTCATGGCATTGCGGATGACGGTCAGATGCTCCTCCGTGGTGCCCGCCAGAGGGGCTGCCGGTCTGGCGGCGCCAAAGAGGAAATTGGGCGTCAACTGCCGGCCGGTCGCCAGGCGCGCCGCCATCACCGCCATTTGCAGAGGATTGATCAGCATATAGCCCTGCCCAATGGTGGCGTTCACCGTGTCATAGACCTGCCATTTCTGGTTATATTTTCGTTCTTTCCACGCCGGGTCCGGGACAGTGCCATAGCTTTGGCTGGGGAACGGGAGATCGAAACGCTGGCCCATGCCGACCCGGCGCGCCATGGCGGCGATACGGTCCATGCCGATGCGCTGCGCCATCTGGTAGAAATAAATGTCGCAGCTCTGCGCGATGGCGCCACGCATGTTGAGCGCTCCATGGCCGCGACGCCGGTGGCAGTGGAACAGGGTGTTGCCCACGCGGATCGCCCCGCCGCAACTGATGGTTTCCTCCGGGCCAACGCCTGCTTCCAGCAGCGCGAGCGCCACCATCGGCTTGACGGTGGAACCGGGCGGATAGAGACCTTGCAGCGTCTTGTTGCGGAGCGGGACATGATCGTCCTTCGACAACATGTCCCATTCCAGATGGCTGATGCCGTCTGAAAAGCTGTTGGGATCGAAGCTGGGCATGGATGCCATGGCCAGTACGTCGCCATTCTTGCAGTCGATCACCACCACTGAACCGCTCTGCGTCGCCAGCCGCCGCCCGGCAAATTCCTGCAACCCCGCGTCGATCGTCAGCTTGATCGTCCGGCCCGGCGTGTCGGGACGGGTCGTGAGTTCGCGCACGATCTTGCCGCGTGCCGTCACCTCGACCCGCTTGGCGCCGGGCTTGCCGGTCAGATGGCGGTCGAACGCCTTCTCCAGCCCGTCCTTGCCCACCTTGAATCCGGGGGTGATGAGCAACGGATTCTTGCGTTCCTTATACTCCTCGGCCGTGGCCGCGCCGACATAGCCCAGCAGGTGCCCCACCGTGGCCCCCGCTGGATAATAGCGGGAAAAGCCCTGGCTAGGGGCGACGCCAGGCAGGTCGGGCAGCCGCACGCTGACGGCGGCGAACTGGTCGTAGGTCAGCGTGTCGGCGACCTGCACGGGACGGAAGCCGGCGGACTTGTCCAACTCTTCGCGGATGCGGTCGACTTCGTCGGATTCCAGGCTCAGCAACTGGGCCAGGTGCTTGATCGTCCCTTCGGCATCGACCATACGCTGGGGGATCAGGTCGACGCGAAAATCGGTGCGGTTATTGGCCAGCGCCCGCCCGTTGCGATCGAGAATCCAGCCGCGCCGGGGCGGAATGAGCGTCAGATTGACCCGGTTGCTTTCCGACAGGGCATTATATTTTTCATTTTCGGCGACGCTGATCCAGGCCATCCGGCCGATCAGCATCGCGCCGACCGCCCCCTGCACCCCCCCCAACACCATCGCGCGCCGGGTGAAGGTGAAGGACTGGGTGGCTTCGGTGACAGTCTTGCGCTTGGACGTCAGAAATTTCATGCCATCACGCGCCAGCGATCGATCCGTGCGCATTGCCGGACGACGAAGGGGAAAAGCAGGACCGACCAGAGCATCTGCGGCGCGACCAAAATCAATCTTATCTCGCCTCCGCCCGTGATCCGCGCGAAGAACCAGCCACCAATGATGCAGAAGATAATGGCTAAACAGGCAATTAGCCAGTCCTGTCGGTAGCTGCGCCACACCAGCCTATGTTCGAATGCGTCGACACCGATCAGCGTCACTGTCCACAGGAACATGGCCGACCCGATCGGCTGGCCGCTCATCATGTCATCGAACAGGCCGAGCGGCAGTCCGATCCACGCGCGCCATAATTCGGGGCGAAGCAGCCGCCAGGCCAGCAGAAGCAGCAGTCCGAAGGGCGGCATCACCGGCGATTGGGCGACGATGGGAAGGAGGGTCAGGGCCGATCCCAGCATCACGGTGATGACGGGCGTGCCCGCCAGGCGAAAGCGGCTTGGATGACGACCAAGCCGCGGCACATGCTGCAAATGCGGGTCGATCACGGCGCGGCCATGGCATTGGCGGGTGCGACCTCCGTTGCCGCGTCCACGGGGTCAGTGCGCGTGACCACTTCTTCGAAGGCCCGCTCCACGACCACGGCGTCGGTCCGTGACGGGTTGGCGAGCGGAAAGCCCCAGGCGATTTCGCCTTGAACCCGGACGACGACCGCAACCGGGATATTGGGTTGGTAGATGCCGCCGATTCCCGACGTGACCAGCAGATCGCCGGGCTTGAACGGGTTGCGACCCGCCGACAAAGCACGAATTTCCAGCGATCCGTCACCCGCGCCGGTCGAAATGGCCGGCACGCTGTCATTGGCGCGGCGGACCGGGACGATGTTGCCCGTATCGGTCAACAGCAGCACTTCGGCGGTGTTGGGGGTGGTGCTGTTCACGCGCCCGATCAACCCTTCGGCGGCGCGCACGGGCATACCCGGCCGAACGCCCTGCCAACGCCCGGCATTCAGCCGCGCAAACCGCCGCGCGCTACCGGAGGATGAACTGATGAGGCGCGCGGTCAGCAGGTCGCTCTGGTCTTCATCGACCAGTTTCAACAGCCTTTTGAGGCGGGCATTTTCCTGCGCGATCGCCCGCGCTTCGATAATGCGGTTGCGATTGGTCTCAACCTGTCGGCGCAGGCTGACATTCTGCGATCCGGCACGCCAATAGGCGGCCAGCAATTCATCGACCGAACTGACGCCGCTCACCATATTTTTAAGGCCGACCGACAGAGGACGCGTCAGTTCCGTCGTCACTGTGCGCAAGCCGGCAAAACCAGTCGGATCGAAAATCGACACCACGACCAGCAACAGGCTTGCCACCGCACCGGCAACCGCGATCACATAGCTCGCGAACAGGCTATATTGCGCCCTCCGGTTGATGCCGGGGCGTCGGCTGGGTGGCCGCGCCATCAGGGGTTCCCTTCGATCAGGCGGTTTGGAGCACGCCCCGGAAGATCGGATCCTCCATCGCGCGGCCGGTGCCGATAGCGACGCAGGTCAGCGGATCTTCGGCGATGGTGACGGGCAGGCCGGTCTCGTCGCGCAGCTCATCGTCCAGACCCTTGAGCAGCGCGCCGCCGCCGGTCAGGACAATGCCCTGGTCGACAATGTCGGCCGCCAGTTCGGGCGCCGTATTTTCAAGCGCGATGCGCACCCCCTCGACGATGGTGCTGATAGGCTCGGCCAGCGCGTCGGCGATCTGGCCCTGATTGATCGAGATTTCCTTGGGCACGCCGTTCACCAGGTCGCGACCCTTGATGTGGATCGTTTCGCCCACGCCGTCCTCGGGCGGCTGGGCGACGCCGAACTGCTTCTTGATCCGCTCGGCCGTCGCTTCCCCGATCAGCAGATTATGATGACGGCGCACGAAGGATACGATCGCCTCGTCCATCTTGTCGCCGCCCACGCGGACCGAAGTGGTGTAGGCGAGGCCGCGCAGCGACAGGACCGCAACCTCGGTCGTGCCGCCGCCAATATCGACCACCATGGAACCGATCGGTTCGGTCACGGGCATGTCGGCGCCGATCGCGGCGGCCATCGGTTCCTCGATCAGGAAAACCTGGGAGGCGCCCGCATTGCTGGCCGCGTCGCGGATGGCGCGGCGTTCGACGCTGGTGGAGCCACTGGGAACGCAGATCACGATTTCCGGCGCGCGCCAGGGGCTGTGCTTGCCGCCATGCACCTTGGTGATGAAATGCTTGATCATCTGTTCGGCAACGTCGATGTCGGCGATGACGCCATCGCGCAAGGGGCGGATCGCCTCGATCGAGTCCGGGGTCTTGCCCATCATCAGCTTGGCGTCTACACCCACGGCCTTGACGCGCTTGACGCCGTTCAGCGTCTCGACCGCGACCACCGAAGGCTCGTTAAGCACGATGCCGCGGCCGCGCACATAGACCACCGTATTGGCAGTGCCGAGGTCGATGGCCATATCCTGCGAGGAAAATTTGAAGAGACGCGAGAAGATCGACATGCCTTATCCTGTTTCGCCCGCCGTCCCCGCGACGCGAAAAGGGGCCGGTCGGAAATCTGTTCTGCTCCACCGCTTAACCGTAAACTTTGCCTCGTGCGGTGCAAAAAATTCCGGTGCGCGGCTCGCGGAAAGCGCTCGCTTGGGCTAGTCACTAATCAATGTCAATACGCCGTCTGCCCGAACATCTGGTCAATCGTATCGCTGCCGGTGAAGTGGTCGAAAGACCCGCCAGCGCGCTCAAGGAAATCGTTGAAAATGCGTTGGATGCGGGTGCGACTCGCGTCTTAATCCGCCTGTCGAACGGCGGCCTCGACAGGATTGAGGTCAGCGACGATGGCTGCGGCATGGATTCGGCCGACATGGCGCTTGCGCTGGAACGCCATGCCACATCCAAGCTGCCTGATGATGCCATTGAAAATGTTGCGACATTGGGGTTTCGCGGGGAAGCGCTGCCGTCCATCGCCAGCGTGGCGCGGCTGTCGGTCGACAGCCGGCCGCGCGGCGCCGATGGCTGGAACCGTACGGTGGATAACGGACAATTGGTCGCCGAAGGACCGGCTGCGCTGCCGCCCGGCACGCGCATCATCGTCGAACAGCTTTTTGCCAAAGTGCCGGCGCGGCGCAAATTCCTGCGCTCGGCGAAGGCCGAATATGCCGCCTGCCTGGACATTGTCCGTCGCCTCGCCATGGCGCATCCCTCCGTCGCCTTTTCCGTCGAGCATGACGGTCGCCGCGTGCTGGGCGTGCAGGCCGGCGACGCGCGGGAAGATCGCGTCGCCGCGCTGACCGACCGGCAACTGGCCGACAATCATGTCATCGTCAGCCTGGAACGCGAAGGCATCCGCCTGTCCGGCGTCGCGTCGCTGCCGACCTACAATCGCGGCGTTGGCGATCATCAATATCTGTTCGTCAATGGCCGGCCGGTGAAGGACCGGCTGCTGATTGGCGCGCTGCGGGGCGCCTATGCCGACATGCTGGCGCGCGACCGCCATCCGGTGGTGGCACTGTTCCTCGACGTTCCGCCGCTGGAGGTGGACGTCAATGTCCACCCCGCCAAGACCGAGGTGCGTTTTCGCGATCCCGCCCTGATTCGCGGCATGATCGTTTCGGGCCTGCGCCGCGCGCTCGATGCCGAAGGTTTCCGCGCCGTGCAACATGCCGACCCAGCGGCCCTTTCAGCCTGGAAGCCCGAACCATTGTCGCCGACCCCGATCGGCGCCATGCCGATCTTCGAAGCGGCGGCGTCCGCGCAGGTCAGCTATAACCAGTTTGTCCAATCCGCCTTCGCCGATCGCCGACCGGCCTTTCAGGCGCCCCCGCCGCAGGCGCGCGCCGAACCTGCCGCCGCGCCCGCGCCCGAAGGCACGAGCTTCCCGCTGGGCGTCGCGCGCGGACAGGTGGCGCGCACCTATATCGTTGCCGAAGCGGAGGATGGCCTCGTCATTGTCGACCAACATGCCGCGCATGAACGGCTGACGCTGGAGCGGATGCGCCGGGCGATGGAAGGGCAGGGCGTGGCTTCGCAGGCGCTGTTGTTGCCCGAAGTCGTGGAACTGGACGAGCCCGCTTGCGACCGGCTGGAGTCGCGCATCGCTGAACTCAGCGATTTCGGCCTCGATCTGGAGCGGTTCGGTCCCGCGGCGATGCTGGTCCGCGCTGTCCCCGCCATGCTTGGTCAGTCCGATGTGCAGGGCATGGTCACCGACCTTGCCGACGATCTTGCCGCCTATGACAGCGCCTTGTCATTGAAGGAACGGCTCGACCTCGTCGCCGCGACCATGGCCTGTCATGGTTCGGTTCGCGCGGGCCGGATGCTGAGCGTCGCGGAAATGAACGCCCTGCTCCGCGAAATGGAAGTCACGCCGCGTTCGGGCCAGTGCAACCACGGCCGGCCGACCTGGGTGAAGCTCGGCCATGGGGATATTGAAAAATTGTTCGGAAGGAAGTGACGCCATGATGCTTGCCGCCCTGTTGCTCGCCGGCGCCTCATCGGCCGCCGATCCGGTCTGCGCCGCACCTGCGTCGCCAACCGAGCCATGGACGAATTGGAACCAAAGCAGCGCCGCGACGGCCGGGACGCAAAGTCCGGGCACACCAGCGCTCCTATTGGGCAATCCGGTGACGGCGGGCCTGACGCCGGGCGATCATGTGCACTTCGCCGCCGCGCCGGGCAGGGGCGGCAAGGATGGGTATGGCGGTCTCTTTGCGCTCTCGCTCCAGCAAGCGGCGCGGGTCGGCATAGCTTTGTCGGACGCGGCTTGGGTGGATGTCGTTACCGAAACGCAAGCGGCGGAATCGAACGGTCATGGTCATGGGCCTGAATGTTCGGGCATCCGCAAGATCGTCTGGTTCGATCTGCCCGCCGGGCGGCATATCGTCCAGATCGCCGGGGCGAAGGCGCAGACCATCCGCGTGATGGCGACCGTCGCGAAGGCAAAGCAGCCGCTTTAGCGCAGCCCCCGGTTCAGACCGGCCGCGTCCGCCACATGGCGATGGGTATCATCGTCATCACCGGCTTGTCGTCCTGATTGAAGATCGTCACCTTGTTGCGGACGATCCCCATTTCCGGGCGACTTTGCGACGCCTTCTTGTCGATCACCTCGCTGGTGCCGCGCAGGGTGTCGCCGGGGCGCACCGGCCGCAGCCAGCGCAGTTCATCCACGCCCATCGCGCCCAGGCTGGCCGCCTGTCGCCCCGGATGCTTCTGCATTTCAGCGACCAGCATCTTCATGAACAATGCGGTCGTGTGCCAGCCGCTGGCCGAGATGGTGCCGAAATGCGTTTTCGCCGCCGCCTGGTCGGACAAATGGAAAGGCTGTGCATCAAATTCGGCGGCGAAGGCGATCGTTTCCTCGCGCGTGACGGTCAGCGGGCCGAAGTCGAAGCTGTCGCCGACCACGATATCCTCGAAATAGGGAATGTCGTCCATCGCTACCCGTCTCCTATTGCAACGGGTAGCGATGTAATGACAACTTACGTTTACGTCAATGTCAGGCGATGTTGATCGACGGCTGGCCGCGCGGCACCGTCAGGCTGGCGCGTGTGCTGATCGCGCCGCCGGGGCTCGACACCTGGTCCATCACGCGGAACTGCGTCGTCCACGCGTCGGGGGTCACTTCACAGATCAGGTAGCCGCGCTGGTCGTTGATGAATTTCAGCTCCGGGTTATTCTTCAGCATCATGTCGCTGCCCGCGCGCAGATCGGATCCGTCCCCGCCCGAGGAGATGGATGTCGACACGAATTCGACCGCGACGGCCTTGTCGCCATTGTCGAGCAACCCGGCATAATTTTGATGCTCGTCGCCGGTCAGCACGATGACATTGTCCAGGCCGCGCATCTTTGCGAGCAGCCGGCTGCGTTGCGCGCCATAAGCAGCCCAGGTGTCGAGATTGTAGATCTTCTCCTTCTCGTCGGCATAGCGGCGCCGGTCGAGCGACATCATCATCACCTGCTGGCCAAGGCAATTCCATTTGGCCTGCCGGCGCGTCAGGTTGCGGGTCAGCCAGTTTTCCTCTTCCGGCGAGATGACCTGCGCCTTGCTGTCGTCGATGCCAGGGCAATAGGGTTTGAACCCGTCACCGCAGGGCTGATCGGTGCGGAAGGAGCGGGTGTCGAGAAAGTCGATCGAAAGGAGGTCGCCGAACCGCGCTTCGCGATACATGTCGGTGATGATGCCGTTGCGGGGCAGCATCGCGGCCCGGACCGGCATATATTCATACCAGACCTGAAGCCCGGCCTGGCGGCGCAGACGGAAGATATCAGCCGGCGCCGTGCCCTTGCCCGCAAAGTCGCCGACCCAGTTATTTTCGACCTCATGGTCGTCGAAGGTCGGGAACCATGTGTGCTTGGCGCGCGCCGCCTGAAGGTCATAGTCGCTCAGATATTGGGCGTAGCGCAGGCGATAGTCGGCGACGTCGAAACAGTCCTGGCCGATATGGTGCCGCACCTGTTCGACCGGCAGGCCATCCTTGTCATAGTCCGGCCCGCGCTGCTTATATTCATAGATAAAATCGCCATAATGATAGACGAATGCCAGATCGTCCTCGCGCGCCAGATGGCGGAAGGCGGTGTAATAGCCGTCCTCATAATTCTGGCAGCCGGCGACGCCGAATTTCAGGCTGGCGGGGCTGGACGATGCGAGCGGCAAGGTGCGGGCGCGGCCGCGCATCGACTGGTCGCTGCCCAGCGAGAAACGATACCAATAGGGGCGATCGGCTTGCAGGCCGGTCACCTCGACATGGACGCTATGCCCCAGTTCGGGCCGCGCCGTCGCCTCGCCCGCTGCGACGATCGTCTTGAACCGCTCATCGCTCGCCACTTCCCATTTCACCGGCAGCGGAACCATCGGCATTCCGCCATGTGGTTCGAACGGCCTGGGGGCCAGTTTGGTCCAGATGACAAAGCCATCCGGCGCGGGATCGCCCGAGCTTACCCCCAATGCGAAGGGATAGCCGGCGAACCAGCTTTGTGCGTGCAGGATGGCGGGCGCGCCGATCAGTGGCGAAGCGGTGGCGGCGGTCAGTATCTGGCGGCGGGTCAGCATGATTTTTACCTTATCGGACAATGTCGGCAAGCGCGGCGGGGTCGGCATCGGAAGGACGCGGCGTCACGCCGAGCAGCCGCGCGAGCAGCGGATAGACGTCGACATTGGCGAAGTCTGCGGGAGCCTTGGCGTGGGGGACGAAGGCCGGGCCGTTGGCGATGAACAGCGCCTGCATTTCCGGCGCGCGATCGTCCCAGCCATGGTTGCCGCCGGTTACCGGCTTGGTCGGTGTTGTGGGCTGGATCTCCCACCCGGTTTCGCCCAGACAGAAATAGGGCGGAATGCGGCGGTGCGTGCCATAGTGGAAGCGCGCCGGGATCTCGCTCTTGCGCCAGCATTGCATATGCGGCTGGGGTTTCAGCAAGGCGGCTTCCAACGCCTTCTCATGGCCCGGCAAGGCGGTGAGGCTGGCATAGGGGCCATATTCGACGATGCGATAGTCGGCCGGATCGGCGACTTTGTCGAGCGCCACGACCCGGTCGGTCGCGCGCGCCGCCATGCCATGGTCGGCGACGATCACGAGGTTGGCCGGCTGGCCCATAGCCTTGAGACCCGCAACGAGTTCGCCGACATGCGCATCGACTTCGGTCAGGGCCTGCGCTGTTTCCGGTGCGTCCGGCCCGTAGATATGGCCGGCAGTGTCCACTGTGTCGAAATAGAGGGTCACGAAGTGCGGACGGATGTCGGCGGGACGACGCAGCACGTCCAGCACCATGTTGACGCGCTGCGTGCCGCCGATGGCCTGGTTGAACTGCGCCCAGTCGCTCGGGCGGGTGCCGCCATGGATCATATGGGGCCAGTCGGTGTCGCGGGTCGCGCCCCATGCGACATTGGAGCCGGGCCAGAACATGGTGGCGGTGCGCACACCCGCCTGTTCCGCCGTTGCCCAGATCGGCTCGGCCTCGTTCCACCAATAGGGATCGTCGCTCGCCATCGTGAATTTTTCGTCCGGCCGGCTGGCGTCCTCCATGCTGTTGGCGACGATGCCGTTGCGGTCGGGCCGGTCGCCGGTGACGATCGCCCAGTGATTGGGGAAAGTCTTGGTCGGGAAGGAAGGGCGCATCGGCCCTTCGATCCCGCCGGCCGCCAGCGCCGCCAGATGAGGCGTGACGCCGCGGTGCAGATAGTCGGAACGGAAACCGTCGATGGACACGAGGATTGTCACCGGCGCGCGCTGCTCGGCCTGGGCGATCGGGGCGGGGTGTCCGCTCGGCGCGGTGGCGCAGGCGCTCAACGCCGCAAGTGCGATAAGGGCGGGGGCGAGAATGGCGGGGGAACGGCTCAGCATGGCGACTCTATGTGATTTTCTTCTGGAGAAAATCGCTTAGCAGCGATGCCATGACGGTAAAGTGACGTTTTGGTAGGCTTTTACACCAGATGCTCGCGCAAGCTGCTCCATGCCTCCCGCTTCGCTTCGCGCGACAGGCTGGCATAGGCGCCGCTGGATGACGGCAGGTCGATGAGCACAAGTCCCTGCTGCTGCTCGCCCAATTGCCGGCGGCCATGCAGCGCAGCGGTCTTGCCATTGAAAGCGATCGCGCTCAGGGCCGGCAGTCGCGCGATAAACGCGCCGAGATCGCGCAGTTCCGCCCCGCGAATGCCGCTGTCCAGGCTCCCCGGCCGCTCCGCGCTTTCGATCACGTCCCAGAGGCCCACGCCCCGCGCGCGCAGCCGCTTCAGGCGCATGGCATAGGGTGCGCCGCGCAGATCTTCGCCCAGAACGTCGCCGATCAGATGCCAGAAGGCGTTGCCGCGATGGGCGTAATATTCACCCTGCCGGATGGAAGCATCGCCGGGCAGGCTGCCCAGGATCAGCAGCCGCGTCTGTGCGTCCACGCTGGGCGGAAACGCGGTCTTGCGCTGCGCGGACATCTGGCCGGGGCGCAGCGCCACAGGATCAGACGTTGAAGCGGAACAGCATGATGTCGCCGTCCTGCGTCACATAATCCTTGCCTTCGGACCGCCACTTGCCTGCTTCCTTGGCCCCGGCCTCGCCATTATATTGGACATAATCGGCATAGGCCATGGTCTCGGCGCGGATGAAGCCCTTTTCGAAATCGGTGTGGATCGCGCCGGCGGCCTGGGGCGCCTTGCTGCCCTTCGCCACGGTCCAGGCGCGCGCTTCCTTCGGCCCCACGGTAAAAAAGGTGATGAGGCCGAGCAGTTCATAGCCCGCACGGATGATGCGGGCGAGGCCGGCTTCGCTCAGGCCCAGCGCTTCGAGATATTCGGCGCGTTCTTCGACCGGCATGGTCACGAGTTCCGCTTCGATCGCGGCGGACACGATCACCGCGCTGGCATTTTCGGCAGCCGCCTTTTCGAACACGCGGGCGGAAAAGGCGTTGCCCTCAGATGCAGCATCCTCCTCGACATTGCAGACATAGAGGACGGGCTTGGCGGTCAGTAGTTGCGCCTGGGCGAAGAGACGCTCTTCCTCGACATCCCTGGGGACGGTCAGGCGCGCGGGCCTGCCTTCGCGCAGCAGGTCGAGCGCCTGGCCCAGCACGGCGGCGGCGGCCTTGGCCTCCTTGTCGCCCTGCGCGGCTTTCTTGGCGAGGTTCGGAACGCGCTTCTCCAGCGACTCAAGGTCGGCGAGCATCAGTTCGGTCTCGACCGTTTCGGCGTCGGCGATGGGATCGACCTTGCCCTCGACATGGGTGATGTCGTCATCCTCGAAACAGCGCAGGACGTGGACGATCGCATCCACTTCGCGGATATTGGCCAGAAACTGGTTGCCCAGCCCTTCGCCCTTCGACGCGCCGCGCACCAATCCGGCGATGTCCACGAAACTGAGCTGGGTTTCGATGATCTTGGCCGATCCGCCGATCTTTGCGATGGTTTCCAGTCGCTCGTCGGGCACCGCCACGCGGCCCTCATTCGGCTCGATGGTGCAGAAGGGATAGTTGGCCGCCTGCGCCGCCTGCGTCTCGGTCAGCGCGTTGAACAGGGTGGACTTGCCCACATTGGGAAGACCGACGATACCGCAACGAAAACCCATTTGACTGCCTTACAAGATCGGGATGATTGGCGCGCCCGATAGCGCCTTGCGCGCACAAAGGCCAGCCTTGGACAAAAGGCGCACTCGACACAAAGCTTCGCGCGGGCGAAAGGAGCAGGATGGGACAGGATATGGACGAACAGAGCGACGCCTTCTGGACGGACGCGCATGGCGGGCGCTGGAAGAAACGACCGCCGCACGAAACCGGGGTCTTCGGCCGCTGTCCGCGCTGCGGTGAGGGGCATATCTTCAAGGGCTTCCTGACCGTGCGCGACCATTGCGAGATGTGCGGTCTGGACTACAGCTTTGCCGATCCCGCCGATGGCCCCGCGGTTTTCGTCCAGTTGTTCGCCTGCGTGCCGGGGGTGATCTTCATCCTGATGCTGGAAATCATGGCGCGGCCGCCCTTATGGGTGCATCTGGCGGTTGGACTGCCGGTGGTCATCCTGACGACGGTGCTACCGTTGCGACCGATCAAGGGCTGGCTGATCGCAGCCCAGTTCACCACGCGCGCGCAAGAGGCCGGAACGGCCGATCTGTGGGCGAAGCTCCATGGAGACCGGCGCGCCTGATCTTCTGCGTCATCCGATCCAGTAAGGCACGATCTGGCGATTGTCGGGATCGACATGGATCGGCCGGTCTGCGGGGGGAAAGGCGCGCTGGTCGCAGCTCTGGCGGGGACATAGGCGGCACGTGATGCCGATGGGCGTCGCTGCCCCCTCCACCTCCAATTGCAGGCCGTCGGCATAGACGAAGTTCGCGGCATGGGCGGTCTCGCACCCCAACACCACGGCGAAACGGCGCGGCGTGCGCTTGTAGCTGCCCGATGGCTTCACCAGCCCCTTCGCCATGGAGACATAACGCACCCCGTCAGGCGTCTCGCCCAGTTGCACGTTGATCCGGTCCGGGACGGCGACCGCTTCATGGACATTCCATAACGGACAGGCGCCGCCGAAGCGGGCGAATTGCAGGCGCGTGGCGCTGTGACGCTTGGTGATGTTGCCGGCCATATCGACGCGGCAAAAAAAGAAGGGGATGCCGCGCAGCCCCGGCCGTTGCAACGTTGACAGGCGATGGCAGGCCTGTTCGAAACTGACGCCGAAGGTGCGCGCCAGCCGGTCGATATCGTGCCGCATCGCCCGCGCCGCTTCGCGGAAGGCGGCATAGGGCATCAGCAGCGCGCCCGCCGCATAATTGCCAAGGCCGATCGCCAGCAGCCGGTCGGAGCCTGGAACGGGGAGGGCCGCCTTGCTCACCACATCGGCGATGACGGCCTGTCCTTCCAGCATCATGAGCTGGTGCGCGAGCATGAACTTGCGGCTTTCGGTCGGCAGCGCGGCGTTGATGAACAATCGTCTGTCGGCGGCGCGATAGGCGCGCAGCGCGCTGTCGGGCGTTTCGGCGATCAGCGTTTCGATACCGTGCCGCCGGGCCAGCGCTTCAACCAACATGCCTTCGTCCAGCACCTGCCCCTGGCCGAAACTTTCCGCCATATCCTCGGCCAGGCAGTCGAGCGGATGCACATAATTGCCTGCCTCGTGGAACCAGTCGCGCGCCGCTTCCCATGGCAGGCGAGCCTGCACCGCATGATCGTTGGCGATCGCCTCCTCGATCATGTTGATGCGTTCATTGGCGCGCATATGCGCATTGTAGAGATCGACATAGCGGGCCGCGAATTCGGGAAATTGCAGGTGCAGCTTTTCGATCCGCTCCGGCTCCATCGGGGTCGCCGGCAGTTCGGGATGGCCCAGCGCATAGGTGAAGGCGCCCAGCAATTGTTCATCCTCACGGCTGTCGAAGCTGGCCCAGTCGGTTGGAAAGGCGCTGGCGAGCGCCGCCTTGACCTTGGCGGTCAGGGGACGATCGTCATTTTCCATTTGGCTGAGATAGGATACGGATATGCCCAGCGCCTGCGCCATCGTCGCCTGGTCCATCCGATGGTCCAGGCGAAGCTGGCGCAGGCGTGGACCTGCGAAGATACGATTGCCGCGTGCCATAAAGCCTGTCCTAATTTGCGAAGTCGTGATTTGCAAATTGGCAAATTCGCATTTGCGGAAAATGCGAAAGCCTGAGTAGGGGATGGCAGGGCGGCAGCCGCATCATTTCTGGAGAGACGCACGAATGTCGAAGCTCGCCATCATCGAACAACTCGAAGCCAAGCGCGATGCCGCCCGCCTGGGCGGCGGCCAGCGGCGGATTGACGCCCAGCACAGCAAGGGCAAGCTGACCGCCCGCGAACGGCTCGAGGTGCTGCTGGACGAAGGCAGCTTCGAGGAAGTCGACATGTATGTCGAACATAATTGCGTCGATTTCGGCATGGACGAAGCCCATGTGCCGGGCGACGGCGTCGTCACCGGGTCGGGCACGATCAACGGGCGGCTGGTGTTCGTCTTCAGTCAGGATTTCACCGTCTATGGCGGCGCGGTGTCCGAACGGCACGCGATGAAAATCTGCAAGATCATGGACAGCGCGATGAAGGTCGGCGCGCCCGTGATCGGCCTCAACGACAGCGGCGGCGCGCGTATTCAGGAAGGCGTCGCTTCGCTTGCCGGCTATGCCGAAATCTTCCAGCGCAACGTGCTGGCGTCGGGCGTGGTGCCGCAGATCAGCGTCATTATGGGTCCATGCGCGGGCGGCGCGGTCTATTCGCCGGCGATGACGGACTTCATCTTCATGGTGAAGGACAGCAGCTTCATGTTCGTCACCGGTCCCGACGTGGTGAAGACCGTCACCAATGAGGTCGTGACGCAGGAGGAACTGGGCGGCGCGATCACCCACACCACCAAGTCGGGCGTCGCCGACGTTGCGTTCGAAAATGACATCGAGGCGCTGCTGGCGGTCCGCGATTTTGTCGATTTCCTGCCCGCGTCCAACCGCGAGCTGGTGCCCGAGCGGCCGAGCGCCGACCCCTGGAACCGGATGGAGGACAGCCTCGACACGCTGATCCCGGCCAACGCCAACCAGCCCTATGACATGCATGAACTGATCCGCAAGGTCGTGGACGAGGGCGACTTTTTCGAGGTGCAGCCTGCTCATGCCGGCAACATCCTCTGCGGCTTCGGCCGGATCGAGGGCAAGACGGTGGGCATCATCGCCAACCAGCCGATGGTGCTGGCCGGTGTGCTGGACATTAATTCGGCGAAGAAAGCCGGGCGGTTCGTCCGCTTCTGCGACGCGTTCGAGATTCCGATCGTCACGTTCGTCGATGTGCCGGGCTTCCTGCCGGGGACGGCGCAGGAACATTCGGGCATCATCAAGCATGGCGCGAAATTGCTGTTCGCCTATGCCGAAGCCACCGTGCCGAAGATCACCGTCATCACGCGCAAAGCCTATGGCGGCGCCTATGACGTGATGAGCTCCAAGCATTTGCGCGGCGATTTGAACTATGCCTGGCCGACCGCCGAGATCGCGGTGATGGGCGCGAAGGGCGCGGTGGAGATCATCTTCCGTGGCAAGACGGCGGATGAGATCGCCGAGCGGACGGCGGAATATGAGGGGCGTTTCGCCAATCCTTTCGTGGCGGCGAGCAAGGGCTTTATCGACGAGGTGATCCAGCCGCACTCGACCCGCAAGCGCATCGCGCTGGGGCTGCGCAAGTTGCGCAACAAGGCGCTGGAGAACCCGTGGAAGAAGCATGACAATATTCCGCTTTGAAGGGTTGGCAACATGAAACTCGGCCGCTTGAATCATATCGGCATCGCAACGCCTTCGCTGGAGGCCAGCCTGGCCTATTATCGCGACGTCATGGGCGCGACGCTGACCCATCAGCCGTTCGACCTGCCGGCGCAGGGCGTGAAGGTCTGCTTCGTCGATACGCCAGGGGAAAATGGCACGGCCGGGACGCAGATCGAGCTGATCGAGCCGCTGGGCGAGGACAGCCCGATTCACGGCTTCATCGCCAAGAACCCGGCCGGCGGGCAGCATCATATGTGTTACGAAGTGCCCGACATTCACGAGGCCAAGGCCTGGTTCGAGGGCCTGGGCAAGCGCGTGCTGGGCGAGCCGCGCATTGGGGCGCATGGTACGCCGATCTTCTTCGTGCATCCCAGGGACATGAACGGGGTGCTGACCGAGATTATGGAGACGCCCAAGGGCGGCGGTCATTGAATGACGTCATGCCGGACTTGATCCGGCATCCCGCTGCCTTGCAGGCGGGAGAAGCAGCGGACTCCGGCTCAAGGCCGGGGTGACGAAATGGGTAGGATAGGACGCAGATGACCGAGAAGCCGACGCCAGCGCCGACAATCGACCAGTGGGCCGCCGCTGCCGCCAAGGAAGTGAAGGGCAAGGACTTGAACTGGGAGACCCCGGAGGGGATCATGGTCAAGCCGCTCTACACGTCCGAGGATGTGACCGTCGATCCGGGCCTGCCCGGCTTCGCGCCCTTCACGCGGGGCGTGCGCGCGTCCATGTATGCGGGCCGTCCCTGGACCATCCGGCAATATGCGGGCTTTTCCACCGCCGAGGAATCGAACGCCTTTTACCGGCGCAACCTGGCCGCCGGGCAGAAGGGGCTTTCGGTCGCGTTCGATCTGGCCACCCATCGCGGCTATGACAGCGACCATCCGCGCGTCACCGGCGACGTGGGCAAGGCGGGGGTGGCGATCGACACGATCGAGGATATGAAAATCCTGTTCGACGGCATTCCGCTCGACAAGATGAGCGTGTCGATGACGATGAACGGCGCGGTCATCCCGATCCTGGCCTTCTTCATCGTCGCCGGCGAGGAGCAGGGGGTCGAGCGCAAGCTGCTGGACGGGACCATTCAGAATGACATTCTGAAGGAGTTCATGGTCCGCAACACCTATATCTACCCGCCCGAACCGTCGATGCGCATCATCAGCGACATTTTCGGCTATACGTCGCGTGAGATGCCCAAGTTCAACAGCATCTCCATTTCCGGCTATCATATGCAGGAAGCCGGCGCGACGCAGGTGCAGGAACTGGCCTTCACCATCGCCGACGGCATGGAATATGTGAAATATGGCGTGGCGAGCGGCCTCGACATCGACAAGTTCGCCGGGCGGCTGAGCTTCTTCTTCGCGATCGGCATGAATTTCTTCATGGAGATCGCCAAGCTGCGCGCCGCCCGCGTGTTGTGGCACCGCGCGATGACCAAGTTGGGCGCGCAGGACGAGCGCAGCAAGATGCTGCGCACCCATTGCCAGACCAGTGGCGTGTCGCTGACCGAGCAAGACCCCTATAACAATGTCATGCGCACCACGATCGAGGCGATGGCCGCGATGCTGGGCGGCACCCAGTCGCTGCACACCAACGCGCTGGACGAGGCCATCGCGCTGCCCACCGATTTTTCCGCCCGGATCGCGCGCAACACGCAGATCGTCATTCAGGAAGAAACGGGCATGTGCAATGTCGTCGATCCGCTGGGCGGCTCATACTATGTCGAGGCGCTGACCCAGCAACTGGTCGACGCGGCGCAGGATATCATCGACCGGGTGCAGTCCGAAGGCGGCATGGCCAAGGCGGTCGCGGCCGGCTGGCCCAAGGCGATGATCGAGACGGCGGCGGCGGCGCGGCAGGCCCGGGTAGACCGGGGCGAGGATGTCATCGTCGGCGTGAACAAATATCGGCTGGCGAACGAGGATATGCTCGAAACGCTGGACATCGACAACAGCAAGGTGCGCGAGGCGCAGGTCGCCCGCATCAACCGGGTAAAGGCGCAGCGGGACGAGGATGCGTGCCAGGAAGCGCTCCTGCGCCTGCGCGATGCCGCCGCCGGGCCGCAGACGATCGAGAATAACCTGCTCGCCCATGCGGTCGAAGCGGCGCGCGCGCGCGCGACGCTCGGCGAAATCTCCGCCGCGATGGAGGATAGTTTCGATCGCTATGGCACACAGCCGACGCCGGTGAAGGGCGTCTATGGCGCGCCCTACAAGGACGACAATCGCTGGAAACAGGTTCTCGATGGCGTGCAGGCCGTCGAACGGCGCCTCGGTCGCAAGCCCAAATTGCTCGTCGCCAAGATGGGGCAGGATGGGCACGATCGAGGCGCCAACATCATCGCGTCGGCCTTTGGCGACATGGGCTTTGATGTGGTTTCGGGGCCGCTGTTCCAGACGCCGGAGGAAACGGTGGTGCTGGCGCTCGACAGCGGCGTCGACGTGGTCGGGGCGTCGAGCCTGGCGGCGGGACACAAGACGCTGATCCCTGAATTGATCGGCAAGCTGCGCGAGGCGGGGCGTAGCGACATCAAGGTGATCGCGGGCGGCGTCATCCCGCCGCAGGATTATGACTATTTGCGCGACGCAGGCGTGCAGGGCATTTATGGGCCGGGTTCCAATGTCGTGGAGTGCGCCGCCGATGTGCTGCGCCTGCTCGGCCACAACATGCCCCCGCTGGAGGAAGCTGCATAAATGACCATCACCGCCCGCACCGATTGGACCCGCGAGGAAATCGCCGCGCTGTTCGACCTGCCGTTCAACGACCTGATGTTCGAAGCGCAGTCGATCCATCGCGCGAATTTTCCGCGCAACGAAGTGCAACTGTCCACTTTGCTGTCCATCAAGACCGGCGGCTGCCCGGAGGATTGCGGCTATTGCAACCAGTCGGCGTCGGCGGAAAGCGGCCTGAAGGCTGAGAAACTGATGACCGTGCAGGCTGTCATGCAGGCGGCGGCGCAGGCGAAGGATGCGGGCAGCTCGCGCTTTTGCATGGGCGCAGCCTGGCGCAACCCCAAGGAGCGGGATATGCCCGCCATCGTCCAGATGGTGAAGGGCGTGCGCCAGATGGGCATGGAAACCTGCATGACGCTGGGGATGCTGGACGAAAATCAGGCCAAGACTTTGGCGGACGCTGGCCTCGATTATTACAACCATAATATCGACACCTCGCCCGAACATTATGAGAAGGTCATCACGACGCGAACCTTCGGCGATCGGCTGGAGACGCTGGAAAATGTCCGCAATTCGGGCATCAACGTGTGCAGCGGCGGGATCGTGGGCATGGGCGAGACGCGCGAGGACCGCGTCGGCTTCCTCCACGCGCTGGCGGTGCTGCCGATGCATCCGCAGAGCGTGCCGATCAACGCGCTGGTGCCGGTCAAGGGCACGGTGCTGGGCGACATGTTGGCCGACACCCCCCTCGCCAAGATCGATGAGATCGAGTTCGTGCGGACAGTTGCTGTGGCGCGGATCGTGATGCCGGAAAGCATGGTGCGGTTGAGCGCCGGGCGGGAAAGCATGTCGGATGCGTGTCAGGCGCTCTGCTTCATGGCGGGCGCGAACAGCATATTTACGGGCGACAAGCTGCTGACGACGGCGAATGCGGGCGACAATGCCGATACCGCGCTGTTCGCGAAGCTGGGCCTCGTGCCGATGCAGGCCGAGGTGAAGGAACATCTGGAGGCGGTGGAGTGAACAAACCCAGAGGCAGCAAGATCATGCTCTACGGGATTCTCAGTATTGCATATTGGGTCGTCGCGTCCATCGAGATCGTGCTGGCTGCCATCCGGACGTGTGGCATGTCGCCGGACTCGGTCGAGTTTTGCGATCCAGCGCCCATTAACATGGTGGTTGGTATCGTCGCGCTGCTATTTGCTGGTTTGTCATTTGCCTTCTTCAAGGCTCGAATTTTCAGCGTTGATGCATGATCGCGGCTACCTCCCACCTCGTCACCCCGGACTTGATCCGGGGTCCCGCTTCTCCGCTACCGTTGTGCGCGAAAGTAGCGGGATGCCGGATCAAGTCCGGCATGACGATTGGGTGCGAGATTGGAGTTGCTGAATGAAGGCTCAATCGAACTCGGCTTTGATTGGTAGAAGTCTGCTCGCGATCCTTTGGGGAATGCTGGCCGGTCCCCTCCTTTGGGTGCTGATGATGCCATTAGCTGGCGTGTTTCCAGTGGCGGCCGGTGATTCCCTGCTGATCGCCTTGGTGATTGCCGCAATTCTTTCAATGGCCGGTTACGCTGGCTCAGTTTTTCTTATCCGACGCTGGAGCAATAAGTGGCAATCACCAAGATCCTGATCGCGAACCGTGGCGAAATTGCGTGCCGGGTCATGCGCACCGCCAAGAAGATGGGCATCAAGACCGTGGCGGTCTATTCCGATGCCGATGCGCGCGCGCCGCATGTGCTGATGGCGGATGAAGCCGTGCATATCGGTCCACCGCCCGCCGCCCAGTCCTATCTGATCGCCGACAAGATCATCGAAGCGTGCAAGCAAACCGGCGCCGATGCGGTGCATCCGGGCTATGGCTTCCTGTCGGAGCGGGAGAGTTTTCGTAACGCGCTGGACGCCGAGGGGATCATCTTCGTCGGCCCCCCGGCCAACGCGATTGCCGCCATGGGCGACAAGATCGAGTCCAAGAAGCTGGCGCTGGCGGCGGGCGTCAATGTTGTGCCGGGCTTTGTCGGGGTGATCGACGATACCGAACATGCGGTCCGCATCTCCAACGAGATTGGCTATCCGGTGATGATGAAGGCGTCGGCCGGCGGCGGCGGTAAGGGGATGCGCCTTGCCTATTCCGAGCAGGATGTCCGCGAGGGCTTTGAAGCGACCAAGCGCGAGGGGCTCAACAGCTTCGGCGATGACCGCGTCTTCATCGAGAAGTTCATCGAAAGCCCGCGCCATATCGAAATCCAGATATTGGGCGACCAGCATGGCAATATCGTCTATCTGAACGAACGCGAATGCTCGATCCAGCGCCGACACCAGAAGGTGGTCGAGGAAGCGCCGTCGCCCTTCGTGTCGCCGGAGATGCGCAAGAAGATGGGCGAGCAGTGCGTCGCGCTGGCCCGTGCGGTCGGTTATTTCAGCGCGGGCACGGTCGAACTGATCGTGAGCGGCGAGGACAAGACCGGCGACGGCTTCTACTTCCTCGAAATGAACACCCGGCTCCAGGTCGAGCATCCCGTCACCGAGGAAATCACTGGCGTCGATCTGGTCGAGCAGATGATCCGCGTCGCGAATGGCGAAGCGCTGGGCTTCACCCAGGATGATGTGAAGATCAACGGCTGGTCGATCGAAAACCGCGTCTATGCCGAAGACCCCTATCGCGGCTTCCTGCCGTCGACCGGCCGCCTGATCCGCTACAATCCGCCCGAAACCGGGGTCGATGGCAGCGGCGCGCTGATCCGCGTCGATGACGGCGTGCAGGAGGGTGGCGAGGTCTCTATGTTCTACGACCCGATGATCGCCAAGCTCATCACCTGG
This sequence comes from Sphingobium sp. C100, assembly GCF_000508185.1. Classification (GTDB taxonomy): domain Bacteria; phylum Pseudomonadota; class Alphaproteobacteria; order Sphingomonadales; family Sphingomonadaceae; genus Sphingobium. The sequence continues at coordinate 32,994 of NZ_AYOY01000138.1, read as the reverse complement.
GCGCCCACGCGGCTGGAGGCGATCGACAAGCAGATCGAGGCGCTCGACCGTTTCGAGATCGAGGGGCCGGGCCATAATATCGATTTCCTGTCCGCGCTGATGCAGCATGATCGCTTCCGGTCTGGCAATATCACGACCGGCTTCATCGCCGAGGAATATCCCGACGGGTTTCAGGGTGCGCCCGCATCCGCGGGACTGCTCCAGCGGCTCGCCGCCATCGGCGCCTTCGCGGCGATGGCGCAGGCCGATCGCGCCCGTCGCATCGACGGGCAACTGGGCAAGCGCCTGTCGCCCCCGACGGGATGGCAAGTAAAGATCGGCGATGTCCTGCACGAGGTGGAGATCGATGGCGACGATGTGCGCGTCGATGACGAAGCGATCGACATGGCGCTGGAATATACGCCGGGCGATCGCCTGATCGAGGCTGAGTTCGGCGATGATCTGTTGGCGGTCAAGATCGCCCCGGTCCGCTCTGGCTTCCTGCTGACTGCCCATGGCGCCAGCCACCGCCTGCGCATTCTGCCTGCCCATGCGGCGCCCTATGCCGCGCACATGATCGAGAAGATTCCGCCGGATTTGTCGAAATTCCTCATCTGTCCGATGCCGGGCCTGCTGGTCGCGCTCAATGTCAAGGAAGGCGACAAGGTCGAGATCGGCCAGCCACTTGCGGTGATCGAAGCGATGAAGATGGAAAATATCCTGCGCGCCGGAAAGGCCGGCACGGTCAAGAGCGTCTCGGCGGCGCAAGGTGAAAGCCTGCCTGTGGATGCCGTGATCCTGGAACTCGCGTAACGCGCCTCGGCCATGGTTTGATGGCGTCATGCATCTGACCCACGCCCCCTCGACGCTTGCGGCTGGGGGCGCTATCGGCACGCACATGCACGGCTATATCGCTCCGTTACGCCTGCGCCTGAATGGCGATGCGCTCTTGTCCAACTGGCGCTGGCTCGCGGGGATGAGCGGCGGTGCGGCCTGCGGCGCCGCGATCAAGGCTGATGGCTATGGTCTGGGCGCGGTCGAAGTGATGGCGCGGCTGGTTCGTGCTGGATGCCGGGACTTTTTCGTATCCAATTGGGGCGAAGCGAGGGCGGTGGAGCCATTGCTGGACGATGGCGTCAGCCTGTCCGTCCTCCATGGCGTAAGGGACGAGGATATGGCGCAGGCGCTCGCCTCCCGCGCGCGGCCGGTGCTGAGCACGCCGGCGCAGGCGGCGCGATGGCGGGCGGCGGGCGGTGGCCCATGCGACCTGATGGTCGACACCGGCATGAACCGGCTGGGGCTCGACTGGCGCGGTGGCCTGACGGCGGCAAGCGAGGGATTGTCCATCATCACCTTGCTCAGCCACCTCGCCTCGGCTGACGAGGACACCTCTCTCAACCCCACGCAGTTGGCGCGCTTCCGTGATGTCGCGCGGCAAGTGAAGGCGACCCGCTACAGCCTCGCCAACAGCGCCGGCATTTGTCTCGGCACGGACTATGGGTTCGATCTGACGCGGCCGGGGCTGGCGCTCTATGGCGGTGTTCCTTCCCCCGTCGCCGCGCCGCATATTCGGCAAGTCGTTCACCCGCAGGTGCAGATATTGCAGCGCCGTCGCGTCATGGCGGGGGATACGATCGGCTATAATGCCACTTTCACCGCCAGCCACGACATGGAGGTCGCAGTACTGAACATCGGCTATGCCGATGGGTATCTGCGCGGATTTTCGGGCAAGGGTGTCGCGCTGCGCGGGGACGTTCGGCTGCCTGTGCTTGGCCGCGTGTCGATGGATCTGCTGGCGGTCGATGTTGGGACCGCGCCATGGCTTGTCGAGGGCGAGTGGCTCGATATCGCCTATGATCTGCCGGCAGCGTCTGCCGCATCCGGCCTGTCGCAATATGAACTGCTGACGGGTCTGGGCGCCCGGTACGACCGAATTTGGGACGGATAAGAAAATGAGACGCCGATCATTCGACCGGCGCCCCTTTTTGCCTTTAGCCCTGCTTCAGCGCTCGATGCACATGGCAACGCCCATGCCGCCGCCGATGCACAGGGTCGCAAGACCCTTTTTCGCGTCGCGCTTTGCCATCTCATAGAGCAACGTGGTCAGCACACGCGCGCCCGATGCGCCGATCGGATGGCCGATGGCGATCGCGCCGCCGTTGACGTTCACCTTTTCGGGGTTCCAGCCCAGTTCCTGCCCGACCGACAGCGCCTGCGCGGCGAACGCCTCATTGGCTTCGATCAGGTCGAGGTCGGCCACCGACCAGCCGGCCTTTTCCAGCGCCTTGCGGCTCGCCGGTGCCGGGCCGATGCCCATGATGGAGGGATCGACGCCGCAGGTGGCGAAGCCCGCGATGCGGCCGAGCACATTGGCGCCGCGCTTGGCCGCGTTGTCGGCGGTCATCAGCACCAGTGCGGCCGCGCCGTCGTTGATGCCGCTGGCGTTGCCGGCCGTGACCGTGCCGTCCTTCTTGAAGGCGGGACGCAGATTCTGCATCGCTTCGATCGTCGCGCCGGCGCGGATATATTCATCCTGATCGACGATCGTGTCGCCCTTGCGGCCCTTCACCGTCACCGGCAGTATCTCGTCGGCAAACCGGCCAGCGGCGCGTGCCGCTTCGGCCTTGTTCTGGCTGGCGACGGCGAAGGCGTCCTGCGCCTCACGACTGATCTGATATTTTTCCGCCAGATTCTCTGCGGTCATGCCCATGTGATAATTGTTGAAGGCGTCGGTCAGGCCGTCATGGATCATCGTGTCCACCAACGTCACCGGTCCCATCTTGGCGCCGGCGCGCAGCATCTGCGCATGGGGCGCCATCGACATGCTTTCCTGACCGCCCGCCAGCATGATGTTCGCGTCGCCCGCGCGGATCGCCTGCGCGGCGAGCGCCACGGCGCGCAGTCCCGAACCGCATAGCTGGTTGAGGCCGATTGCGGTGCGCTCCACCGGAATGCCGGCATTGACCGCCGCCTGCCGCGCGGGGTTCTGCCCCTGAGCGGCGGTAAGCACCTGGCCCAGGATCACCTCATCCACTTCTTCGGGCGCGACGTTTGCCTGCGCGAGGGCGGCGAGGATCGCCTGACGTCCCAGTTCATGCGCCGGAGTGGCGGCGAACGCCCCCAGGAAGCTGCCGACGGGCGTGCGCTTTGCGGCGGTGATGACGATGTCTGACAATGCCTTGATCCTCATTGATGGTGACGTTTTTCGCAGGCGCACATAGCATCAACCGCCCTGACTGGAAAGCCAGAGGGACAGCGGTTCCCAAAGCATTTCGCGCGCGCGGCCGCCCACGACCATGCCGACATGGCCCAGATGCAGGCTGCGTTCTTCGTGCAGGCGCGGGCCGGCCACAGCCGGCACGATGTGGTCGTTGATCGACACGATCGACAGGCTCGGGCAGTCGAGCGCCGCCGGATCGACGACGCGATCCGCAACCATCCACCGGCCCCGGCCGCTGAGGTTAGCGGCATAGAAATGCTCGAATAGATCGCGCCCTGCGGCGAAGGTCAGCGGTGCGCCGCCATTCGCCCAATCTTCTACCGAAAGGAATGCACGCTCGGCGTCCGAACCGGGCTCCGCATCGGCGAAAGCGGCATATTTGCGAATGGTGCGCGCCGGGTCCATCGCCCAGAAGCCGGATTGCAACACCTCCATCGGCACATAGCCGATCCGCTCGCACATCGGTTTGGCGCCGCGCCAGAGGTTGCCGATCAGGTCCAAGTCCGCCGCCGCAAAGCTGTCGAACCGCCATGGCGCGGCAATGGTCGCCACCGCCGGCACGGACCGCACCGCAGCCGCGCCCAGCGCCAGGCTGCCCCCCAGGCAATAGCCCACCAGGATCGGTGGCCGAGGCAGCGCGGCGAGCAAAGGCAGCAGCCGCTCCGTCACATGCCCGTCCAGCCCCAGCATTGCATCCCCTGACGCCGGCGCGCCCCAGTCCACCAGATAGGCGTCATGTCCTGCTGCGGCCATGTGGCGCAGCAAAGACCGGCGCTCGGAAAGGTCCAGCACTTGCGGCGGATTGATCAAAGAGGGTATGAAAACGACAGGAAACCGGCCGTTTTCTGCGCCATGCTGCATCAATCGCGCAGGTCCGGCCGTCGCGACGCAGTGGCCGGAAGGTGGCATCGAAGGGCGTTTCGCCGCCTGATATTTGCGCAAACCCTGGAAGGCGCGGCGGCGCAGTTCAGGGTCGCTTTCCGTTTCGCGCCATAAAATATTGAGAAAAAGGGGTAAAGGCCGTGGGCCATGTTGCGGTGCGGCATCGGCTTGTGCTACTGCGGCGGATGCAGGTGTGGGAGAGGAATCCATGTCCAAATCTAAGGCCACCAACAGTTCGGAACCAGTCGTCATCAAGAAGTACGCCAACAGGCGGCTCTATAACACGGAAACGTCCAGTTACATCACGTTGGATCTGCTCTCGCAAATGACGCGTGAAGGGCGGGAGTTCGTCGTGGTCGATGCCAAGTCGGGCGAGGACATCACCCATAATGTCCTGACACAGATCATCATGGAAGAGGAGCAGCGCGGCAAAAACATGCTGCCGGTCAACTTCCTGCGCCAGCTCATCGCCATGTATGGCGATTCGATGCAGTCGATGGTGCCGCAATATCTCGAAGCGTCGATGGACGCCTTCCGCAAGAATCAGCAGCAATTCCAGGAAGCGATGAAGGGCGCCTTTGGCGGTGGCCCCCTGGCCGAAATCGCCAAGCGCAACATGCAGATGTTCGAGGCAGCAGCCAGCGCCTTTGGCACCAATGTCCCTGGTATGCCGGGGATGCCCGGTATGCCCGGCACCATGCCCGGAACTGCGACGCCCACATCCGAAGGCGCGAAGGACGACGAAATCGCCGATTTGAAGGCCCAGCTCGCAGCGCTCAATGCGAAGATCGACAAGCTGAGCTGAACTCGATGGCCAAGGCTGACCGGCTTGAACGTGTCGACATGCGCCGCGAGGAACTGGGGGCGGAATATCGTGACGCGCTGATCGCGGCGTTGCGCGTGACCGCAGGCGGCGTGTGGGGGCTGTTCGGGCACAAGGACGATCGCTGGTCGCGCGCCAATGCCCAGCCGGTGCTCGACCGGCTTGAGGAGTTGGCAGGCGACATCGATCGACTCCGCGATCAACTGGCGATGGACGGCTTCGATCTGCATCAGGCGTTTCTGGGCGCACGGGGGCGACCGGCCGCCGATGCGGTCGGGGAGCCCAAGCAGGCCCGCGCGTGGCTGGACCGGATGGGCGTGGCGCCTTAGAGGACGCCATTGTTCTGCCGTTGAGGGGTCGACAGGCATGGCGCGTCTGGCTTATGGCGCGCCATTCTTTCCAGATTTAGCCAAGGCTCGACCCCACGTGAAGCACGCCCTTTCGGTTACCCGCGAACAGGATTTCGCCGCCTGGTATCAGGCTGTCATTTCGGAAGCCGACATGGCGGAGGAAAGCGGCGTGCGCGGCTGCATGGTCATCCGTCCCTGGGGCTATGGCATCTGGGAACGGATGCAGAAGCTGCTGGACGCGCAGATCAAGGCGACCGGCCATGAAAATTGCTATTTCCCGCTGTTCATCCCGCTGTCCTACTTCGAGAAGGAAGCCGAGCATGTCGATGGTTTTGCCAAGGAAATGGCGGTCGTCACCCATCACCGACTGATTCAGCAGGACGGCAAGCTGGTGCCCGATCCCGACGCGAAGCTGGAAGAGCCGCTGGTGGTGCGCCCCACGTCCGAAACCGTGATCGGCGCGGCCTTTTCCCGATGGGTGCAGAGCTGGCGCGATCTGCCCGTGCTCATCAACCAATGGGCCAATGTCGTGCGCTGGGAAATGCGCACGCGCATGTTCCTGCGCACCGCCGAATTTCTCTGGCAGGAAGGCCATACCGCCCACGCCACCGTCGAGGAGGCGATGGAAGAGACGCTCAAGATGCTCGAAGTCTATCGAGCCTTTGCCGAAGATTGCGTCGGCCTGCCCGTCGTCGCCGGCGAGAAGCCGGAAAATGAGCGCTTCCCCGGCGCGGTTGCGACCTATTCGATCGAAGCGATGATGCAGGACGGGAAGGCGCTCCAGGCTGGCACCTCGCATTTCCTGGGCACGACCTTCAGCCAGGCGCAGAATATCAAGTTCCAGAATGCGGAAGGTAGCCAGGAGCTGGCGCAGACCACCAGCTGGGGCGTATCGACCCGCATGATCGGCGGCCTCATCATGGTGCATGGCGACGATGACGGCCTGCGCGTGCCGCCGCGCGTCGCCCCTTATCAGGTCGTGGTCGTGCCGATGCTGCGAGATAGTGACGAGGATGCGGCGATCGTGGATTATTGCGCCGATCTGGTGGCGCAGTTGAACGGGCTGGATGCGTTTCGCGAGCCGGTGCGCGCACTGCTCGACAAGCGCCCGGCCAAGGCAGCGACCAAGCGCTGGGGCTGGGTCAAGAAGGGCGCGCCGATCGTGATCGAGGTCGGTGGCCGCGATGTCGCCGGGCGCAATGTCTCGGTCATCCGCCGCGACCGGCTCTATCGCGAAGATGGCAAGCTCGACAGCCAGATCGTTGCAAAGGGCGATTTCGTCGCGAGCGCCGCCGCGATGCTGGATGATATTCAGCGGTCGCTGTTCGCTGACGCCAAGGCGCGGCTCGACGGCAATATCGACAGATCGATCAGCTCGCTGGATGCGCTAAAAGCTTATTTCGACGCCAGCGCCAAGCCCGGCTGGGCCGAAGTGCAATGGGCCAAGCCAACCGGTGCCGCGCTGGACGAAGTGGTGCAGTGGCTCAAAAGCGAGAAACTCACTCTGCGCAACGTGCCGCTGGACGCGGCTGCGGCGGACGGCGTGTGCGTGTTTACCGGCGATAAAGCGGTGGAACGGGTGCTGGTGGGACGCAGCTACTAAAACGCACTTCCAACCACATTCGCCATTGCGATTATAGCAAAGCAATCCATTGCCGCGGCGCTTGATTGCTCTGCTACGCTCGCAATGGCACGATGGGTTACAGGACGTACCGGCTGAGATCGGTATCCCGCGACACTTCGCCCAACTGGCTCTCCACATAGGCGGCGTCGATCACCAAGGTTTCACCCTGGCGGTCCTCCGCATGGAAGCTGACGTCGTCGAGCAGCTTCTCCATCACCGTCTGCAACCGCCGCGCGCCGATATTTTCGACCTGGCTGTTCACCTCGGCGGCGATGCGCGCGACCGTGGCGATCCCGTCCGCCGTCAGGTCGATCGTTACCTGCTCGGTCGCCAGCAGCGCCTTATATTGCGTGACCAGGCTGGCCTTGGTGTCGGACAGGATCGCGACGAAATCCTCCTCCGTCAGCGCCTTGAGTTCGACGCGGATCGGCAAGCGGCCCTGGAGTTCGGGCAGCAGGTCGCTGGGCTTGGCCACATGGAAGGCGCCTGATGCAATGAAGAGGATATGGTCCGTCTTGAGCGGGCCATATTTGGTCGAGACCGTGGTGCCCTCGATCAACGGCAGCAGATCGCGCTGCACGCCTTCGCGGCTCACCGATCCACCGCGCACGTCGCTGACCGCGATCTTGTCGATCTCGTCCAGGAACACGATGCCATTCTGTTCCGCGCTGGCGATGGCGACGCGGGCGACATCGTCCTGATCCAGACGCTTGTCCTGTTCTTCCTCGACCAGCTTGTCCCACGCTTCGGCGACGCGCATCTTTCTGCGCTTCTTCTGTTGCTGGCCAAACGCCTTGGACATCATGTCGGACAGGTTGATCATGCCGACCTGGCCACCCATGCCGGGTATCTCCATCGGCATGGAGGGGCTGTCGGCAACCTCCACCTCGACCTCGACATCGTTCATCTGGTCATTTTCGATTTTCTGGCGGAAGGAGAGGCGGGTGGCCTCGCTCGCTTCCTTGCCGGTCAGGGCGTCGAGCAGGCGGCTCATCGCGGCTTCGGAGGCCGCTTCGCGCACGGCCTCGCGGCGACGGTCCTTCTCCAGCCGCACCGCTTCTTCCACCAGGTCGCGCACGATCTGCTCGACGTCGCGACCGACATAGCCCACTTCGGTAAACTTCGTTGCCTCCACCTTGACGAACGGGGCGTCGGCAAGCCGTGCAAGGCGACGGCTGATCTCGGTCTTGCCGCAGCCCGTCGGGCCGATCATCAGGATATTCTTGGGCGTCACCTCATCGCGCAGATCGGCGGACAGATGCTGCCGACGCCAGCGATTGCGCAGCGCGACGGCGACCGCGCGCTTGGCGTCCTGCTGGCCGATGATATGGGCATCGAGCGCAGCGACAATGGCTTTCGGGGTCAGGTTGTCGTTCATGGTCATTTCTTGAAATCTCAGGATGCGCTGTCGAGCGTTTCGATGGTGAGCTGGTCGTTGGTATAGACGCAGATGTCGGCCGCCACGGCCATCGCCTTGCGGGCAAGGGTTTCGGCATCCGCCTCATATTCCATCAAGGCGCGGGCGGCGGCCAGGGCGAAGTTCCCGCCAGAGCCGATGGCCGCGACCCCGTTCAACGGTTCCAGCACATCGCCATTGCCGGTCAGGATCAAGGTCACATCCTTGTCCGCGACGATCATCATCGCTTCCAGGTTGCGCAGATATTTGTCGGTGCGCCAATCCTTGGCCAATTCCACGGCGGCGCGCATCAACTGGCCGTTATGACGCTCCAGCTTGGCCTCCAGCCGCTCGAACAAGGTGAAGGCGTCGGCGGTGGCGCCGGCAAAGCCACCGATCACCGATCCGTCATGCAGGCGGCGGACCTTGCGGGCATTGGGCTTCATCACGGTCTGGCCCATGGAGACCTGGCCGTCGCCGGCGACGACGACCTTGCCATTTTTGCGGACGGACATGATGGTGGTGCCATGCCAGACGGGCATGGCCGAAGAGCTGCGTTGGTCGTTCATGGCGCGGCATATGGGATGCCGGGTCGCAGGGCGCAAGTCGGTCTGTTTTTCGCGCCATAGCGTGTCATTTGAGCGACAATATTCTTACAAAATGATGAGGAACAAATCTGCGTCAATTGACATTGTGCATTGCACAACGAATGATAAACGACCGAATTCGACAGGGAGTGACGTGCATGACTCTCAAGGCCAGGGCCAAAGAGAAAGTCGAGCGAGCGGGAATCTCAAACTATTCCTTCGACCAGGACGTGCTGGTCATGTGCGGCGTGCGCTATAGCGTCGAGGCTTGCGATTGCGGTGAACCGGACTGCGACGGCGTGCGCCTGCGTAAGAATTTGGCGGCGATCAACCGCAATCTTCAGTAGCCAACGAAGCCGGCACGCAACCGCTCAATGCATGACGTCCCGGCCTGCCCGTCCGACCGATTCAATGTCGCGGCCCACACCCTGCACCGTGTTGCAGGCGGCAAGAGCGGTCAGCAACAGGCCGCCGATCACCAGAGCATAAATATGACGCATGTCGCGGCATCTCCTGAAATATGGCCGACTTCTATAGGCATGGATGGCAAATGCGAGAAGCGTTTTGACTCAAATGGCGCAGAGTGCGCTTGACAGGGCGCACGGCCGATGCCAATGGCCGCCTCCTCCTTACAGGGGGCGCGTAGCTCAGCGGTAGAGCACACCCTTCACACGGGTGGGGTCACAGGTTCAATCCCTGTCGCGCCCACCATGGCCTCCCGGTCATGGCAGGACAGATAATTTCCCGGCATTGATCTTTTCTTGTCTCTCGCGTTAAGCCTGCGGCGTGAAGCGGTGCGTCTGCGCGCCCGCCTGAAAGGACGATCATGCCTCCCTATCTGAAATGCGGCGCGGCTTTTTGTGCGCTTCTGCTTATCCCGGCCCTCCCGGCACAGGCATTTGCCCAGGCACAGGCCCCGACACAGGCGCCCACACAGGCGGCGAAAAAATTGACCCTGGAACGGGTCTTCGCCAGCCCGGATCTCGCCGGACCGCAGCCCCGCGCGCTCAAACTGTCGCCCGACGGGGCGCTGGTCACGCTGTTGAAACCGCGGCCGGATGAAAAGGAGCGACTGGACCTCTGGGCGATCGACACCCGGACGGGCGCGGAGCGGATGCTGGTCGATTCCAAAAAGACCGGCAGCGGCGCCGAATTGTCCGAAGCGGAAAAAATGCAGCGTGAGCGCGACCGTTCGGTGGCGGGCAGCACCGGCATCACCGGCTATGACTGGTCGCCCGACGGCAAATCGATCCTCGTGCCGGTTGATGGCGACCTCTATCTCGCCGCGCTGGACGGCCAAGTCACGCGGTTGACCGATACGCCCGAGGGTGAATTAAACGGCGTGGTCAGCCCCGGCGGCAGCTTCGTCTCATTCGTGCGCGACGGCAATCTGTTCGTGCAGCCGATCGACGGCGCAGAGCGGCAGGTGACGAAGGGCGCGAGCGACACGGTCAGCTGGGGCGTTGCCGAATTCGTCGCGCAGGAGGAAATGGACCGCCGCACCGGCTATTGGTGGTCGCCGGACGACAGCCTGATCGCCGTCGCCCGCGTCGATGAAAGCCCGGTCGGCATCGTCACCCGCACCGCCATCGGCGGGGAAGGGACGAAGGTCTATCAGCAACGCTATCCCGCCGCCGGAACACCCAACGCGATCGTCGAACTTTATGTGATGAAGCCCGACGGGTCGAGTCAGGTGAAAGTCGATCTGGGTGCAGACAAGGACGTCTATCTCGCTCGCGTCGACTGGTCGAAAGATGGCAAGACGCTCTACGTCCAGCGGGAGAGCCGCGACCAGAAGCGGCTCGACCTGCTCGCCGTCGATCCCGCCACCGGCGCGGCCAAGGTTGCGCTCACCGAAACGGCCAAGAGCTGGATCAACCTGTCCAATAGCTTCCATCCGCTGCGGGACGGCAGCTTCCTCTGGTGGTCGGAACGGACCGGCCATGGCCATCTCTATCGTGTGCACGAGAGCAAATGGACAGCCCTCACCAGCGGGGACTGGGAGGTGCGCGATGTCGTGGGCGTGGATGAAACGAAGGGCCTCGTCTATTTTACTGGGAATCGCGAAACGCCGTTGGAGCAGCAGCTCTATGTCACGACGCTCGGCAAGCTTGCGCCGGCGCGCGCGTTGACCCAGGCTGGCTGGTGGAACGACGCGGTAATGGACCGCGCGGCGACACGGATCGTGGTGACGCGCCAGAATAGTGACCAGCCCAAGCAGCTTTATCTGGCAGACAGCAGCGGCAAGCAGCTTCAGTGGCTATCGGAAAACGCACTGACCGGCGACCATCCCTATGCCCCCTATGTCGCCAGTCATGCCAAGACCCGCTTCGGCACGGTCAAGGCCGCCGACGGCACGACGCTCTACACCAAGATCATGACCCCGCCGATGGAGCCGGGGAAACGCTATCCCGTCTTCATGATCCATTATGGCGGTCCTGGCGGCGGGCGGCAGGTGACCAACAGCTGGTCCGGCGCGCTCAATCAATATCTGGTCGATCGTGGCTGGATCGTCTTCGCCATCGACAATCGCGGCACGCCTGATCGCGGCAAGGCGTTCGAGGATCATCTTTATCGAGCCATGGGCACGGTGGAAGTCGAGGACCAGCTCAAGGGCGTCGAATGGCTCAAGGCGCAACCCTATGTCGATCCGAACCGGATCGCCACCTATGGCTGGTCCTATGGCGGCTATATGTCGGTCAAGCTGCTGGAAAAGGCGACGGGCGTCTTCGCTGCCGCAGTCGCGGGCGCGCCGGTCACCAAATGGCAGCTATATGACACCCATTATACCGAACGCTATCTCGGCCAGCCACAGGACAAGCCCAGCGCCTACCCGGCTGCGGGCGCGGTCGATGATGCGGTGAAGATCACGGATCCGCTGCTGCTGATCCACGGCATGTCCGACGACAATGTGGTGTTCGACAATGCGACGGCGCTGATGGCGAAGATGCAGGGCGCGGCCGTGCCGTTCGAAATGATGGCCTATCCGGGGCAAACCCATCGCGTCGGCGGGCCGGGCATCAGCGTCCATGTCTGGCGCACGATCGAGCATTTCCTCGCCGAACATGCCGGTGGACCGGCCGAAGACTGAAGCGGGGCGCTATCGCCAGGCGTGAAAGACCGCCCGGCGATAGCGATCCTTCTTGCGGAAGGGCATGGCCCATTTGCGCCAGCCCGCATTATCCAGCGCCTCGGGCAGGACCTGGAAACGCGCATAGCCGAACCGGTGGCACATTTCGCGGAGCGCCAGGATATTGGGCGCCCAGAAATTGGTGGAGTCGCTGTCCAGTTCCAGTTCCGTGAACAACCGCATTGCCGGCACCGGTTCGTGGCGCAACGCCGTCACCGTCTCGATCACCAGATGGTCGCGGCTCATTGCGGCGGCCGCTTCCAATATGCGATAGGGGTCGGTGACGTGATAGAGGACGCCCAGCAGCAGCACGGTGTCGAACTGCCCCAACTCCTCGACCCGGTGCTGGGCGACGTCCAGGTCCATCGATCGCACCTTCGATCCGAAACGAGCATGGGCATGGTCGAAACCGCGCTTGTCGCCCCAGCCTTGGCCCGACCAGCAGAAATGATCGGTCGCCAGCACCTCGGCCGCGCCGCGCCGCTCCGCCTCGAAAGAGAAAAAGCCGTCCCACGCGCCAATGTCGAGCACCCGCCTGCCGGCCAGCGGTCCGGCGAAAATCTGGTCGGCTTCCTCGCGCAGCGACGCGAGCGGCTTGATGCCATCGACCCGTTCGCCATCGGGAAATTCGAAACTGTGGAACCAGCGCTGGGGCAGGGGCGGCAGCGGCTTTGACTGCATCGACTGTAAATCCGGTGGCAGGAGGATGGGGAGGAACAGGCCATCGATATGGGCCGGCGACTGGGCGCGCTATCGGATCGAAAAGCCCTTCTTTCTGGACAAATGCCCCAGTATCGCTATGCCGCGCAATCCGCAATATGTCTGTTTCAGTGGAGTCTTAAGTCATGGGTTACAAGGTCGTCGTCGTCGGAGCCACCGGTAATGTGGGCCGCGAAATGCTGACCATTCTCGCCGAGCGCGAGTTCCCGATTGACGAGATCGCGGCGGTTGCTTCGTCCCGGTCGCACGGCACTGAAATTGAGTTCGGTGAAACCGGCAAGATGCTCAAATGCAAGAATATCGAGCATTTCGATTTTACCGGCTGGGACATCGCCCTGTTTGCCGCAGGTTCCGGCCCGACGGCCGAATATGCGCCCAAGGCTGCGGCGGCCGGCTGTGTCGTGATCGACAATTCGTCGCTTTATCGCATGGACCCGGACGTGCCGCTGATCGTGCCCGAAGTGAACCCGGACGCGATTGCCGGCTACACCAAGAAGAATATCATCGCTAACCCCAACTGCTCGACCGCGCAGATGGTCGTTGCCTTGAAGCCGCTGCACGACATCGCAAAGATCAAGCGCGTCGTCGTCGCCACCTATCAGTCGGTGTCGGGCGCGGGCAAGGAAGGCATGGACGAGCTGTTCGAACAGTCGCGCAACATCTTCGTCGGCGATCCGGCCGAACCGAAGAAATTCACCAAGCAGATCGCCTTCAACGTGATCCCGCATATCGACGTTTTCCTGGACGATGGATCGACCAAGGAGGAATGGAAGATGGTCGCGGAAACGAAGAAGATCCTTGATCCGAAGATCAAGCTGACCGCGACCTGCGTGCGCGTGCCCGTCTTTGTCGGTCATAGCGAGGCGCTGAACATCGAGTTCGAGAATGAAATCTCGGCCAAGGAAGCGCAGGACATCCTGCGTGAGGCGCCGGGCATCATGCTGATCGACAAGCGTGAGGATGGCGGTTACGTCACGCCGGTCGAATGCGTCGGCGACTATGCGACCTTCATCAGCCGCGTGCGGGAGGATTCGACCGTCGACAACGGCCTGAACATCTGGTGCGTCAGTGACAATCTGCGCAAGGGCGCGGCGCTCAACGCCGTGCAGATCGCCGAACTGCTGGGCCGCCGCCACCTCAAAAAGGGCTGAACCCATGATCTCCGGCGTTGCGGCGATGTGGAAGCTGCTTCCCATCGCCCAGCGCCGGATGATCCTGTTGTTGCTGGTCGCGATCGGCCTCGCCAATGTCGCCCAGCCCTATCCCGATCTCGCGCCGCTCCAGCACGGGCCGACGGTCGCGCTGCTCTTGGCCGCGCCATGGTTCTTGCGTCGCTGGCCGCTTTCGACCTCCGCTATCGCCTGCATCTGGTTCTTCCTTCTGCTACACACGCTGGGCGCGCGCTGGATATACAGCTATGTGCCTTATGACGACTGGGCGCGGATGCTTGGCGGTCATGATATTTCCAGCATCTTCGGCATGACGCGCAACGGCTATGACCGACTGGTCCACTTTGCGTTCGGGGCGCTATTGACCTTCCCGATCGCGCAGGGCGCGCATCGCCATGGAGGACTGTCGTGGAGATGGGCGCTGGCCTTCGCCTTTGCCGCCATTGGCCTTGGCAGCACGCTTTACGAGATATTCGAATGGTTGCTCACCATCGTCGCGGCGAGCGACACCGCCGATTACTATAATGGCCAGCAGGGCGATGCCTGGGACGCGCAGAAAGACATGGCGCTGGCGCAGGCCGGCAGCGCACTGGCCCTGATCGCGCTCTTGCGCCGTCCCGGTGGAAAATCTATCGGCAAGCCGCCCCCACCCCCGCCCCCGTCCTCGCAAGGAACCGCCCGATGACCGACCTCCCCATCGAACGCCATGACATCGAAGGACATGACGGACTGCCGATCGCCGTGCATGTCGTGGGGGAGGGGCGCGACCTGGTGCTGATCCATGGCTATTTCTCCAACGCCTGGACCAACTGGATTCGCTACGGCCATGCGGCGGCCCTGGTGGCGGCCGGCTTCCGCCTCATCATGCCCGACCTGCGCGGCCATGGCGAAAGCGGCAAGCCGCACGACGTCGCCGCCTATCAACCCGATGCGCTGACCGACGACAATCTTGCCCTGGTCGAGCAGATGGGCCTTACCGACTATGATCTGGGCGGCTATTCGCTGGGCGCCCGGACCACGGTGCGGATGCTGGCGCGCGGTGCAACGCCGCGGCGGGTGATCCTGGCCGGCATGGGCCTGCGCGGGCTGGTGCAGACGCTCGACAATGGCGGCTATTACCGCAACGTGCTGACCAATCTCGGCAGCTTCGAGCGCGGCTCGTCCGAGTGGATGACGGAAGCCTTCCTCAAAACCACCAAGGGCGATCCGGTGGCTCTGCTGAACATTCTCAACACCTTCGTGGACACGCCGGAGGACATCATCGCAGGCTTTCAGCAGCCGACCGAGGTGATTTGCGGCACGGATGACGATAGCAACGGCAACGCGCAGGAGCTGGCCCATATATTGCCCAATGGCCGCTATGTCGAAGTGCCGGGCAACCATATGAATGCGGTCACGCGCAAGGAATTGGGTCAGGCGATGGTCGATTTTCTCACCGCTTGACTGCATCGCGGGACCAAGCCACCTTCCCCTTATAAGTGGATAAGGGGAACCCCATGAAAATCGCTATCTCGCTGGCCGCGCTCGCGGCCGCTCTCGTTGTTTCGCCGGCCTTGGCGCAGCAGGCGTCGACCGTCGCACCTTCCGCTGCGGAAGCGGAGGCCTTCCTCGCGAAGGCGGAGAAAAGCCTGTTCGATCAATCGATCATCAGCGGCCGGGCCGCCTGGATCAACGCGACCTATATCACCGACGATACCGACGCGATCGCATCCTATTTCGGCGCGATCGACACCCGCCAGCGGGTCGACTACGCGCTGGATGCCGCCAAATATGCGGCTGCACCCGGATTGACCGAAGAAACCAGGCGCCGCCTTACCTTGCTGCGCACCGCCCTGACCTTGCCCGCGCCCACGACGGCGGGCGCGGCCGAGGAACTCAACGATCTGGCGACCAGCCTCCAGTCCGCTTATGGCAAGGGCAAGGGCACGTTGAACGGTCAGCCGATCAACGGCAGCGACATCGAAGAGCAGATGGGGCTCAATCGCAACCCCGAGGAACTCAAGGAAATGTGGGTGAGCTGGCATGACAATGTCGGCGCACCGATGCGCGAAGACTATGCCAGGCTGGTCGGCATCGCCAATGCCGGATCGAAAGAACTGGGTTTTGCCGATACCGGCGCGATGTGGCGGTCCAAATATGACATGCCGGCCGATGATTTCGCCAGGTTGACGGACAAGATCTGGGCGGAAGTGAAGCCGCTCTACGACGAGCTCCATTGCTACACCCGCGCCAAGCTGAATGAAAAATATGGCGATGCCGTCCAGCCCGCGAACGGGCCGATCCGCGCCGATCTTCTGGGCAATATGTGGGCGCAGGAATGGGGTAATATCTATAAGATCGTCGCGCCCGAAGGCGCAGGGGATCTTGGCTATGACGTGACCGATCTGCTTGAAGCCAAAGGCTATGACCCGGTCAAGATGGTGAAGACGGGCGAGGGCTTCTACAGTTCGCTGGGCTTTGATCCGCTGCCCCAGACATTCTGGGACCGCTCGCAGATCGTCAAGCCGCGGGATCGCGAAGTCGTCTGCCATGCCTCGGCCTGGGATCTCGACAATAAGGACGATATCCGCATCAAGATGTGCACGAAGGTGAATGGCGACGATTTCGTCACCATCCATCATGAGTTGGGCCATAATTATTACCAGCGCGCCTATCAGGTGCAGAAACCGCTCTATCTCGATGGCGCCAATGACGGTTTCCATGAAGCGATCGGCGATTTCGTCGCCTTGTCCATCACGCCCGACTATCTGGTGAAGATCGGCCTGCTCGATCCCGCTCAGGTGCCCGGCGCCGACAAGGATTTGGGTCTGCTGCTGCGCCAGGCGATGGATAAGGTCGCGTTCCTGCCCTTTGGCCTGCTGATCGACAAATGGCGCTGGGGCGTGTTCGACGGGTCGATCCCGCAGAGCCAGTATGAAAAGGGCTGGAACGACCTGCGCCTCAAATATCAGGGCATCGTGCCCCCGGTGCCGCGCGATGAGACGAAGTTCGATCCGGGCGGCAAATATCATATCCCCGGCAACACCCCCTATACCCGCTATTTCCTGGCCCGCGTGCTGCAATTCCAGTTTTACGAGGCCGCGTGCAGGCAGGCCGGCTGGAAAGGGCCGCTGCATCGTTGCTCCTTCTATGGCAACAAGCAGGTCGGCGCGAAGCTGAAGGCCATGTTGGAAATGGGTGCGTCGAAGCCTTGGCCCGACGCGCTTCAGGCCTTCACCGGCAGCCGCGAGATGTCGGGCAAGGCATTGGTCAATTATTTCGCGCCACTCCAGAAGTGGTTGATCGAACAGAATAAAGGCAAGTCCTGCGGCTGGTAAGGCTGAGTAAAACTTGGTAAATGGCTGGTGTATGAGTGCACCAGCCATCCTTCTTTCCCTGCTTTTCGGAACCGCTGCCGTGATGACCGTCGCTCTGGCGGTCGCATGGCTCCATTTCGGTCGTCAAAAGCATGTCCTCACCTGGACCGCGTCTTATGGCGTCGGAATTCTCCAGTGGCTCGCCAATGCCGGGGGCTTCTTCCTGCAAAGCCGTCTGCTCTTCATCGTCACCGGTGTCGGCCTGATCGCAAGCGGCTCCTTGCTGGCGATCGGTATTCGCCAACGGTCGGGCCGCCCGCTCCACATCGCCGCTTTCGTCGTTCCTGCGGCGATTGTGAGCCTGGCGATCGCCCTCGCCATCGGACCGATGGGCAGCCAGATCATGCAGGGCATGATCATCCCGACCTATGTCGGCACCCTGCTGCTGGTGAGCG
Source organism: Sphingobium sp. C100 (assembly GCF_000508185.1). Classification (GTDB taxonomy): domain Bacteria; phylum Pseudomonadota; class Alphaproteobacteria; order Sphingomonadales; family Sphingomonadaceae; genus Sphingobium. Next base: position 15,363 of record NZ_AYOY01000138.1, on the reverse strand, counting down.
CGCTTTCGCTCTGGCCGCGCGATCGCTCGCTCACGCCGCCTGAAATCGCCTTTTTTGCCTGTTTGCTGGCCTTTGCGCTCTGCCAGCTCGCCCTCGCCGTTTCCGCCACGTTCATCCGGGGACCGGCGGAAGGGAAGGAACTCTATCGCGCGATCCTGGGCCTTTTCATGCCCACCATCTATGTCGGGACGGCGGTAGCGGCCGTGCTGGTGGTCGCCGGCGATCTGGCGCAACAATTGCGGAACCAGATGCGGCACGACCCGCTGACACAGGTGCTCAACCGCCGGGGGCTGGATGAGGCGGCCACGCGCGCCATCGCGCAGGCGCGACGCCACGGCCGCGCGCTCGCCCTGGTCGTATGCGACCTCGATGGGTTCAAGGGGCTGAACGACAGCTATGGTCACATCGCCGGTGATCAGGCGCTCAAAGGCTTTGCCGGACTGCTGACCCTGGCGGTGCGGCGGGGGGACATTGTCGGCCGGATGGGCGGGGACGAGTTCGGCCTGCTGTTGCAGGACACCGATTCCGCGGCTGCCGCCGATGTGATGGAACGCGTCCGTGCGGAGGTGGGCCACCTCTGCCTGCCACGCGTGCCAGGTGGCCAGTTGCGCGCCAGTTTCGGCGTGGCCGAACTGGTGGCGACCGACATGACGCTGGAGGATATGGTCGCGCGCGCCGATGAAGCGCTCTATGCCGCCAAGAAGCAGGGCAAGGACCGGGTCAACATCGCGCGATCGGCGGCCTGACCCGGCAAGGCTTCACCGAAAAGGCGGCTCGTTGAAGGCGCGCAGCTTGCGGCTGTGCAGTTTCGCGCCTTCCTGCCGCAGCAACTCGCACGTCATCAAACCCACGCGCAAATGGCCCGCGATCGCTTCCTCGTAGAAGCGGTTGGCCTGACCGGGCAGTTTCAGTTCGCCATGGATGGGCTTGTCGGACACGCACAGCAACGTCCCGTACGGCACGCGGAAGCGATAGCCCTGCGCTGCGATCGTTGCCGATTCCATGTCGATCCCGACCGCGCGCGAGAGGCTGAAGCGCAGCGCGGAATGGGAGTAGCGCAATTCCCAGTTCCGATCGTCGGTGGTGACGACCGTCCCGGTGCGCAGGCGGCGCCGGAAATCCTCTGCATCATTGCCGCCCAGCACGGCTTCGGCGGCCGTGGCCATCGCGACCTGGACTTCCGCGATCGCCGGCACCGGAATTTCCGGCGGCAACATCTCGTCCAGCACCTTGTCGTCGCGCAGATAGGCGTGGGCCAGCACATAGTCGCCGATCCGCTGGCTGGGTCGCAGGCCGCCGCAATGGCCGATCATGAGCCAGGCTTCGGGCCGCACCACCGCCAGATGGTCGCAGATCGTCTTGGCGTTGGCCGGGCCGACGCCGATATTGACCAGGGTGATGCCGCTGCGGTCCGGCGCGATCAGGTGATAGGCGGGCATCTGGTGCTTGCGCCAAGCGCCCTCGGCAATGGCGGCATGGGGATTGGCCGTGTCGTTGGTCACATAGACGCCGCCGGCGCCCGACAGGGCAGTGAAGCGGCTGCCTTCCCGCTGCAATTCGGCGCAGGCCCACGCCACGAACTCGTCGACATAGCGATGATAGTTGGTGAACAGGATATAGCGCTGCACATGCTCGGCCGGCGTGCCGGTATAATGTTTCAGGCGCGCGAGCGAAAAATCGGTGCGCAACCCGTCGAACAGCGCCAGCGGCCGTCCACCATCCGCCCCCGGAGTAAACAGCCCATCGGCGATCTCGTCACCGATTTCCGCCAGTTCGGTCGCGGGGAAATAGCGCGCCAGCTCGGTCGGCGGCGTGCCGTCCAGCGCGCTGATGTCCAGGCCATCCAGCACATAGGGGAAGGGGATCTGCTGCGCGCTGGGTCCAACTTCGACTTCCACGCCATAGTCGCGGACCAGAAGGTCGATCTGTTCGGCCAGATAATCGGCGAACATGGCGGGCCGTGTGATCGTCGTGACGTAGCGGCCCGGCTTCGACAGGCGCGCGAAGGATCGACCCGGCGGCGGCATCTCGCTGTCGTTATGATAGGTTATGCGCAATTCGGGATAGCAGAACCGCCGGTCGGTGCGCGCCTCGGGCGGCGGCACGCTGCCGTCGCGGGCATAGGCGCGCATTGCTTCGCGCAGGGTTTCGATGGCTGTCTGGTAGATTTGGTCGAGTTGCGCGACCGTTGCGCTGCCGATGCTTTGTGTCATCGCCCCCTGTTAACGGTTTTCCGTGACGGAAGGAAGACGAAGATGGGATCGCGCGCCACGCACCGCTGGGTGGCGCGCGATCGGCCGGATCAGAGCTGTTCGAGCATATGTTCGGCGGACGACAGCTTGAAGTCGCCCGGCGCTTCGACATTCAGTTCGCTGATGACGCCGTCCTTGACGATCATCGAAAAGCGCTGGCCGCGCGTGCCCAGGCCGAACTTGCTGCCGTCCATGGTGAGGCCCACCGCCTTGGCGAAGTCGCCATTGCCGTCGGCGAGCATCGTCACCTTGCCTTCGGCGCCGGCCGACTTGCCCCAGGCGCCCATGACAAAGGCGTCATTGACCGCCGTGCAGGCGATTTCGTCGACGCCCTTCGCCTTGAGTGCTTCGGCCTTGTCGATGAAGCCTGGCAGATGCTTGGCCGAGCAGGTCGGCGTGAATGCGCCGGGGACGGAGAAGATCGCGACGGTCTTGCCGCTGAAAAACGTGTCGGAAGCGACCGGCTCAGGGCCGTCGGCCGTCATTTTCGTGAAAGTCGTGCTCGGAACGCGGTCACCCTTGGAAATGGTCATGCTCTGTCTCCTGGCCATGTAGTGCGGCGGGAAGTCGGTGGTGGCGCGCGCCATGTCAAGGCGCGGCCGCGGGAATATGTCGCGCCGCCCCACCCATGCGGTCACTCGTCCTTGGCAAGGCGCGGCGGCTGTCTATATTCGACCCATGATGCAAGCCCAATATTATGGCGGGCACTTCCTGCTCGCGCTGCCAGGCATGGAGGACATGCGTTTCGATCATTCGGTGGTCGCCCTTTGCGTCCATGACGCACAAGGCGCGCTGGGCATCGCGGTGGGCGAGGAGATGGAGGGCGTGCGGCTCCATGATCTGCTCGAGAGTTTCGACATCGACGGCAGCGATGTGCCCGACCTACCCGTGCTGCGTGGCGGCCCGGTGGAGCCGCGTCGGGGTTTCGTCCTCCACTCGCTCGACTGGGGCGGGCAGGACATGGTCCAGGTCAACGAACGATGGGGCCTGTCCGGCTCGCTCGACATATTGAAGGCCATCGCCGAACGGCGCGGCCCAAGCCGCTATCTCGTAGCGCTCGGCTATGCCGGCTGGGGCGCGGGGCAGTTGGAGCAGGAAATGACCGGCGAAAGCTGGTTCCTTGCTCCCGGTGACGCGGACTTGCTGTTCGACACGCCCGCCCGCCGCAAAAGGGCGGCGATCTTCGCGGCGGCAGGCATCGATTCGGCCCATCTGGTCGGCGGCGCGGGCTCGGCCTGACGGAAGGCTTGCACGCTACATAAAGAAAACTTTATATCGAGTTGCCTTGCTGCGCCCCGGTTGGTAAGGCGCTCCCCATACAGCCGCCGGACCGCCCGGCGGCGAAGACCAGTTTTCACAGCAACGGAGACACGCTCGTGGCCACCGCACCCGCCACCCAGGCGCAGGACTATGTGATTGCCGACATCGGCCTCGCCGGCTTCGGCCGCAAGGAAATCGAGATCGCCGAAACCGAAATGCCGGGCCTGATGGCTCTGCGCGACGAGTTCGGCGCGGCCAAGCCGCTCAAGGGCGCGCGCATCACCGGCTCGCTGCACATGACGATCCAGACCGCCGTCCTCATTGAGACGCTGGCCGATCTGGGCGCCGACATCCGCTGGGCGTCGTGCAACATTTTCTCGACCCAGGATCATGCCGCCGCCGCCATCGCCGCGCGCGGCATCCCCGTCTTCGCCGTCAAGGGCGAGACGCTGGAGGAATATTGGGACTATGTCGTCAAGATTTTCGACTGGGGCCAGGACACCACCTGCAACATGATCCTCGACGATGGCGGCGACGCCACCATGTTCGCGCTCTGGGGCGCGCGGGTCGAGGCCGGGGAAGACCTGTTCGCGCCGACCAACGAGGAAGAGGAAATCTTCGTCGCCACGCTGCGCCGTTTCCTGGCCGAACGCCCGGGCTATCTGACCCAGACCGTCGCCGCCATCAAGGGCGTGTCGGAAGAGACCACCACCGGCGTTCACCGCCTCTATGAGCTGGCCAAGAAGGGCAAGCTGCCCTTCCCGGCGATCAATGTGAACGACAGCGTCACCAAGTCGAAGTTCGACAATCTCTATGGCTGCAAGGAATCGCTGGTCGACGCCATCCGTCGCGCCACCGACGTCATGCTGGCCGGCAAGGTCGCCTGCGTCGCCGGCTTCGGTGATGTCGGCAAGGGCTCGGCGGCGTCGCTGCGCAACGGCGGCGCGCGCGTCATCGTGACTGAAGTCGATCCCATCTGCGCGCTTCAGGCGGCGATGGAAGGCTATGAGGTCGTGACCATGGAAGAAGCGGCCAAGCGCGCCGACATCTTCGTCACCGCCACAGGCAATGCCGACGTCATCACCGTCGACCATATGCGCGAAATGAAGAATATGGCGATCGTCTGCAATATCGGCCATTTCGACAGCGAGATCCAGATTGCGGGCCTCAACAACATGAAATGGACCGAGATCAAGCCGCAGGTCGATGAAGTCGAATTCCCCGACGGCAAGAAGATCATCGTGCTCGCGAAGGGCCGTCTGGTCAATCTGGGCTGCGCCACCGGCCACCCCAGCTTCGTCATGTCCTCCTCCTTCACCAACCAGGTGCTGGCCCAGATCGAATTGTGGACCAAGGCGGACGAGTATCAGAACGAAGTCTATGTCCTGCCCAAGCATCTGGACGAGAAGGTTGCCGCGCTGCACCTCGAAAAGCTGGGCGTGAAGCTCAGCAAGCTGAGCCAGAAGCAGGCCGACTATATCGGTGTGCCGGTCGAAGGCCCGTTCAAGCCGGACCATTATCGCTACTGATGCGATGATCGCCATTGTTGCGGTTGGCAAAGGGAGAGGGCGGCGACGCTCTCTCCCTTTTTCATGGAATTCCGGGCCGGTCGCACGAATCTTTCCAACGCCCGCTTCCCGCTGCGCCCGACTTGGGATAGGTCCGTCCCGACTATGACAAGGGACGGGCAGGTTCGGCGAATGGAGGGCGGGCGCATATGACGGCGCTATCACCCGTTGCCGCCATCATCTTGGGCGTCGTGCTGGCGCTCTGGCTTGGCGCCGCGATCTGGGCGCTGCTGAGCGGCCAGCGTATGCGCCGCGACGGCACCCACGCACAGGGCAAGCTCGACCGGCTGACGGTGCTGTTGTCCTCGGCCCCCGCCGCTCCCGTCATCATCCATCCCGATGGCAGGCTGGAAGCGGCCGACCGCCTCGCCAAATGGTTGGGCAAGACGCGCGTTCCCAATTTCCTGTCCGAACTCACCGCCGAAGATGGCGGGATCGAGCCGGAAGACGCCGCACTGCTCGCGCGGGACATTGCCGCGGCCCAGCGCGCCGGCAAAAGCTTCTCGCTGCCGATTCGCGGTCATGGTTCGGCGCGTCTGCTGCTGGTGCGCGGCGCGCCCGCCGGGCCGGATCTTGCCGGCAGTGGCGGCGTCGTGCTGTGGATTTTTGACGCGACCGACAGCCAGACCGAAATCCAGGCGCTGCGGACCCAGGTCGATCAGTTGCGTGAAGCGCTGGAGGCGCTCGCCGGGCTGGTGGAAGCCGCGCCTTTCCCGATGTGGCATCGCACGGCCGACCTGCGGCTCAGCCTGGTCAACAGCGCCTATGTCCGCGCGGTCGACGCCCGCGATGCGCGCGATGTCATCGCCCACAGCATCGAACTGGTCGAATCGGTCGGCGGCGTTCCGCCCGAGGCCGCTGCCGCCGATGCGATGGCGCGGGGCGAGCTGGTCGAACGAATGGTGCCCGCCACCATCGATGGCGAACGCCGGATGATGCGGGTGGTGGACGTGCCGCTGGGCGACGCGGGGATCGCCGGTTATGCGGTCGACCAGCATGAACTGGAACAGGCGCGGGTCGAACGCGACCGGCTCGAGGCCGCCCAGCGCGATCTGCTGGATCGTCTGTCGGCCGGCGTCGCCCGCTTCGGGCCGGACCGGGCGCTGCGCTTCTGGAACCAGCCCTTCATCAGCCTGTTCGGCCTGCGACAGGACGCTTTGGCCGACGCCCCGCTGTTCGAACGTGTGCTCGATCAGATGCGCGATGCGCGGCGTCTGCCCGAACATCGCGATTTTCCCGCGTGGCGCGGAGAACGGCGCAACTGGTTCCTCTCGCCCGAGCCGCGGGAAGAAAATTGGCTGCTGGCCGACGGCACGCATCTTAGGGTCTATGCGCAGCCGCTGCCCGATGGCGGCCTGCTGCTGATCTTCGAGGACCGCACCGAACAGGTCCAACTGTCGAGCGCCCGCGACACGCTGCTGCGGGTGCGCACCGCAACCTTCGACAATCTCTTCGAATCGATCGGCGTCTTCGCCGCCGACGGACGACTCCAGATGTGGAACAGCCGCTTCCGTACGGTTTGGGGCGCAAGCGAGGAACTGCTTGCCACTCATCCGCGCATCGATGACCTGATGCGCGACGTGCAGTCCTGCCTTGCCAAGCCGCAGCAGTCCAATCTCGTCCGCGAACTGGTTCGCGCCGCCACGGTCGAACGCAAGCAACGCATGGGCCATGTCGGTTTCGCCGACGGCCGCATCTTCGAATTCGCCGCCATCCCGCTGCCGGACGGCAATGCGCTCTTCACCATGCTCGACGTCACCGACAGCCGCCGGGTCGAACAGGTGCTGCGCGACCGTAACGAAGCGCTGGAGCAGGCGGACAAGATCAAGACCGCCTTCGTCACGAACATGAGTTACGAACTGCGCACCCCGCTCACCACCATCGCTGGCTTCGCCGAGATGATGAGCGAGGGCTATGCCGGTTCATTGTCGGACTCGGCGAAGGATTATGTGGACGGTATCCTTCAGAGCACGGGGCGGCTCGCCATGCTGATCGACAATGTCCTCGACCTCACCCAAGGGGAAGCAGGGACGCTGCCGATCGAGCGCAACCCGGTCGATCTGGCGGCGCTCGCCCGCGCGCGGGTGGATCGACTGCGCGGCGATGCGAAGGCCAAGGGCATGGAACTGGCGATCCAGTTGGAACCCTCGCTCGGCATCATCCAGGGTGACGAACGCCGCATCGGGCAGTGTATCGACCATCTGCTGGAAAATGCGCTCAACTATTGCGGCCGGGGCGCCCGCGTCCTGCTCCATGGCGATGGCGCGGCGGACAAGGTGCGTATCGTCATATCCGATGACGGTCCGGGCATTCCCGTAGCGCAGCAGGGCGCGATCTTCGATCCGCTCGCGCGCGCCGAACAGGCGCGCAGCGGGGCCAAGGCCGGCATGGGCCTCCCCCTCGCGCGGCAGCTGGTGCAGGCGCATGGCGGATCGTTGCAGCTCGTGTCGAAGGAAGGGCAGGGGACGATGATCCTGATCGAATTGCCCCGTGGCTGAACATATACTCGACCTAGTGGGCGAGGCGGCCATGCTGGATCTTGGCCGGCGGCTCGCGGCGCAGGTGCGGATCGGCGACGTTATCGCGCTCGAAGGGGGATTGGGCGCGGGCAAGACCACATTGGCGCGCGGCCTGCTCGAAGCGCTCGGTCTCCAGGATGAAGCGCCCAGCCCCAGCTTCGCCATCGTCCAGCCCTATGACGCGCCGGAGGTCAGCCTGCCGGTCGCCCATGTCGATCTCTACCGCCTCGATAATGCAGAGGAAGCGCGGGAACTCGCGCTGGGCGACTATCTGATGGACGGGCTGCTCATCATCGAATGGCCGGACCGGCTGGGGCGCGCATTATGGCCGCACAGCCTGCATCTCACCATCGAGATGATAACGGACGACGCGCGACGCTTGACAGCGGACGTGCCGGAGGCTTGGACGGATCGATGGTCCCGGATATGATACCCCCCGCTGCTGCGCCCGCTTTCCTCGCCCAGGCGGGCTGGGAACGGGCGGCGATCCTGCCGCTTGCCGGCGATGCGTCCTTCCGCCGCTATTTCCGCGTCGTTGAAGAAAGCCGTCGCGCCGTGCTGATGGATGCGCCGCCACCGCACGAAGACCCGCGACCCTTCATCGCCATCGCCGAACAGCTCCGGCTCGACGGGTTCGCCGCGCCGCGCATCCTGGCCCGCGACCTGACGCACGGCCTGGTCCTGATCGAGGATTTCGGCGACTCACGCGTCAAGGAACATCTGGACGCCCGGCCCGGTGACGAAATGGCGGTCTATCGCCGCGCGGTCGATCTGCTGGGCGAACTGCATCGGCTGCCGCCTGCTGATCTGCCCCCCTATGACCATGGCGTCTATCAGCGGGAAACGGGGCTGCTGACGGAATATTATTGCCCGGCGATCGGCCTTCCGGTCGATGTCGACGCCTATGTCGGCGCGTGGGACAAGGTGCTGCCTCTGGTGGAAGGATCGGCCAGCCCCGCCGTGACGGTGCTGCGCGACTATCATGCCGAAAATATCATGCTGATCGAAGACCCGTCCTCGCACGGCCTTGGCCTGCTGGATTTTCAGGATGCCCTGGTCGGCCACCCGGCCTATGATCTCGTTTCGTTGCTTCAGGACGCGCGGCGCGACGTGCCGGTCGCGGTGGAAGCCGCTATGCTCGCCCATTATCGGGCGATCGCGTCGCCGCCGGCCGATTTCGACGCCGCCTATGCGGTGCTGGGCGCCCAGCGCAACGCGAAGATCATCGGCATCTTCACCCGCCTGTGGAAGCGCGATGGCAAGCCGCGTTATCTATCCTATCTGCCGCGCATGTGGGGGCTGCTGGAACGCGATCTGGCGCATCCGGCGCTGGCGCCGGTCGCTGACTGGTTCGCCGCCAACATCCCCGCCGACAAGCGTCACGATGCGCTACAGGCGTTCGCCCCGGCATGAGGTCTGGCGCATGATCGATACCGCGATGCTGATGTCCGCCGGCCTGGGCAAGCGGATGCGTCCGCTCACCGCGACCCGGCCCAAGCCGCTGGTCAAGGTGGCGGGCAAGCCGTTGATGGACCATGCGCTGGACCGGCTGGAGGCAGGCGGCGTGCGCAAGGTGGTGGTGAATGTCCATTATCTCGCCGACACGGTCGAAGCGCATCTCAAGGCGCGCCGCTGCGGGCTGGAGTTCGCGGTGTCGGACGAGCGCGCCAAGCTGCTGGAAACCGGCGGCGGACTGATGCGGGCGAAGCCCCTTTTGGGCGACGAGCCGTTCATCTGCGCCAATAGCGACAATCTGTGGATAGATGGGCCGCAGGAAACGCTGGCCATGATGCAACGCGTCTGGGATCCGGCGCGCATGGATGCGCTGCTGCTGGTCGTGCCGTTGGCGCGCGCGCACTGCCATCGTGGGCCGGGCGACTTCCATATGGATGCGGACGGACGGCTCTCGCGGCGCAAGACGGCCTATGTGGCGCCTTTTGTCTTCACCGGAATTCAGATCATGGCGCCATCGCTGCTCATCGATCCGCCGGGCGACATGTTTTCGACCAATATCTTCTGGAACAGGGCGATCGAGTCCGGGCGCCTTTATGGCGTGTCCCATCAGGGGCTCTGGTTCGATGTCGGCACGCCGGCGGCCATTCCCGTCGTGGAATCCATGCTCGCTCATGGGTGATCGGGCGCGCCCGTCACTGTTCACCATACCGGCGCACCGCGCCTTTGCCGATGCGCTGGTCGCCGGGCTGCTGGCGCAGCATCGCGGCGATCCGATGGCGCTGGCGCAGGCCATGGTGCTGCTACCCAACAACCGCGCGATCCGTGCGGTCAGCGACGCCTTCGTGCGGCGGTCGGGCGGTGGCCTGCTATTGCCGCGCCTCATCGCGATCGGCGATCCAGACCTTGGCGAACAGGTCGGCGGCGCGCTCGATCCGCTGGGTGAAGAAGAGCCGATCCCGCCCGCGATCGCCCCGATGCGCCGTCAGATGATGCTGGCGCGCATGGTGCAGGACGCCCGGCCGGACATTGATGCGGGGCAGGCGCTGCAACTCGGGCAGGCGCTCGGCGCGGTGCTGGACCAGATGCAGGTGGAGCGGGTGCCGCTCACCGCGCTGCGCGACCTCGACCTTTCCGCCGAGCTGTCGCGTCATTGGCAAACGTCGCTGGCGATGTTCGAAATCCTGATCGCGCGCTGGCCACGCGAACTGGCGCTAATCGGCTGCATCGATCTGGCCGACCGGCGCAATCGCCTGTTCGACCGACTTGCCGAGCGCTGGGCCGCTCACCCGCCGACGGGATTCGTGATCGCCGCCGGCATATCGACCACCGCGCCCGCCGTCGCCCATCTGCTCCGCCGCATCGGGGAGATGCCGCGCGGCATGGTGGTATTCGCCGCGCTGGACCAGTATATGGATGCCGACGCCTGGGACGGCATCGGCCCGTTTCCGCCAGACCCGGTCAGCGGACGGCGCGCGCCCGGCCATGAAAGCCATCCGCAATATGCGCTGAAGCGTCTGCTCGACGGCATGAGCGCCACGCGCGACGATGTCGCCCAATGGCGCTGGGGCAGCGAACATGACGCGCGGGCGGTGCGCGGGCGCAATATCTCCAACGCCATGCTGCCGCCGCGCCTCACCAGCCGCTGGCGCGATCTCAAGACGGCGGATCGCTCACTTGCAGGCGTGGAGGCGCTCGAAGTCGCTACCCCCGGCGAAGAGGCGCAGGCCATCGCCATCGCGCTGCGCGAGGCTTTGGAAACGCCCGAACGCACCGCCGCGCTGGTCACGCCCGACCGGCAGCTTGCGACCCGCGTGTCCGCGCATCTGCGCCGCTGGGGGATTGAGGCGGACGACAGCGCCGGCCAGCCATTGTCGCGCCTGCTGCCCGGAACCTTGCTGATCGCGATGGCGGAAGCGGTTGCGGAACGTTTCGCCCCTGTGCCGCTGCTCACCCTGCTCAAACATCCATTGGTGATGCGGGGCGAGGGGCGGCTTGCCTGGCTGGAGGGGGTGCGCGCGCTCGACCTGCTGTTGCGCGGGCCACGGCCGCAGGCGGGCTTGCAGGGCGTCGACCTGCTGCTCATGCCGCGTGAGGATGACCGGCAGCGGATCGTGCGGGACCAGGTTCGCGCATGGTGGCCCACCGCCCGCGCCATGCTGGAACCGCTCGAAACCGCCTTTGCCGCTGCGGTGGACCTTGGCGGTCAGTTGGCGGCGTTGCGGGAACAGGCGGGCGCGCTTTCGGCCGATGCGATCTGGGCCGGGCATCAGGGCCATGCTGCCGCCGACCTGTTCGCCGAGATGGAGGCCGCAGCCCCAGAAGGGCCGCGGCAGGCCGATCTCCGCGCCTTGCCCGCGCTGCTCGACCACATGCTGGGCGGCGTCTCGGTTCGACCGCCGCAGGGCGGCCATCCGCGCCTCGCGATCCTGGGCCTGATCGAGGCCCGGCTGACGCAGGCCGACCTCATGATCCTGGGCGGCCTTAACGAAGGCACCTGGCCCGGCCTTCCCGCGCCCGATCCATGGCTGGCCCCGCGCATCCGGCGCGAACTCGGCCTGCCCGGACTGGAAACGCGGATCGGCCTTGCCGCGCATGATTTCGCCAGCGCGCTTGGCGCTCCCCATGTCCTCATCACTCGCGCGCGGCGGGGCAGTGGTGGCCCGGCGGTGGCATCGCGCCTGTGGCTTCGGCTCAAGGCGATGACCGGCGCGCAATGGCGGTCGGCCGAACGCTATGCCGGCTTTGCACGGATGATCGACGCACCGGCGGCCTATTACCCGGTCCGGCGGCCCGCGCCCGTGCCGCCGCTGTCCGTGCGCCCCAAACTCATCCCCGTCACCGACGTCGATCGATTGAAGGCCGATCCCTTCGCCTTCTATGCTCGCCGCATCCTGCGCCTGTCGCGGCTCGACCCGGTCGATGCCGACGCTGGCCCGGCCTGGCGGGGAACGGCGGTGCATGACGTGCTGCAACGCTGGGCGCAGGGGGACAGGCTCGACCCCGCGGACCTTGAAGCCCGCGCGCTGGCGATGTTCGACCAGCCCGAAGTCCATCCCCTGCTCAAGGCGCTGTGGCAACCGCGCCTGATCGAAGCCATCCGCTGGATCGCAGCAGAAGTCGCCGATGATATGGCGAAGGGGCGCCACATCGTCGCGGTCGAACAGGAAGGGCGGGCGGAGATTGCCGACGTAACCTTGATGGGCAAGGCGGATCGTATCGACCGCCTGCCCGACGGCGGCCTGGGCATCATCGACTATAAAACCGGCAAGCCGCCCAGCGCCCGTCAGGTGAAGGCGGGCTATGCGCTGCAATTGGGCCTGTTGGGCCTGATCGCGGAAGCGGGCGGTTTCGTCGGTCTGGGCGACCGGCCGGTCGCGGGCGACTTCGAATATTGGTCGCTCGCCAAGAAGGGCGAGCAATTCGGCTATCGCGAGCGCCCGGTCGATCCGCTCGGCAAGCGGGACAAGATCATCACCGCCGATTTCACCGCCCATGCCTATGACCATTTCGAGCGGTTGGCGGCCGAATACCTGCTCGGCGCCGCGCCCTTCAAGGCGCAGGTCAATCCCGAACTCGCCAATTACGGCGACTATGACCAGCTGATGCGGCTGGAGGAATGGTATGGCCGCGACGATGGCTAGGAAGCCCAATCCGCTGCAAAAGCTGCTGGGCGAACAGGCCCGCGCCGCCGCGCCCGACGCTCATGTCTGGCTGTCCGCCTCTGCCGGCACGGGCAAGACCCATGTGCTCACCGCGCGCGTTTTTCGCCTGCTGCTCCAAGGGGTGCGGCCGGAAAATATCCTCTGCCTCACCTTCACCAAGGCGGGCGCGGCCGAAATGGCCGATCGCGTGCATGACCGGCTCGCGGCCTGGGTGCAAATGGATGAGCCAGACCTGTTCAACGATCTGGAGGCGCTGGGCGAGGACTCCGGCCCTGACGCGCGCGATCATGCTCGCCGCCTTTTCGCCGAAGTGCTGGAATCCACCGGCGGCGGCCTGCGCATTCAGACGATTCACGGCTTTTGCCAGCAATTGCTGACCGCCTTTCCGCTGGAGGCGGACCTGGCGCCCGGTTTCCGGCCGCTCGACCAGCGCGAACAATCGAGCCTGGCGCGCCAGATGCTCGCCGAACTGGTGGTGGAGGCGCAGGAACAGGGCGACGCACCGTTGATCGCCGCGCTACAGGCACTCAGCCTGCGCATGGGCGAGGGCGGGGCGGAACAGTTCCTGCTGCGCTGCCCCGGGCGGGTGCAGGCGCTGGAAGCGCTTCCCGACAATATCGCGCCCTGGCTCATGGCCGAACTGGGCCTGCCAGATGGCGATGTCGATCAATGGCTGGCCGACCAGTGCTGCGACGAGATATTCGACATGCGCTCGCTCGACTGGATCGTGCGCGCCAATGCCGATTGGGGCAAGACGCGCGGATTGGAACGGTGCGACCGTATCGCCGCCTGGCGTAGGCTCGACCCGGCCGGGCGCGCGGCGGGGCTGGCCGACCTGCACCGGGCCTGGGCAAAGACCGATGGCGACATCATCGATGCCAAGGGGTGGGTGCCGCCCATCGACGGCTATGCCGACATGGCGGCGCGCCTGCATGAACGGTGCGGCGACCTGATCGCGCTGAAATTGCGCGCCGACTATGCCGCGCTGCTGGCGCAGGCATTGCACGCCGGCCGCGCCTATGCGCGCACTTATGCGCGGGGCAAGCGGCTCGCCGGCGCGGTCGATTTCGACGATCTGATCGCACGGACGGCCAGCCTGCTGGAACAGCCGGGCATCGCCGAATGGATACGCTATAAGCTCGACCAGCAAATCGATCATATTCTGGTCGATGAGGCGCAGGATACCAACGCCGCGCAATGGCGCATCGTCCGAACGCTGGCGGAGGAGTTTTTTGCCGGGGAGGGCGCGAAAGGGGAGCGGGTTCGCACCATCTTCACCGTCGGCGATTTCAAACAGGCGATTTTCGGCTTTCAGGGCACCAGTCCGCAGAATTTCGCGGCGGCGCAAATCCTGTTTCAGCGGGATGCGGGCCAGGCCGGCCATGACTTCTTCAACCTCTCGCTCGACCGCAGCTTCCGGTCTACGCCCGCCGTGCTGGACGTGGTCGATCGCACCATTTCCACCCTGCGCGCGGAACGGCTGGGGCTGGAGGGCGGCGAGGTCCGCCATGTCAGCGCCAATCGCCACCCCGGCGAAGTCATTCTCTGGAAACCGGTCATCGCCAACCTGTCCGAAGATGCGGAGGGCGAAGAAGACTGGGTCGATGACCAGGAACGGGTGCTGGCCCAGCGCATCGCCCGCCAGATCAAGCAATGGATCGATGACGGGTTGATGCTCGAAAGCCGGGGACGCCCGGTGCGCGCGGGCGACATCATGATCCTGGTCCGCCGCCGCAGCGAACTGGCGCGCCTGATCGTTGCGCGCCTCTATGAGGAGCAGGTGGCGGTCGCCGGGATCGACCGGCTGCGACTGAATGCGCCGCTTGCCGTGCGCGACCTGCTGGCGGCGCTGCGCTTTGCGGTGCAGCCGGAGGATGAGCTGAACCTGGCGTCGCTGCTGGTCTCGCCGCTGATCGGCTGGACCCAGGATGAACTGATGACCCGGTTGATCGGGCGCAAGGCCGGATTGTGGCGGCACCTCACCCAGACGCTGGACGATGCGCTGCTGCGGCCGCTGCGCGACCTGCTGGGCGTGGCGGATTTTTCCACCCCCTATCGCTATCTGGAGGCGATCCTGTCCGGGCCGATGGACGGTCGGCGCCGGCTGATTGAGCGGCTGGGGGCCGAAGCGGCCGACCCGATCGAGGAGTTGCTGAACGCCGCGCTGGCTTTCGAAAGCGACGATCATCCCTCGCTTCAACGCTTCATCGACTGGTTCGACCGGGGCGAGGTGGAGATTGTGCGCGATGCCGCGGCGGCGGGCGACATGCTGCGGCTGTTGACGGTGCATGGCGCCAAGGGGCTTCAGGCGCCGATCGTGATATTGGCCGACGCCTGCCTTGATCCCGACGCGGGCAACCGCGCCCATTCCCTCGAATGGAACGGCCTGCCCATCCTGGCCCCGCGAAAGGCCGAACGGCAGGGGCCGATCGGCGAGGCGGCAGAGGCGGCGGCGCAGGTGGAGCGGGAAGAACATTGGCGGCTGCTCTACGTCGCGCTGACCCGCGCCGAGGAAAAGCTGGTCGTCGCCGGATCGCTAGGGCCGCGCGCTAAGGGCGAGGTGAAGCCCGAAAGCTGGTTCGCCGCCGTGGACGGGGCCATGCTGTCGTTGGGCGCGGACTGGGACGCTGATCCGCTCTGGGGCGCC
>NZ_AYOY01000137.1 GCF_000508185.1 Sphingobium sp. C100 | reverse complement strand
GGCGGCCGCCATGCCTGTCGTCAGCGCAATTCCCACGCCTTCACCCGCCAACGAGGGAATGACCCCGATCTGGTCGCCGACGCGATAGAGTCCGGCTGCGTCGTCGCGCGCGCGCCAGCCATAGGGGACGTTGGCGATCGCCTGCGCCTCGCCGATCGCTTCGCCCCCGATCCTCCCGGACAAGGCGGGGCATTCCCGCATCGCCCTTGCCAGCATGGCGTGCGGGGTCTGTCCTGCCTCCGCGAACACGGACAGGCGCACCGCCATGCAGAGATTGGCCGCGCCATCCTCCTGCATCATCAAGCCCGCATAGCCCTGGTCGAACAGGTGAAGTTCGATTGCGTCATCCAGCCGGGCGGCGAGCGAGGCGCTGGCCGGAAAACGCCAGCGCAGGCCGATCGACATGAGCGGCGAGGCCGCGACACGACTTGCGCCGCGCACATCATGCTTGCCGGTGGCAAGGATCAGATGCTCGGCCCGCTCGACCGATCCGTCCGCCAGCCGGACTTCCCCGCCTTCGATCGCACGGACGGCGACGCCCCGGCGAACCGTCGCCCCGGCCTGCGCCGCGCGGTTCAGCAGCGCCTCGTCCAGCCGCCGTCGCGACAGGCCGGCCGCCGGAGCAGGAAGGCGCAGGTCCGCCATGCGGGTCGCGGCGAAGACACGGGCGCGATGGACGGGATGCGCGCCCAGCGCCAGCGGATCGACGCCGCATTCTTCCAGCAATCGCATGGTGTTCCAGCTTAGGAACCCGCCGCACAGCATGTCGGCCGGTTCGGCCGTCCGTTCGATGACGACCGGATCATGACCCGCCCGCGCCAGCCGGATTGCCGCCGCAGAGCCGGCCGGGCCGCCGCCGACGATCAGCGGCATCGTTCGACACACAGCCGGAAGGGGAAGGCGCGGCGCACATGGGCCTGATCGATCCCGGCCTCCGCCAGCAGCGCCTGCCATTCCGGCGGCAGGAAGGACCGGGCGATCGACAATGTGCCGTCTTGCCGGACGATGGGATGCCACCGCATGATCCGCGCCAGCAGCGGATAACCCATATGGGCTATTCGGTGGCGCATCAGGTCGTTGACCAACCACCCGCGGCGCGCCTGCATTTCCATGAACTGCACGAAGGCAATGAGTTGCGGCCGCGTCATATGATGAGCGACGAGGCTGGACAAGATGACGTCCCATCCTTCTGCGCCCAGTTCGGCATAGTCGCCGGTGCGATAATCGATCGCCATGTCCGGCGGCGTGGCCTCGCGCGCGATGCCGGCGGATCGTGGGTTGAGGTCGATCCCGACCAGATCGACGGCGACGCCGCACCGCACCGACCAGCGATGGATGCGGCGCAGCATGTCGCCGGAGCCAAAGCCAACATCCAATATGCGCAGTGTGTCGCCCCGTCGGTCCAGTTTGTTCAGAAACGCTAATGTCGGCCGCGCCGCCATGGTCCAACTGTTGACGCTGCTCAGATCGCGCAGCACTGCGGCGTAGACATGGGCCGGCAGGTCCGGCGCGTCCATCTGCTCCTCCGCGTCGATCGGGCGGGACAGGTCGATCATGCGGCCTGCGCGTATCGAAAACCCTCTACAGCCATGCCTGGGCCGAACGCCATGGCGACACCGGCCTGTAAAGATGGCCGCCGCCGGAGGATGTCGTGAAGGACGAACAACAAGGTCGCCGAACTCATATTGCCATAGCGGTTCAACACATTGCGGGACGGCTGCAAGGCATCTTCAGGCAGGTCGAGCGCCTGTTCCACCGCGTCGAGGATGGAGCGTCCGCCCGCATGGACCGCCCAGCTATCAACGGCGCCGCCGCCGGTCAGGCGTGCGCGCGTTTCCCGGTCCGCCAGAGCGCCGGTGATCCGTTCAGGCACCTTGCCCGACAATTGCATCGCAAAGCCCGTGTCGCCGATGTCCCAGGTGATGAGGTCGTCGCTGCCCGGCAGAGCCAGCGAAAATGGCGCTTTGATCGCAAGGCCCGAAGGCTGCGCACTGACGATGGCCGCGGCGGCGCCGTCGGCGAACAGCAACATCGACAGCAGCGATTTGAGGTCGTCAGACGCCTGAAGATGCAGGCTGCTCAGTTCGACCGACACCACCAGCGCTTTCGCATCGGGTTGCGAGCGGACGATATGATAAGCCGTCCGCAATGCCGACACGGCGGCATAGCATCCCATGAAACCGATCAGCGTGCGTTCCACGCGATCGGACAGGCCCAGCCGTCGGGCAAGGATCTGATCGATGCCCGGCGCCACGAAGCCGGTGCAACTCGCCAGAATGAGGTGGGTGACGCCATCCAGCGATCCCAGGCCCGCGACCGCCCGTTCGGCCAGAGCAGGGGCTTCGCGGGCATAGACGGTCATCCGATCGGCCGTTCCCGGCCAGGCGAGGGCGTCATAGAAGCCACCGGGATCGGTCTGCGTGCCGCCTCCGCTGCCCGGCGCCAGAACGCTCCAGCGATGCTCGATCTGCGCGCGCGCCACCATGCGATCGAACAACCGCCGCTCGGTCCGGTCCGTCAGGCGTCGCGCTGCCCACTCTATAAAGGCGGGATGCACATCATGCGGGGGCGTGGCGGTCGCAATGGCATTGATGCAGGGGGTCGCGGGCACTCATTGTCCTTTCCGGTCGGGACCGCACCAGCATGACCGCAGGATTGCGATCATGCGCTTGTTGAACAGACCGTGCAATTACGGAAACATTACGAAGCGGTTAGGCAAATGGTTGCACCCCGTCCCGCCGCCGATCCGCAAATTCCCCCCGTCCCTTACGGAACCCGTCCCTGCGCAACGAAAAAGCCTCCCCCGAACCGATCCGGGGGAGGCTTTGGCAGCACAGACATATGTCGGTCGAGCGTCAGACCATGCCCTCGGTATCGAGCGCATAGCCGGCCGAACGGACGGTGCGGATGATGTCCTGATATTGGCCATCGGCGTTGATCGCCTTGCGCAGGCGACGGATATGAACATCGACGGTGCGCAGTTCGATGTCGCTGTCTTGGCCCCAGACGCTGTCGAGCAGCCGTTCGCGCGAAAAGACCCAGCCGGGATGCTCCAGGAAATGCTTGAGCAGGCGGAACTCGGTCGGGCCGAGCGGGATGACCTGCCCGCTGCGGCGCACCTTGTGGCCTACCGTGTCCATCTCGACATCGGCGAAGGTCAGCGTCTCGCCGGCCAGCGCGGGCCGCACCCGTCGCAGCACGGCGCCCACCCGCGCCACCAGTTCGCGGGGCGAGAAGGGCTTGGTCACATAATCGTCCGCGCCGGTTTCCAGGCCGCGGACGCGATCCTCTTCTTCGCCGCGCGCGGTCAGCATGATGATCGGCACGTTGGCGGTGCCGGTCATGCGGCGCAGGCGGCGGCAGACCTCGATGCCCGACAGGCTTTCCACCATCCAGTCGAGCAGGACGATGTCGGGAACATTTTCCTGCGCCATCAACAGCGCTTCCTCGCCATCGACCGTATGGGCGACGTCGAAATCCTCACGTTTGAAATGCCAGATCAGAAGCTCGGCAAGCGCCGCGTCATCTTCCACCAGCAGCATCTTGGCCCGCGGCATGATCAGTCCTCCACTTGAATGTCGGCACCGCGGTCGCGGTCGGGCAGGGTATTGCCCGTGGCGGCGTAATAAACCATCTCGGCGACGTTGGTGGCATGGTCGCCGATACGCTCGATATTCTTGGCGATGAACAGCAGATGCGCGCATTCGCTGATCGTCTTGGGGTTTTCGACCATATAGGTCACCAGCGTGCGGAACACGCTGTTGTAGAAATCATCCACCACCGTGTCGCGCTCGACCACTGCCAGGGCCAGGTCGGGATCGCGCGCGGCAAAGGCGTTCAGTGCGTCATGCACCATCTCGCCGGCGACCTGGCCCATGGAAGGAAGAAGCGAAATCGGCTCCAGGGTACGGGTGTTGGTGGCGACCAGCGGCACGCGCTTGGCGATATTCTTCGCATAATCGCCGATGCGTTCGACCACGCTGACGATTTTCAGCGCGGCGACGACGTCGCGCAAGTCGTTGGCCATCGGCGCGCGCAGGGCGATCACCTCCACCACCATCTTCTCGACCTCCGCCTCGATCGCGTCGATGCGCTTGTCGTCGGCGACGACTTCGGCGGCGAGCACCTTGTCGTGGCGCTGGAGAGCCAGCATCGCATTTTCGATCGCCGCTTCGGCGCGCCCGCCCATTTCGGCGATCAGGCCGCGCAGCCGGTCGATATCCTCGTCAAATGCCTTGATCGTATGTTCTGCCATATTCGTCTCTCCGTCCCGGTCAGCCGCGAAAATCAGCCATAGCGACCGGTGATATAATCCTTGGTCCGCTCCTGGCGCGGATTGGTGAAAATCTCGCTGGTCACGCCATATTCGACCAGTTCGCCCAGGTGGAAGAAGGCGGTGCGTTGCGACACGCGCGCGGCCTGCTGCATATTATGGGTGACGATGACGATGGCGTAGCGCCCGCGCAGTTCGTGGATCAGTTCCTCGATCTTCGCCGTGGCGATCGGGTCCAGCGCCGAACAGGGCTCGTCCATCAGGATGACCTCCGGCTCGACAGCTATGGCGCGGCCGATGCACAGGCGCTGCTGCTGGCCGCCCGAAAGCGCGGTGCCGCTGTCCTGGAGCCGATCCTTGACCTCTTCCCACAGGCCAGCGCGCCGCAGCGACTTTTCGACGATGACGTCCATGTCCGCCTTCGACGCGGCCAGGCCGTGGATGCGCGGTCCGTAGGCGATATTCTCGTAGATCGACTTGGGGAAAGGGTTGGGCTTCTGGAACACCATGCCGACGCGCGCGCGCAATTGCACCACGTCCATGGAGGGGGCGTAGATGTCTTCGCCGTCCAGGGTGATGGCGCCTTCGACACGGGCGCTGGCGACGGTGTCGTTCATGCGGTTCAACGTGCGCAGGAAGGTCGACTTGCCGCAGCCCGACGGGCCGATGAAGGCGGTCACATGGTCCATGTCGACGTCGATCGAAACGCCCTTGATCGCCTGCTTGGGGCCATAGAAGACCTTGACGTCACGCGCCGTCATCTTGGGGTTATCCACCGCCAGATTATGTTGTTCTTCGGTCATGGGTGTCATTACCACCGTTTTTCAAATTTGTTGCGCAGGTAGATGGCGAGGCCGTTCATCGCGAGCAGGAAGATGAGCAGCACGATGATCGCCGCCGACGTTTTCTCGACGAAGCCCTTCGAGACTTCGTCCGACCAGAGGAATATCTGGACGGGAAGAACGGTAGCCGGGTCAGTGATGCCGCCCGGCGGCGTGGCGATGAACGCGCGCATCCCGATCATCAGGAGCGGCGCGGTTTCGCCCAGCGCGCGCGCCATGCCGATGATGGTGCCGGTCAGGATGCCGGGCAGGGCGAGCGGCAGGACATGCTGGAACACCACCTGCACCGGGCTGGCGCCAATGCCTAGCGCCGCGTCGCGGATGCTGGGCGGCACCGACTTGATGGCGTTGCGGCCGGCGATGACGATGACCGGCATCGTCATCAGCGCCAGCGTCACGCCGCCGATCAGCGCCGCCGATCGCGGCAGGTGCAGGAAGTTGAGGAAGATCGACAGGCCCAGGAGGCCGAAGATGATCGAAGGAACGGCCGCCAGATTGTTGATCGACACTTCGATGATGTCGGTCCACCAGGCCTTGGGTGCATATTCCTCCAGATAGAGGGCGGTCGCCACGCCGATCGGGAAGCTCAGCACCAGGGTGACGAGCATGGTGAGCAGCGAGCCCTTGAACGCGCCCCAGATGCCGACCTGGGTCGGATCGGTGCCGTCGCTGGCTGTCAGGAAGTTCCAGTTGAAGCCGGTCGAGAGGATGCCGGCCTGCTTGAGGCGCGTGACGGCGGCTTCGGCCTCCGGCGAGCCATCGCTCTTGGCCGCGAGGTCGATCTCGGTCGAGGCGGGAATGCGGATGGTTTCGGTGCGGCTGAGGATGGTCGGATCGGCCTTGATCGCGTCGCGGATGCTGACCCAGGCGGTGGGCGACAACAGCGCGTCGGCATCCTTGCCAAGCGTCTTTCGGGCCACCGCGCTCGTCACCATCGGCAGGTTGGCGTTGGCCAGCGCCTCGTTGGTGATGGTGTCGGGGTCAAGCAGCAGCGGCGCGGCGGGAAAGTCCACCTTCAGCGCGATTTCGGTCCGGGTGAAGCCGCGCAGGCCATTGCCCATCATGGTCACGAGCAGGAAGGCGAGGAAAGCGGCCGAGAGCAGCACCGCCCCCATGCCCAGCAGGCGGAAGCGGCGCTCGGCGGCATAGCGTCGCGCGATCCGTCGGCGCATCGCGTTCGACTTCCAGTCGGTAGGGACGCGCTCGGAGATGATGGCGGCAGACATTATTCGTAAGCCTCGCGATATTTCTTCACGACCCGCAGGGCCACGATGTTGAGCAGCAGGGTGACGATGAACAGCACCAGTCCAAGCGCGAAGGCGGCCAGCGTCTTGGCGCTGTCAAACTCCTGGTCACCGGTCAGCAACTGGACGATCTGGGTCGTCACCGTGGTCACGCTGGCGAAGGGATTGAGCGTCAGGTTGGCGGCAAGGCCCGCGGCCATCACCACGATCATCGTTTCGCCGATGGCGCGGCTGACGGCCAGCAGCACGCCCCCCACGACGCCGGGCAGCGCGGCGGGGACCAGAACGCGGGTGATCGTCTCGCTGGTGGTCGCGCCCATCGCCAGGCTGCCGTCCCGCATCGACTGCGGCACGGCGGCGATGCTGTCGTCGGCCATGGATGACACGAAGGGAATGATCATCACGCCCATCACCAGGCCGGCGGCCAGTGCGCTTTCCGAGGATGCGCCATGGATGCCGATCGAGACGGCGAGGTCGCGCAGCGCCGGCGCGACGGTCAGCGCGGCGAAATAGCCGTAGACGACGGTGGGGACGCCCGCGAGCACCTCCAGCATCGGCTTCATCCACTTGCGCACGGTGGGGCTGGCATATTGGGTCAGATAGACCGCGCTCATCAGGCCCAACGGAATGGCGACGATCATGGCGATGATCGCGCCGATGAAGATCGTGCCCCAGAACAATGGCACCGCCCCGAACGCGTCCTTGTTGCCATAGCCCATGGCGGCCGACTGCGGACTCCATTTGACGCCGAACAGGAAGTCGAGCGGGTTCACCATCGAGAAGAAGCGGAAGCTTTCCCACAGCAGCGAGGCGACGATGCCCAGCGTGGTGATGATCGCCAGCAACGAGGCGATCAGCAGCGACGCCATCACCAACCGTTCCACCCTGGTGCGCGCCCGGAAATCGGGGCGCACGCGCGTGAAGGCATAGGCGCCACCGGCAAAAGCGAGGATCAGCGCAAGCACCGCGCCGGCGATGCCATATTCGGTCAGGGCTGTGCGATAGGGCTCGACCAGCGCTTCGCTCGCCGGATTGAAGGCGGCGGCCTGCAACCCGCTGGCGATCGCCCGCGCCTCGCCCAGGATGGCGGACCGGGCAAAGCCATCGGCGGGCAGGCTCTGCGCCGCCGGATCGGTCAGCACCGATTGCGTCACCAGCCCTGGCGCCACATTGGCCCACACGGCCAGGAAAATGCCGGCGGGGATCAGCGTCCACAGTGCGACATACCAGCCATGATAGCCTGGCAGCGAGTGAACGGCGTCGCGCCGCCCGGTGGCTCGCGCCACGGTCTGGAGCCGGAGCGCACGCGCGCGGGCGCTGACCCAGGCTATGGCGCCCAGGCCCGCGAGCAGCAGGAGGATGGCTGGTCCGGTCATGGGCCTTCGCTTATTTGAGTTCGGAACCGTCGAGCACGGCCAGGGATCTGACCGTCTCGGCGCTTGCCTTGCGCTGTTCTTCGGGTGAAGCGACCATGCCGCGCTTGGTCAGCGCGCCGTCAGGCCCCCAGTTGGCGGCGAAGGTGTTGATATAGGCCTGAAGGCCGGGGACGGCCTGCATATGCGCCTTCTTCACATAGATATAGAGTGGGCGGGCGCCGGGATATTGGCCGGTCGAAACCGTTTCATAGGTCGCCTGGACGCCGTTGATCGGCACATCCTGCAATGTGTCCTTATTTTCTTCCAGGAAGCTGAAGCCGAAGACGCCGACAGCATTGGGATTTGCACCCAGCTTCTGAACGATCAAATTGTCATTTTCGCCGGAGTCCACATATTTGCCGTCCTCGCGGATTCGGGTGCAGGTCGCCTTATATTCGTCCTCATTCTTCTCCTTGAGCGCTTCCATGGCGGGGTCGCTCTGGCAACCCTTTTCAAGGATCAGTTCGGCAAGCGAATCGCGCGTGCCGCTGGTCGATGGCGGGCCGAAGACGGAGATGGTGATCGCCGGCAGGCTCGGGTCCACATCCTTCCAGGTCTGCGTCTTGTTCGGCCCCTTGCCATAGGGATTGGCGGCCAGCGCCTCATAGACGATCTGGGGAGTGAGCTTCAGGCCCGGACCTTTTTTCGATTCGGCGAAGGCGAGGCCGTCGACGCCGATCTGGATTTCGATGATGTCCTTGACCCCGTTGGCCTGGCACTGGTCGAATTCGGACTTCTTCATCCGGCGCGAAGCATCCTCGATGTCGGGATGCTGGGCGCCGACGCCCGCGCAGAACAGCTTCATGCCCCCGCCCGTGCCGGTCGATTCGATGATCGGCGACTTCATGCCGGGGTTGCTGTGGACGAACAGTTCGGCCGCCGCGGTTGCGAAGGGATAGACGGTGGAGGATCCGACCGCGCGAATCTGGTCGCGTGTGCCGCCCGCGCCCGACTGGTCGCCGCAGCCGGCGAGGCTGAGCATGGTTGTGGCCGCAGCGGCGAGAAGGGCGAATTTCTTCACGGGAATCTCCATCATCAAAGCCGCGAGTCGCATGTCGCCGCCCCCATGGAGACGGCCACTAGTCGCGGACCATCGCGCCTCTGTGACATTCCAGTTTCATTTTCATGACACTGTGCCGGAAAGGGCGGAAGGCCGCCTTTTCTCGTCCATTCTGGCGGAGGCTTCTTCGGCGGGCGGCGGCAGAAGCACGCTGATGCTCGTGCCCTTGCCCAATGTGCTCGCAATGTCGAGCCGGCCACGATGCCGTTCGACGATATGCTTGACGATGGCCAGGCCCAGGCCCGTGCCGCCCATCGCCCGGCTTCGCCCGGAATCGACGCGATAGAAGCGCTCGGTCAGGCGCGGCAGGTGGTCGGGACCAATGCCTTCGCCCTCGTCCGCGACCGACAGCCGGGCCATGCCGCTTGGCCCTTCGGCCAGCGAGACGCGGATCGGCGTGCCGGGGCGACCATATTTCACCGAATTGCCGATCAGATTGTGCAGCAACTGTGACAGTTGCGCCCGGTCGCCCAGCACCGGACCCAGGCCGGGGGCGATCTCCATCCCGACGTCGCGGCCCCGCTCGCCATGGCTGGACCGGAACACGCCGACCACTTCGGCCACCAGCTCGCTCAGGTCCACCGCGCTGTCGGGCGCACGATATTTTTCCGCTTCGATCCGCGACAGGGATATGAGGTCGTCGATCAACCGCTGCATTCGCCGGGCTTCGCCATCCATGATCTTCAGGAAGCGTTGGCGGGTCTCGACATCCTTGCCCAGTTCGGGATCGGCCAGCGTCTCGATGAAGCCCAATATCCCCGCCAGCGGCGTGCGCAGTTCGTGGCTGGCATTGGCGACGAAATCGACGCGCATCCGTTCGGCGGCATGGGTGCCGCTATGATCGACCAGATGCACCAGCCGTCGCATCGCGCTCACGGCGCCGACGGGGGCGACACGCATCTGCCAGCGCTGTTCGCGCGTGCCGAGGCCCACCAGTTCGATCATGATCGGTTCGGCCAGCGGCGCGAGGCTTGCCAATCGCTCGGCGGCGGCGGGGTGGCGGATGGCGATGCGCGCATCCTCTCCCTCGATATGCGCGCCCAACAGCCGCATCGCCGCCCGGTTGGCGCGCACGATCCGTCCTTTTTCCACTAGCATCAGCGGATCGGAAATCCCCTCCAGCAGACTTGGAAAATCGGGATGGGCGGTAAAGTCGGGTTGATCGACCACGACCGGCGACGGGGCGGGGGACGGGCGAAGCCCCGCATCACCCGACGTGATGATGAGCACCAGGACGCCGGCCAGGACCGGCAGGGCGATGTTGATCGGGTGCGCGCCCAACATCAAGGCGCCGCCCGTGCCCAGCAACAGCATGGCCAGGGAGGCGGTGATCTGCGAAATGCTTAGTCGATTCATGGTTACCGCGCTGGATTTGTCGCGTAATTGCTGCGATGGTCGATGCCCAATAGCGTGCAATCTTTACGCTTTGGCAAGCGCGCGATGCGAAACGGAATTTTATGAGCGACCCGAAGCCCGAGCAGGACGGCCTCCCGCCGCAGCAGCCCTCCATTGTCGAACAGCCGGCGGAGGGCGCCTTTGCGTCGCGTCGCCAATTGCTGATGGGCGGCGCGGTGGCGGCTTCCGCGATCGTTTCGATTCGTCCGGCGTTGGCCAACACGGCGGCCTCCGTGCTCAATTGCACCATTCCCGTGCCCGACCAGGGCCGCGCGGGCAAATATATCGCGCCCAGCGGGCAGGTCGTGCCCGCTGGCACGCCGGGCGCTTTTCCCGGCACCGGGCGCAGCTTCACCGGGGAGCAGGTGAAACAGGCGCTGCGCGGTCGCCCGTTGCCTGGCACCAGCTACGACCAGAATCAGGCCTATCTCAACTATATCCGCCGCCTCCAATCGGGGACGAGCGGCTTTACCTGCTACGCCTCCTTGCAGATGCCGCGCTGATCCGCCGTTCGGCGCAATGGCCGATTGCAAAAATTCCCCATATCAGGGCGGGACGATGCAGCAGGAAGGGCCGGCCATGGACAGGATGAAGCGCTATCGTCTCGACCGCCGCGACTCCTGTCGCGTCTGCCCGCTCGACGATCTCGTCCTGCTCTACCATCCTCGGTCGGGCCAGACCCATATGGTGATCAGTCCCGTGCCCGAAATGCTGGAGCGCATGGTCGACGGGGCGCCTGTCACGGCGTCGGATCTGCATGACCGGCTGGCGCGCGACTATGACCTGGGACCGCGTGACGTTGCGCTGGCGCAGGTCGCTGCGCAGTTGGAGGCGCTGGAGGCGCTGGGGCTGGTGTGCGCGGCATGAGGCATGAACTGACCCTGCGCATCGGCCCGGCGACATTCCGCGTCGGGTCCGCCTGGCGCGCGCCGATCGACGCATTGGCGCGGCTCTATGCCGCCTATCCCGACCAGCGCGGCGCCATCGCCGACTTCACCGTCCGGCTTCAGCCGACCAGCCTGGCGCGGCGCTGGGTGCGACCGTCCATCTTCATCACCGGTGACCATGGGCTGGCCGACGCCGCGCCGATGAGCCTGGCCCATGGCTTGCTGGCGGCTGAAATGGGCATGAACCTGCAAATGGCGCTCGGCTGGCGACGACATCTGCTGCTCCATGCCTCCAGCGTGGAGAAGGACGGGCGCGCGTTGGTGATGACCGGAGAGTCCGGCTCCGGCAAATCGACGCTGGCGGCCTTGCTGGGCGAGCGTGGCTGGCGGCTGATGGGCGATGAATTTGCGCTGCTGGACCTCGACAGCGGGGCGATCCTGCCCTTTCCGCGCCTGGTATCGCTGAAAAACCGGGCGATCGACGTGGTTGCAGGCGCGGTGGCGGCGGACCGGATGGGGCCGCTGCTGCGGGCCACGGCAAAGGGCGACATCCGCCACATGGTCCCGCGCGCCGATGCCGTCGCCCGCATGACCGAAGGCGCGGCGCCCGCGCTGCTGCTCTTCCCCCGCTTTGGCCATCAGGCGGAGGTCCGGCCGGTGGGACAGGGGGAGGCGTTCATGCGCCTGACCCAGGCATCGACCAATTATGTCGCTCTGGGGGAGCCGGGTTTTGCCGCCCTGACCCGCTTCGTGACCGGCGCGCCCGCGCGCGCGATCGACTTTCCATCGGGCGAGGCCGCGTTCGATATGGTCGATCGCCTGTGGGATGAATTGGCGTGAGCGCCGCGCTGCTGGTCCGCGCGCTGCGCGATCCCGCGTCGGTCGCGGCGCTCGACGCGACCGGGTGGAACGGCCTGATCGCGGCGGCGCGCGCGGAACGGCTGATCGGCACGCTGGCCTGGCGGCTCGATGGCGGGGCCGTGCCGGCGGCGGCGGCGCCGATCCTGGACGACGCGCGGCGGGACGCGGAGCGTGAAGCGCGCCAGGCCTTGTGGGAAGCCGACCGCGCGGCGCAGGCGCTGCGCGGGCTGGATGTCCGGTTGCTGCTGCTCAAGGGCACGGCCTATGTGGCGGCCGGCCTGCGCGCGGGGCAGGGGCGCTTCATCGGTGACCTCGACATATTGGTGCCGCGCGCGGCCATGCCGCAGGTCGAGGAGGCATTGATGGCGGCGGGCTGGGAATGGGTGAAGCCCGACCCCTATGACGACGCTTATTATCGCCAGTGGATGCACGAATTGCCGCCGATGATCCATCGGACCCGCGACCGGATGATCGACGTGCATCATACCGTCCTGCCGCTCACCGCGCGGCAGACGCCCGACGCGGAGGCCATGATCGCCGACGCCGTCGCGATAACCGATGGATTATATATTCTCTCGACCGAGGACCGGATCGTCCATTCGGTTGCGCATATGCTGGCCGATGGCGACTTGCAGGGGGGACTGCGCAATCTGTGGGACATATATTGCCTGCTGCCGGATGCCGATCCCCGGACGCTCGATGCGCGCGCCGACCGCCATGGTCTGCTGCGGCATGTGAGTCAGGCTCGCCGCCTTGCCGCAGCGCTGTATGGCGATGGCGAGCGGTTGACGGTCTGGGACCGGCTGGTCCGCGCCCGCTTGCTCGCCCGTGACGGCTGGGGACGGGAGACGCGTAAGCTGCTCGTCTTCGCCTTCTATCTCCGATCTCACTGGTTGCGGATGCCGCCGCAGATGCTGGTGCGGCATCTCTGGACCAAGTGGCGCAAGGGGCATCGGCCGCAATAGGGCGACGGCGTCATGAACAAGAATGTTCGCCCGCCTGCTCAATCCGGCGTCAGCATCGCCTTGATCGCCAGCGCCGCCATGTCGGCGATCGCCGTCAGGCGCTGGGTCGAATGGCCCGCGCGCGCGTCAGCCGACAGGCCGGACATCACGGCCGTCATATAATCCGCCACCACATCGGCCTTGTCGGGGTGGGTGCGGGCGACGAAGTCGCGCATTGCCTGCACGCTCGCGTCCCGGCAACCGCGCGCGCGGCAGGCCGCATCGGCGTCTGTGCCACGGCCGCCTTCCAGCACCATGCATCCCAGGGTGGCTGGATCGGCCGAATAGAGGATGGCGGCCTTGTGCAACACATCCGCTAACACCGTCGCGGGACTGGCCTTGGCCATATCCAGCGCCTCCAGCAGGGGCGATGCCCGCGCATAGCGGCCCAATATCTCATCGAACAGCGCCGCCTTGCTGCCGAAGGCGGCGTAAAGGCTGGGCGGATTGATTTCCATGGCCTGTGCCAGCGCGGCGACGCCGACGCCTTCATAACCCTGTGCGTGGAACAGCGCCTGCGCCCGCTCCAGCGCCTTTTCCCGGTCGAAAGCACGGGGTCTGCCGCGGCTTTTCGATTTATCTTTAACGGTCACTATAAAAATCCTTGAACATGTCCGCTTTTAATTTATATAGCGATCATTACAAATATCTCAAGGATGATCCACATGACCGATTTCACGTCGAAGAAAGCCCTTGTCATCGGCGGTAGCCGCGGCATCGGCGCCGCAATCGTCCGTCGCTTCACTGGCGACGGCGCGCAGGTCGCCTTCACCTATGCCGGATCGCACGATGCTGCGCAGGCGCTGGCCGCTGACACCGGCGCGACGCCGATCCAATCCGACGCGGCCGATCGTCAGGCGGTGATCGACGTCGTTGCTGCGCAGGGACCGCTCGACATATTGATCGTCAATGCCGGCGCGCTGGTGATGGGCGACGCGCTGACGCTGGAGGCCGACGCGGTGGACCGGATGATCGACATCAATGTCCGTGCGCCCTATCATGCTGCGGTCGAGGCGGTCCGTTTGATGCCCGATGGCGGCCGCATCATCGTCGTCGGATCGGTCAATGGGGATCGTATGCCTTTTGCGGGCGGTGCCGCCTATGCCCTCACCAAGTCGGCGTTGCAGGGCATGGCCCGCGGCCTCGCTCGCGATTTCGGTGCGCGGGGCATCACCGTCAACATCATCCAGCCCGGCCCGACCGATACCGACATGAACCCGTCGAACGGGCCGATGGCCGAAACCATGCACGGCTTCATGGCAATCAAGCGCCATGCCACGGGTCAGGAGATTGCGGGTCTCGCCGCCTATCTCGCCGGCCCTGAAGCGGGCATCGTCACCGGCGCCATGCACACGATCGACGGCGGCTTCGGCGCCTGACACTCGCTCTCCTGCATCATTGAGAGCGGAGCGAAGCCATCCAGGACAGTGACTGAGATGACTTCCTTCCGCTCTTGATGCGACCGCCTCAGTCCTTCTTCAATATATCCAGCGCCAGCACGGTCATCGCCTCGCTACCGGTGGCGATGACCTTGTCGGCCTGTGGCGCCCAGAAGGGGCTGTGGAGCGAGGGCAGGCTGATCTGACCGGCCTGCGCCGCCGCCATCTTCTCCGCCGGAACGCCGCCGACCCAGAAGATGAAGCTCTTGATGCTCTTGTCGGCGCGATAGAAGCGGCCGAAATCCTCACCGCCCATCACCGCCGTCGTCTTGACAACCCGGCCGTCGGGGAAATGCGTCTTGAGCAAGCCCGCCATCTCCTCGGCGAATTCGGGCGGATTATAGGTGGAGGGCGTGAATTCGTCCTTCACGCTCACCACCGGCATCTTGTCTTGCGGCATACCCGCCGCGATCGCTTCGCCTCGCGCGATGCGCCTGATCCCCTCGATCAGTTTCGCGCGGGTCTCGTCCGAATAGCTGCGCACGGTCAGTAGCAGCTTCGCCTCGTCCGGGATGATATTATGCTTGGCGCCGCCCTGAAAGCTGCCGACGGTAACGACGGCCGGGTCTTGCGGGTCCTGTTCACGGCTGACGAGCGTCTGGAGCGAGGTCACGATCCGCGACCCCAGCACGATCGGGTCTTTGGCGGTCTGCGGATAGGCGCCATGACCGCCCACGCCCTTCACATCGATATCGACGCTATCGACATTGGCCAGCGCATAGCCCGGTGTATAGCCGATCACCCCCGCCTCCAGATTGGCGGCATCATGAAAGGCGAGCGCATGGGTCGGCCGCGGGAAGCGGGTGTAAAGTCCGTCCTCCAGCATGTCGCGCGCGCCCTTGCCCACTTCCTCTGCGGGCTGGAGGATCATGACCAGCGTCCCCTTCCACTGATCCTTGCGCGCCGCGAGCAGCTTCGCCGTCTCGATGAAGGCCGTCATATGGGTATCATGGCCGCAGGCGTGCATGACGCCGGTCTCGACGCCCTCGGGCGTCTTGGTGCGAACCTTGGAGGCGAAGTCCAGCCCGGTCTGCTCCACCACCGGCAGCGCGTCCATGTCGGCGCGGATCAGCAGCACCGGACCTGTGCCATTCTTCATCACCGCCACGACGCCGGTGCCGCCGACCTTCTCGGTCACGTCATATTTCAACGCCTTCAGCCGCTTGGCCAGCTTGGCCGCGGTGTTGACTTCCTTGAGCGACAATTCCGGGTTGGCGTGCAGGTCGCGGTAAAGCGCCATCATGGCGTCCATGTCCTTGGCCACCGCCGCGCCGATCTCGCTTTGCGCGGGCGGCGTTACGGGCGGGGTTTCCGGCGGCGTCTGGGCGGCGGCGATGGACGTGAAGCTGACGGCGGCCAGAACGGTCGTGAGCGCGTGGCGCATATGCATGATCTCCCTTGCTGCGCATGAGCATAAGGCGATTTGCGCAAGGGTGAAGGGGGTGTCTTCACCTCTTGCGCATATGCTGCCGGCTTGGGCCTCGGCGTTGCCGCGTTATTGCGCGGTCCAGCCGCCGTCGATGCTCAGGTTCGCGCCTGTCACCTGCGCGGCGGCATCGCTGCACAGATAGAGCGCGGTCGCCGCGACCTCTTCGGCGGTGACGAACTGCTTGGTCGGCTGGCCGGCCAGCAGCACGTCGTTCATCACCTGCTCGCGCGTCATCCCCCGCGCCTTCATCGTGTCGGGGATCTGGTTTTCGACCAGCGGCGTCCAGACATAGCCGGGCGAGATGCAGTTGGCGGTGATGCCAAAGGTTGCGACTTCCAGCGCCACCGTCTTGGTGAAGCCCGCCAGGCCGTGCTTGGCGGTCACATAGGCGCTCTTGAAGGGAGAGGCGACCAGCGAATGGGCGGACGCGGTCTGGATGATGCGGCCCCACTTCTTTTCCTTCATATAGGGCACGGCAAGCCGGGTTGTATGGAAGGCGGCATTGAGGTTGAGCGCGATGATGAGGTCCCACTTGTCGAGCGGAAATTCCTCGACCGGGGCGACATGCTGCATCCCGGCATTGTTGATCAGGATGTCGATGCCACCAAAAGCGTCGGCCGCTTCCTTCATCATCGTTTCGATCTGGTCGACCTTGGTCAGGTCATGACCGGAATAGAGCGCCTTGGCCCCGGAGAGCTTTTCGAGGCCCAGTCGCTCCTGCTCGATCGCGTCCTTGTCGCCAAAGCCGTTGATGACGACATTGGCGCCTTCGCCGGCCAGCGCCTTGGCATAGGCAAGGCCGATGCCGGACGTGGAGCCGGTAATCAGCGCGGTCTTGCCTGACAGAGAGGTGCTCATGCCTTTTTCTCCTTGAGATGATCGGGTGCGTCGAGGTCGAAGCTCGCGCTCTTGCCGTTGAGGATGTTGCGGGCGATCAGGTCGCCCTTGTGCATCACTTCCTCCACCGAATCGCGGCCTTGGCTCCAATGGTCGAGCATGGTGGAGCGGGAAAATTCGAAGTCCTTGGCGCCGCTTTCCCAATTGCGCGAGCGATAGATCAGGTGGACGATGTTGACCGATCCCTGGTCCAGGCATTGGCGCAACGCCTGCGCTTCGGTCGAATCCTGCATTTCGGCGGGCAGTTTGTCCAGCAACGCCTTGATCGCGCCATGCTCCCGTCGCAGGCGCAGATACTGGTCAGTCACCTGACGGGTGCGGCTGCTATATTGAATGTCCTTCATGCGCGAATAGACGCCGGTCATCTGGCGCGGCATCGGCCCTTCGGCCGGGAACAGATCGACCTGAAAGACCAGCATGTCCTCGGTCTGGTGATTGAGCACATGGGCGAGCGGCGTGTTGGACACGATGCCGCCATCCCAATACCAGCGCCCGTCAATCTCGATCGGCGGCAGGCCGGGGGGCAGGGCGCCCGACGCCATGATGTGGCGCGCGTCGATCCGCGTGTTGCCGCCGGGGCCGCGCGTGTCCCAATAGGCGAAATTGCCCGTTTCGACATCGACCGCGCCTACCGACAGACGGACCGGTCCGTCATTGAGCAGTTCCCAGTCGATGCAGGCGTCGAGCGTGTCTTTCAGGGGGGTGCTGTCATAGAAGCTGATCGCGCCCGGCGTGCCTTCGGGCATCAGCGGGGCGGGCCACAGGCGGGGGCGAAACATGCCCGGCACGCCGAACGTCGCCACGGTCGCCGCAGCGCCCAGATGCGCCGCTTCGCGGATATGGTCGATTTCGGGCAGGACGATATTGGGCATCCCGCCCGATACGGTGTACCAGAATTTCTTGAGGCGACTGAGGCGCCGGTGCGGCTCGTTGCCGGCGATGATCGCTGCATTGACGGCGCCGATCGAAATGCCCGCGACCCAGCTGATGTCGATGCCCAGTTCGTCCAGCCGGTCGAAGACGCCTGCCTGAAACGATCCGAGCGCGCCACCTCCCTGAAGCAGAAGGGCGACTTCGCGGGGAAGGGCGAGCGATGTGCGGGCGCGGCGGAGCGGCCGGGTCTGTGCGCGCTTGGGTTCGGTATCTGCCATGTCGCAGTGCAATATAGGCTTTGGCGCGCGCAATCCAACTTAATGTCTCGTAATAAAACAGCGGTCTGGCGCAACCTTCCGGGTGGGGAGCGGTTTCCCGCGCGCGATGAATCGCGTAGGCAATGGCCGGCAAAGGGAGGACGCGATGCGGCTCGACGACGAACAGGAAAGCAGCCATTTCGAGGTGCAGCAGGGCCGGGGCGGCGGGTTTGGCGGTGGCGGTCTGGGCGGCGGCCTTGGCATGTTGCTGCCCCTGATCGGCAGCCGATTCGGTTGCGGCGGCATTGCCGTCGTGCTCATCATCATGGTGGTGATGGGCATGAACCCGCTCAGCCTGGTCGGCGGCGGGGAGGGCGGACAGCCGGTCCAGACGCAACGCCCCACCCCTGCGGAATTGACGGATGTGCAACGCACCTCGCTCAAGGTGCTCGGATCGACCGAACGGCGCTGGAGCGACATTTTCAAGGCCGAGGGCGAGCAATATCCGCCACCCACGCTGGTGTTCTACAGCCAGAACGGTCAGTCGGGCTGCGGTGCGGCGCAATCGGCGATGGGGCCTTTCTATTGCCCGGCCGACCGGCGCATCTATCTCGACACGGATTTTTTCCGCGAGATGGAAACCCGCTTCAACGCGCCGGGCGACTTCCCGATCGGCTATATCATCGCGCATGAGGTCGGCCATCATATCCAGACCATCACCGGCGAAGCGGACCGCATCCGCAAGGCGCAGCAACGCGCTTCGGAAGCGGACGGCAACGCGCTTCAGGTAAAGATGGAATTGCAGGCGGACTGCTATGCGGGGGTCTGGGCGGCGCGCGACACCAATTTGATGGAGCCGGGCGATCTGGAGGAAGGGATGCGGGCGGCCGAAGCCATCGGTGACGATACGCTGCAAAAGGCGGCTGGCCGGCGCCCCGTGCCCGAAAGCTTCACCCACGGCAGCAGCGCCCAGCGGATGCAATGGCTGCGCAAGGGGCTGTCGACCGGCGACCCGGCCCAGTGCGACACCTTTCAGGGCGCGCTTTGAGCTTTATTTCTCGGCGTTGGGGGAGCCGGGCGGGGCAGCTTCCGCCGATGTATAGGGGTTCCCGCCATCGCTGGAAGCAACGGGCGCCGCGGGCAGGCCCTGGCCCGGCGCCAGCATCGGCGCGCCCGCGTCCGCCATCGGCTGGCCAAAGCTGGGGGCTGGCTCAGGCATGGCGGGCGCTCCAGGCGTGACGACGGGCGGCGCGACCGGCACGGGGACCGGCGGCGGCGCGTCGGGATGGGGCGCTGCCTCTTCGGATCGCGGCGCGCCCCCTGGCTGAGGCAGGAAATTCTGGATCGCCAGCACGATCAGCGGCGCGGCGATCAAGGTTGCGATGGCGAAGTTGCGATACAGCATTGGCAGGCGACCCTTGTGCGACCCGAAGGGAGGATGCCGCCTTATCCCCGAAACGGGTAAAAAAAGTCCTGCGCCCTCAGTGCCTGTCGAGCTTTGCCAGCAGCGCCATCATGTCGTCGGGCAGCGAATCGCGCGGCGGCGAATAAGTGGAGCGCAGCGCCTTGCCGACACCTTCATAAGGCGCAGGCAGGCCGACCGTCACGATGCGACCGAGTTCGCCATCCCGTCCCAGTGCCGATCGGCCGAGCGTTTTGCGGTGCATTTCCATATGTCCGAAACGGCCATGTCGCTGAAAAGTTGCTGGCGTTTGTCGCATTCGCACGCGATATCGCGCCGGAAAGGGAGAAGATGGTGTCGAACTGGCCGCAAATCCAAGCGCGCATCCGGGCGCATTCGCCTTTCCTGGCGCGGGCGCTTGATCGCTTCCCCAACGTTGCAGGGCAATTGGCGCAGGGCGACATGGACGGCGCGCTGACGGCGGCGCGCGCAGTGGCCGATCCACAGGATGGCATCGCCCGGTCGCTGCGGCGGCGGCGCGGTGCGATCGCGCTTGCTGTTGCGGGGGCGGACCTGTCCGGCGCCTGGAATCTGGACCGCGTCACGCAAACCCTGTCGGATTTCGCTGACGAGGCGCTGGAGGAAGCGCTCGCCGCGGCGATGCAGGAACGCTATCCCGACGCCGGACATAGGGGCTTCGTCGTGCTGGCGCTGGGCAAGCATGGCAGCCGCGAACTCAATTATTCGTCCGACATCGACCCAATCCTGCTCTATGACCCCACCACCTTGCCGCATGGCGCGCGGGAGGATGTGGCCGACGCCGCCGTGCGCCTTGGGCGGCGGGTCAGCGAACTGCTCGCCGCGCGTGACGGCGACGGCTATGTCTTTCGCGTGGATCTGCGGCTGCGGCCCTCGCCCGAAGCGACGCCGATCGCCCTGCCGGTGGAGGCGGCGATCGGCTATTATGAATCGACCGCATTGGGCTGGGAGCAGGCGGCCTTCATCCGCGCGCGGCCGGCGGCTGGTGATTTGGCGTTGGGCGACTATTTCATGCGCCAGATCCGCCCCTTCGTCTGGCGCAGAAGCCTGGATTTCGGCGCGATCGACGCGATCGTCGACATATCCCGCCGCATCCGCGACCATTATGCGCAGGGCCAGGCCTTTGGGCCGGGCTATGACCTCAAGCGCGGCCGTGGCGGCATTCGCGAGGTGGAATTTTTCGCCCAGGTTCATCAACTTATCCATGGCGGCCGTGACCCCGCCTTGCGATCGGGCAACACGCGGGAGGCGCTGCGAGCGCTGGCGACCGGCGGGGTGATAGAGGCGGATGTCGCCGCCCGGCTGGACGAGGCCTATGTCCTTTTCCGCACAATCGAGCATCGGTTGCAGATGGTGGAGGACCGCCAGACCCATGAACTGCCGCCCACCGCAGAAGGCATCGACAATGTCGCGCGGCTCCACGGCCTGGCCGACGGCGCGGCGCTGCTGGACCTGTTGCGCCCGCAGGTCGAATGGGTCGGCCGCAACTATGACCGGTTGAGTCCGGAACGGGAGGACGCCTCCCTGTCGCGCGACGAGGACCGGCTCAAGGCGCAACTGGTCGACATGGGCTTTGTCGATCCTGAAACGCCGCTGGCCCGCATCGGTCGCTGGCGCGGCGGCACCGTGCGTGCGTTGCGCAGCGCCCCTTCGCGTGAGGCGCTGGAAACATTGCTGCCCGGTCTCATGCGCGCGCTGGCCCTGGCGCCCGATCCCTCGCGCGCGCTCAACCGGCTCGACGACATGATCGGCCGCCTGCCGAGTGCGATCAATTTCTTCAAACTGCTCGCCGCGCGCCCCGCACTGGTGGAGTTGCTGGCCGAACTGCTCAGCCACGCGCCGACGCTGGCGGACGCGCTCGGACGGCGGGCCGAACTGCTTGACGGCCTGATCGACGCCACCGCTTTCGATCCGCCGCCGGCGGTGGACCTGCTGACGCGCCAATTCGCGATGCTGGAAGTCGGGGAGGATTATCAGACCCTGCTCGATCGCGTCCGCCAGCGGGTGGGCGACCGCCGCTTCGCGCTGGGCGTGCAGATCATCCGCGGCGGCGATCCGCTGGAGGCGGGCAGGGGCTATGCCCGTGTGGCCCAGGCCGCCATCGAGGCGCTGGCCGCCGCGACGGTGGCGGAGTTCGAGGCCGCCCATGGCAAGGTGCCGGGCGGCGAGATGCTCATCCTGGCCTTGGGGCGGCTGGGCGGCGGTGTACTGACCCACGCGTCCGACCTTGACCTGATCTATCTTTTCACCGGCGATTTCTCGACCGAATCCGATGGTCCAAAGCCCTTGGGCGCGACCCATTATTTCAACCGGCTGGGACAGCGCATCACCAATGCGCTGTCGGTCCATACCGCGTCCGGCCCGCTCTATGAGGTCGATACCCGCCTGCGCCCTTCGGGCGCGCAGGGGTTGCTGGCGGTCAGCCTGGACAGTTTCGCGCGGTATCAGCGGGAGGAGGCCTGGACCTGGGAACATCTGGCGCTGACCCGCGCGCGGCCGGTGTTCGGATCGCCCGCCGCGCGCGCTGCGCTCGAAGCGATCCTCGCCGAAACCCTGCGTCGTCCGCGCGATTTCGGCGCGCTGGCGCGGCAGGCGGTCAAGATGCGTGGCGACATCGCCCGGCACAAGCCGCCGGCGAGCGATCTGGACGTCAAGCTGGTGCCGGGCGGCCTGGTCGATCTGGAATTCCTGATCCACGTCTCCCAGTTCCGGCACGGTATGGCCTTTCATCCCGACCTGTCGCTGGCGCTGGCGGAGCTGGTCGCGGCCGGGCATCTGTCCTCGGAGTTGATCGCCGCCCATGACCTCATCACCTGCTATCTGATCGTCTCGCGCCTGGTTTCGCCCAAATCGACCGAGCCGCCGGCGGCGACCCGGTCGCTGCTGGCCCGCGCCTGCGGGGCAAAGGATTGGGACGGGCTGCTTGCAAGCTACGCGCAGGCGCGGCAATGCGTGAGCGAAGCCTGGGCCGCGCTCGCGGAGCCCTATCAGGAGGACATGTGATGCTGGAACAGGGGGACGCCATCCCGGCGGTCGAGTTGAAGGACGCGGACGGCGTGGATTTCACCTTGGATCATTATCGGGGCAAGCCGCTCGTCGTCTATTTCTATCCCAAGGCGGACACGCCCGGCTGCACCAACGAAGCGAAGGATTTCACCGCCCTGGCCGACGAATATGCGGCGTCGGGCGTGCCGGTGATCGGCATTTCCAGGGACAAGCCGGCAAAGCTCAAGAAATTCTCGGAAAAATATGGTCTCAGCGTCATCCTGGCGTCGGATGAGCCGGGCGCGGCGTGCCAGGCGTTCGGCACCTGGGTCGAAAAATCGCTCTATGGCCGCAAATATATGGGGATCGAACGGGCGACCTTCCTGGTCGGCGCAGACGGCACGATCCTGCGCGTCTGGCCCAAGGTCAAGGTGAAGGGCCATGCCGAACAGGTGCTGGAGGCGGTGAAGGCGCTTTGACGCCCGCCCCGATCGCTCCAACGCAGATTGAGGACGTGGGTGCGGCCTGCGCCCATGTGCTGCTGACGCCCGATCATTATGCGAAACTGATGGCGGCCCGGTCCGTGGCGCGCGCCTGGCGGCTGGGCCGGCTGGCCGCGCGGTTCGACACGCCGCTGCCCGACCGGCCCGCGCGGCCCGCATCGCCGTTATTGCTCTCGCCTGTCCAGATGCCCCGGCGCGGCAAGATGGGGTCGGACCGGGGCCGGATCGCCATGCTCCACGCATTGGCGCATATCGAATTCGTCGCGATCGACCTCGCCTTCGACCTGATCGGCCGCTTTGGCGAAGCTTTTCCAGCGGCCTTCGTCGACGACTGGATGCGGGTTGGCGCGGAAGAGGCGATGCATTTCGCGCTGCTCGACCGGCGGTTGCGGCAAATGGGCAGCCATTATGGCGCCTTGCCTGCCCATGACGGATTGTGGGAGGCCGCCAGCGCAACCGCCGGCGATGCGCTGGCCCGGCTGGCGGTGGTGCCGATGGTGCTGGAGGCGCGGGCGCTCGACATCACGCCCGCCACGGTCGCGCGCTTCGAAGCGGTTGGCGACATGACATCCGCCAGCATATTGCGCCGCATTATGACGGACGAAATTCGCCATGTCGCCGCAGGGACGAGCTGGTTCAACTGGGCGACGAACAGATTGGGCGTAAATGCCGCGAACCACTATCAAATGCTGGTGAAACGCCATTTTCGCGGCAGCGTTAAGCCGCCGTTCAACGACTCGGCGCGTCGGCAGGCCGGTCTGACCGAAGATTACTACGCCGCGCTTGCAACCTGATCCGCAATTTGCAGTCTGCACAATCAGCGGGGGCGGCCCAGGTCGCCAAATATGAAACAAAACGCACCGAGAGGTATAAGTCTCCGGTGGATAGTCGGGGTCTGCATGTCGGTTCTACACTCGGTCAATGCGCGCGCATCAAACATGTTCCGGTCCGCGTCGAAATTTTTAAAAATGGCTGGATCGCTCGGCGTTGTCGCTGTCCTCTGCGCCGCGGTTCCGGTCCAGGCATCGACCGACGATGATGATCCCTATGGGGAGGTGCCGGCCAGCGCGGCTCAGCCGGGCCAGAATGACGCGGCCTTCTCCAATCTTTTCGCCAGCCTCCAGCGCCTTGACGGCACGCCCAAGGCGTCGGCCTATATCCCCTCGGGTCGCCCGGTCGCCAAGCTGACGCTGACCTCCAACTTCGGCGTCCGTTCGGACCCGTTCAACGGCGGCGCCCGGATGCACAAGGGCATCGACATTCCCGGTCCGACCGGCACCCCCATCTACGCCACTGCCGACGGTGTCGTCAGTCGCGCCGGCTGGGCCAATGGCTATGGCAATCTGGTCCAGATCACGCATGGCAGCGGCATGGAAACGCGCTACGGCCATATGTCGAAACTGCTTGTCAGCCCCAACAGCTATGTGAAGCGCGGTCAGATCATCGGCCTGATGGGCTCGACCGGCCGCTCGACCGGCAGCCATCTTCATTATGAAGTCCGCGTCGACGGCGCCGCAATCAATCCGATCCCCTTTGTCGCCGGCCCCGACTATCTGGTTGCGATGAACACGAAGCCGCCGGTCGCCATGGGCGGTCCGACCAAGGCCGAGGAAAAGGCGGCCGACTGATCCGGCCCTTCCCGAAATTCGCAAAAGGCCCGGCACCTGATGGGTTGCCGGGCCTTTTGTCTATTCCTATCTAGGGCATCATGGCCGACATCGATCTCACCCCTTCCGCCGCCGCCCGCGTGGCGGCGATTGCCGCCAAACAGGGCAAGCCCGCCATTCTTCGCCTGTCGGTGGAGGGCGGCGGCTGTTCGGGCTTCCAATATCGCTTCGGCCTCGCCGATCTGGTCGAGGCGGACGATCTGTCGGTCGAGCGCGACGGTGTGACCCTGGTGGTGGACGATGTCAGCATCGACCTGGTGCGTGGGTCGGCCGTCGATTTCGTGTCGGACCTGGGCGGCGCGGCGTTCAAGGTCACGAACCCCAACGCCACCGCCGGCTGCGGCTGCGGAACCAGCTTCTCGGTCTGATCGGCGCTTTCTCTGCCTTGAGCCTGTCGCGCCACGGCGCGTGCTTGCTCAACGCCCGTCCTTTGTTCAAAGGATAGGCAAATGGAAGAGAGAGACATGATGCGCATCGCCACCTTCAACATCAACGGCATCAAGGCGCGCCTGCCGCGTCTGCTGGAATGGCTGGACGAAACGCGGCCCGATGTCGCCTGCCTTCAGGAGATCAAGACCAGCGACGAAACCTTTCCGGCCAAGGACATAGAGGATGCGGGCTATGGCGCGATCTGGCACGGGCAAAAGGGGTTTAACGGCGTCGCCATTCTGGCGCGGGGCGAAACCCCGGTCGAAGTGCGGCGCGGGCTGGCCGGCGAGCCGGAGGATGAGCATAGCCGCTATCTGGAAGCCGATGTGAAGGGTGTGCGCGTCGCATCCATCTACCTGCCCAACGGCAATCCGCAGCCCGGCCCGAAGTTCGATTATAAGCTGCGCTGGATGAAGCGCCTGCGCGACCGTGCGGCGGAAATCTGGGCGGAGGAAGTTCCTGCGATCCTGGCCGGCGATTATAATGTCATTCCCCGCGATGTGGACACATTCTCGGTCAAGGCGATGCAGGACGATGCGCTAATGCAGCCCGAAAGCCGTGCAGCCTATCGCCGGCTGCTGGGGGATGGCTGGACCGACGCGATCCTCAGCCGTCATCCCGCGGGCGGCGTATGGACCTTCTGGGACTATCAGGCGAACAGCTGGCCGCGCGACGCGGGTTTCCGCATCGACCATCTGCTGCTCAGCCCGTCCGCCGCCGATCGCCTGATCGACGCCCAGGTCGACCGGGATTTTCGCGGCCGGGAAAAGGCGAGCGATCATGCGCCGACCTGGGTTGAACTACGACCTGCATAATTTCATCCGGGTATATTGACATAAATAAATCCGGGTAATAATGGCCGTGCCGAAGGGAATTTGGCATGGAACGAACATTGACGGCCTTTGCAGGCGACCTGTGGATCGCGACCGGCGATGAGGCGGAAGTGCGTGACGCGCTGCGCGCCATGGGCGACGAGGCGCAGAATATTCTGCTGTTCGACGACAGCACAGGACGGCAGGTCGATATTGATCTGCGCGATCCGGCGGCGGAGGCGCCCAGGGGCAGGGGCCGCCCGAAACTGGGCGTCCAGCCGCGCGAGGTGACCCTGCTGCCACGCCATTGGGACTGGCTGGCGGCGCAGCCGGGCGGCGCGTCGGCAACCCTGCGCAAACTGGTCGAAGCCGCGCGCAAGGCCAGCATCGCCGCGCCCAGCCCGCGCGCCGCGATGGACGCCGCCTATCATTTCGTGACCGCCATGGCGGGCGACCGGCCCGGCTATGAAGCGGCGATCCGCGCGCTCTACGCGCGGGACGAAGAACTGTATATTTCGCTGTCGGGCGATTGGCCGTCCGGCATCCGCGACCACGCCCGCGCGCTGGCGACGCCGGCTTTTTCAGCCTGAGAAGAAATGGCGGGAGGGCGGGAACGAGGATATTCCGTCATCCCAGCGAAAGCTGGGATCTCAGGCAATGACGCGCCAGACCCACTGAGGCTCCAGCGTCATTCCACTTCCCACCCCAGTCACCAAGCACACCGATCGGAAGAGCCGTTTTGCCCCGGTCTTACGCCGCCAGCCGCAGGAAGGGCACCGGCTTGGTCGAGCGCAGCACGATGGGCCGGCCCTCCGACGCTTCGAACAGTTCGCCGTCAAGGATGACGCTGCTATGGTCGCCTTCGATGCGGATGATGTCGCCCTGTTCCAGGTGAATGCCCTGCATCCGCGCCTTGCCCATCTGCTTGAACAGGCTGGCCCAGACCAGCCGCAGCAGCGCCGGGAGATTCTGGTCCACCGCCATCAGCTTCATGTTGCCGCGGCTGCTGTCTCCCGGCTGGACGCCCAGCAGCAACCGTTCCAGCGTCGTGACGATCAGCACCGCGAAGCGGCCGGCGATCTGGCCGTCGCGGATCAGCGAGATGCTGACCGGCTTGCTCGACGGCGGCAGGAACCGGGCGCGAATACCGAACAGCAGCGACACGATCACCGCCAAAGCCGTGATGAAATGGCTCAGGCCGTTGGAAAGGCCGAGCGGATAAATCTGGTTGCGGCAATAAAGCATGTAATCGGCCAGGCCCGCGCCGCCCAGGAACATGCCCAGCACCGGCCGGCTGCCGACGGCGCCATCCGACAAGGCGATCAGTTCGCGCGCGACGACATGGTCATCGACGCCCGACTTGGCGATCTCGACGATTCGCTCCAGCGCCTTGATCGGGTCGCCATGGATGCCAAGGTCGAGCGCGATGAGGTTGGTCTTGCCATTGGGCAGCACCGCGATCGGCGGAACCCGGCCCGTGAAATGCTCGCCCTGATAGAGTTCGGTGAGCGACGCCTGCACCGTGCCGTCGCCGCCATTGATGACGATAACGGTGGGATCGACGCGGGCGATCGTCTGGAACGCCCGGCCGATCTGGTCGACATGCTCCACTTCATAGTGGAAAATGTCGGGGTTGCTGGCGCAATAGCTGCGCACGCGCGGAAGCGACTGCCGGTTGCCCGTGGATTTGGGATTGGACAAAAGCGCGACGCACACCATGGTTCGGGATCACATATATTTGAGGTTGATCGTGATTTTCGTCACGCCGGGACCGACCTGGAACGCAGCCTTGCTCACGCTCGGCTTGCCCAGGTTGAAGATGTTGATCGACGGATTGTTGGAAAAACCGCCGCCATCGCGCGAAATGTCGGTCTTGCCATTGCCGTCGCGGTCGTGCCGCACGGCGATGCCATAAGTGCCCGGATGCGGCACCGGCATACAAAAGCGCATACCTCCGTTCGCGGGTTTCGCTGGTACGTCGATGCGGCTCAGCCATTCGCCCTTTTCCAGCCAGGCGGCCTTGGTGCCGGGATAGGATTGGACGCGCACCTTGCCCGTTGCCGCGGCAAAGCCGCGCACATCGACCAGCACCGCCGGCCCCTTCGCATCGGCGCCGCAGCGTTCTAGATTGTTCGGAATTTCCTGCCCATGGGCCAGCGCCGGTGCCGCAGCGACCATCGCTGCTGCCGACATGACACCCATTGCAACTTTCAACATGACCATCAGACTCCTGGAAGCTATAGCCACCCGAATGGACCGGACGGCGAGCCCCTGTTCGCCCCGCAATTCTACCTCGCTCGCATATGGGTGGGGTTTGCGGCCAAAACATGGTGATGGGACGACGACTTAGAGAATGCTGACCGCCACCGATCGTTATCTCGCCCGCCTGATCGCGGTGCCCATGCTGGGCACATTGGTGATCGCCGCGATGCTGCTGGTGCTCGACAAGATGCTCAGCCTGTTCGATTTCGTCGCGGCGGAAGGGGGGCCGGTCAGCGTCGTGTGGCGGATGCTCGCCAATATGCTGCCCGAATATCTCTCGCTCGGCATCCCGATCGGGCTGATGCTCGGCATATTACTCGCCTTCCGCAAGCTCGCCTTGTCCTCCGAACTGGACGTGATGCGGTCTGTCGGCCTGTCCTATGGTCGGCTTTTGCGCGTGCCCTATATGTATGCGATCGCGCTGGCGCTGATCAATTTCGGCATTGTCGGCTTCGTCCAGCCGCTCTCGCGCCACGCCTATGAAGCCTTGCGATTCGAACTGCGATCCGGCGCGCTCGGCGCGTCGATCAAGGTTGGCGAATTCACCGATCTGGGCAAGCGGATGACCCTGCGGATCGAACGCAGCCGCGACCAGGGTCGCAACCTGCAAGGCATCTTCGTGCGCGCGACGAATCGCGACGGTCAGTCGGTCGCGGTCACCGCCGCGCAGGGGACGTTCCTGGCCACGGATGATCCCGACACGATCATCTTCCGCCTGCGCGACGGCGTGCTGGTCAATGACGCGCCCAAATATAAGACGCCGCGTATCCTCTCCTTTTCCAGCCACGACCTGCCGATCGACCTGCCCAGGATCGAGGCGTTTCGTGGCCGCGACGTGGACCGGGAAAAGACGATTCCCGAACTGGTGGTGATCGGCCGCAACAGCGCCACGCCGGACAAATTACGTAACGAGGTGCGCGCCAATTTCCATTTCCGCATGGTCGAGGTCGTCTTCATGCTGCTGCTGCC
The DNA here is from genome assembly GCF_000508185.1 of Sphingobium sp. C100. GTDB lineage: Bacteria > Pseudomonadota > Alphaproteobacteria > Sphingomonadales > Sphingomonadaceae > Sphingobium. The sequence goes on along the minus strand of NZ_AYOY01000137.1, from coordinate 29,146 downwards.
GCTCGCTGCACTGGCCTTTGCCATCCCGCCCAAACGATCGACATCGGCGCTGGGCGTCTTCCTCTCCATCATATTCATCGTGACCTATCACAAGATCAACCAATATGGCGAAAGCGTCGGCGCGCTGGGCAAGGTCGATCCGATCATCGCGCTCTGGACGCCCTTCCTGTTCGCCTCCGGCCTGGTGCTCTGGATGTATCATGTGATCGCCAATCGCCCCGGCGGCCAGCCGATCGCTGCGCTGGAATATGCCTTTGCCAAGCTGGGCAAGCAGATTGCCCGGCTGGTGCGTTTCGGGCGGCGACGCGCCTCGGCGGAAGGAGCCGCCTGACCCATGCAGCTTAATTTCTTTCCTTCGCGCCAGATCAGCCTCTACATGGTCCGGCAGTTCCTGACCCGCACCTTCGCCGTGCTGGCGCTGCTCGTGATTGTGCTCCAGACGCTGGATCTGCTTGGCAATTCGGGCGACATCCTGGCCTATCCGGGCAATGGCGACGCGCAGCTGTGGCATTATGTCGGCCTGCGCGCGCCGCAGATCATCGCGCGGTTCCTGCCCTTTTCGGTCCTGCTGGGCACGCTGGTCATGCTGGCGACGCTGAACCAGAATAGCGAGATCATCTCGATGAAGGCGGCCGGCCTGTCCGCCCATCAGATATTGGCGCCGCTGGTCGTGGCGGCGCTGGGTGTGTCGGCCATCAGCTTCGTCTTCAACGAACGGATCGTGGCGCGGTCGACCGCGGCGCTCAGCGCGTGGGACGCGGTCGATTATGGCCCGATCCCGCGCGACAGCGGGGTGAAAACCAACCCTTGGGTGCGCGATGGCAATAATCTGGTCAATGCGGCGATCGTCGCGGGACGCGGCACCAATGTTCAGTTGCGCAAAGTGGAAATCTATAATCGCGTCAATAACGGCCTGACGACGATCGTGCAGGCGCCCAGGGGCCATTATGACGCGGCCTCCAAAAGCTGGGTGCTGGAGGGCGCGCGCCAGTTTGACGTGGCGCGCGGCACGATGCGTGACATCGGCACCGTCCGTTTCGGCCGCGACATCCGTCCCGACCAGTTCACTTTGGCCAAGGTCGATCCCGACGCGCTGACCTTTGGCGAATTGCAGGACGCCATCGCCGACCTGCACGACGCGGGCCGCCCCACCGCCGAATTGGAAGGAAGCCTGTGGCACAAGCTGTCGGGACCGCTCTCTGCGCTGCTGATGCCGATTCTCGGGTCGGTCGCCGCCTTCGGCCTTGCCCGTTCGGGCCAGCTTTTCATGCGCGCGGTGCTGGGCATGGCGCTGGGCTTCGCCTATTTCGTGGCGGATAATTTCTCGCTCGCCATGGGCAATCTGGGCGCTTATCCGCCGGTGCTGGCGGCCTGGGCGCCGTTCTGCCTGTTCCTGCTGCTCGGCGAAACCGTGCTGTTCCGCACGGAGGAATGACAGGAAAAAGGCCCCGGCGACCAAGGGTGTCGCACGGGGCCTCCTCAAGGGGGCGTCCCGGTCCTCATGAGGGGGAGGGGAAAGTGACCGGAACAACCGCGATATGGGCGCGTGCTTGACGGTTTCAAGCAGCAACTTAAAAATATTTGGGGCGGCAGCGTTTGCCGTCCGGTGGGTCCGTCAGCGTGCTGTCATGGTGCTGCGGGCGATCTTGCCGACCAGCGGCATCATCCCCTTGTAATTGCCCTTGTGATAGGGCGAATCCATGTCGAGCGTCGTCATCAGCCGCGCATGGGCCTGTCCCAGCGAATGATAGGGGACGCTGGGCAGCAGATGGTGCAGCGCATGATAACGCAGGCCCACCGGCGCCCATAGAGCGGGCAGCGCGCCCGGCGGCGGCACATTGACCGAGTCCAGATATTGCGCCGTCACCGTCATCGCTTCGCCCTCATTTTCCCACAAATGGGCGACCAGGGTGCGCAACTGGTTGATGACGGTCATCGCCGAATGCACGGCCATGTAGACCAGCAAAGGCTTCCAGCCGAAGGCGAAGACGCTGGCCACAAGCGCCAGCGCGACGATGCAGGCGCCCGCTTCCTGCCAGGCCCACATCCGGGCGAAATCGCCCTCCGGCGCGCGGCGGCGATAGGCCGGGTTGATCGACAGGGCGGACAATTCCGCCACCACCTTGCGGCGCAGCGCCGGGATCAGCAGCGACAGCGGCGTCAGCAGGCCAAAGCGCAGGATCAGGCCGACCGGCGCCAGCGACGCGACGACGATGAACAGCGGCAGCGACCAGGGCTTCATCAGCGCCAGCGGCAGATATTCGGGATCGTCCGCGGTGCCGTACCGGGTGCGGGCATGATGCTGCGTATGGATGCCTTCATACATGAAGGACGGGATCATCAGCGGCACGCCGACGATCAGGTTCCAGGTCAGGCGAAAGCCGGGCAGGGCATCCTTGCGGATATGCGTCAGCTCATGGATGAAGCTTGCCGCGCGATAGAGCGCCAGCATCGCCACCACGCCACAGGCGACGGCCAGCGCCACATTGTCGATCAGGATCGCGCCCGCCAGCGCGCTCCAGCCGATCAGCGCCGACGCCAGCAGGTCGGACCAGTAGATGCGGGGGTTGGCGACCGAAAATTCGCGCGCCAGATCGGCCGCGGCGCGCAGCATCGCGCTGTCGTCGGGGATCGCCGCGCGCGCCCGCCGCGCGGCGGCAAGAATGGGATCATGCACTGTCATGCGGGCGTTCCTAATCTCCAAATGCGCTGAATTCATGGCAGCACCATGACATATCCAGCCTGTTACACTCTGCCGTCGCGCGCATGATTGACATTCCGCAAACAAGCGACGAACTGCACTGCATCTTCCTGTTTTTGCGAAGGCGGCACCTGTGGCGCATAATGATCTGGTCATCACTCCCGTTTCCGGCAAGGCCGACATGCAGGCCTTTATCGACCTGCCCTGGCGGCTCTACGCCAATGATCCCAACTGGGTGCCGCCGCTCAAGGCCGAGGTGAAGGAACTGCTGACGCCGGGGAAGAATCCCTTTTTCGGCCATGCGGAAGCGCAATATTTCCTCGCCCGGCGCGGCGGCAAGGTGGTGGGCCGCGTTTCCGCCCATATCGATCATCTCGCGCTGGAACAGCCGGTCGGACAGGGCATGGGGCCGGGCACCGGCAATTTCGGCATGTTCGAGGCGGAGGATGCGCAAACCGGCGCGGCTCTGATCGCGGCGGCGGAAACATGGCTCCGCGCCAAGGGCATGACCCGCGTGCTGGGGCCGATCTCGCTGTCCATCTGGGAAGAGCCGGGCCTGCTGATCGAAGGCCATGACCATCCGCCCACGGTGATGATGGGCCATAACAGCCCGGCCTATCAGGCGATGATCGAAGGCGCAGGCTACGTCCCCGCCAAGCAGCTCAAAACCTATGAGTTGGACATCACCCGTGATTTTCCGCCGTTGATCCAGCGCATCATCCAGTCGGGCGAGAAAAACGGCCGCATCCGCGTCCGCCAGGTCGACAGGAAAAATTTCGATCGAGAGGCCGCCATCATCCTGGGCATATTGAACGATGCCTGGGGCCAGAATTGGGGCTTTGTGCCGATCACGGACGACGAAGTCGCCCATAGCGGCAAGAAGCTTAAACCCATCGTGTTCGAAGACCTGATCATGGTCGCCGAACTGGACGGCGAGCCGGTCGCCTTCATGATGACCTTGCCCGACCTGAATGAGGCGCTCGGCCCGCTCAACGGCTCGCTCTTTCCCTTTGGCTGGATCAAGCTGCTGCGCTGGCTGAAAAAGCCACGCGTGCGCACCATGCGCGTGCCGCTGATGGGCGTCGTGCAGCGGCTGCAATCCTCGCGCATGGCGAGCCAGCTCGCCTTCATGATGATCGAATATATCCGCCGCAACGCCATCACCCGCTATGGCGCGACACGGGGCGAAATCGGCTGGGTGCTGGACGATAATCAGGGCATGAACGCGATCGCGGAAGCCATCGGGAGCGAGGTGAACAAGATTTACCAGATCTACGAAAAGCCGCTGTAGGTCGGGTTCATCATCTCCGGGCGGGCAGGGACCGGGGGCGGCGTCAGTCGTCCGCGGCCACCGCCACCTCGACGGCGCCGGCCGCGACCTTCACCGTCACCGGCGTCTTTGCCAGCACTTCGCCGTCGATGGAGATGCGCTGGCGCGGTTTCGTGGCGATGCGGAACGCCGTGCCATGAAATTCCTGCGTATGCGCGTTGCGGTCCCGCAGCCTGAAGAATTTCGCATACCAGTCCCAGGCGAGCCGTGGCTTGCTGCGGCCGACCACCGCCTGCACCACGATCTCGCCGCTATCGACCTCGGCGCGATCGGACAGCGCGACCCCGCCATGATAGGGGCCGTTGAGTATGCGCACTTCGGTCGACCACAGGCGATGTTCCTGCGTCCCGTCATCGATCGTCAGGCGAAAGGCGCGGAAGCCCACCGAACATTTCGCCGCCCAGACCAGATAGCCGACCCGCCCCAGATAGCGTTTCAGCTTGTGCGGCACCGTCCGCCCGATCATCGGCGACAGGCCCAGCGAGGCGGCGTTGACGAAATAATCGCGGTCGATCATGCCCAGGTCGACGCGCCGCCGCCGTCCCGCCGCGATCGCCTGCACCGCGCCGTCCAGGTCGAGCGGCAGGCCCAGCGTTCGGGCGAAGCTGTTCGCGGTGCCAAGCGGCAGCACGCCAAACACGCAATCCTTGCCGACAAATTCGTCGACCGTGCCCGACATGGAGCCATCGCCTCCGCCCACGATCACCATCGGCGCGCCGCTATCGACGGCGTCGCGCACGGTCGCGGCCATCCGTTCGGGTTCTTCCACGGCGTGGGCGGCGATCAGGCGGACGCCGGCCGCTTCCAGCTTGGACCGGGCCTGCGCGAACAGATCCTGCCCGCGTCGGCTATGGGCGTTGACCACCAGAATGGCGTCCTTGGGGAGGGGTTTCATTTCCATGCCGCAATAACTCCGCCGGATCGATTCGGGGTCCAAGGGAAACCCTTCGCCGCCGATCCGTTACTCCTGCATGGCCCGTATCGCTCATCTGTCCGACATTCATTTCGGCGCGAACGATCCCAGGATCGTCGATGCCGCCACCGCCTGGCTGGAGGAACGCCGCCCCGACCTCGTCATCATCAGCGGCGATTTCACGCAACGGGCGCGCGTGGCGCAATTCCGGCAGGCCGCCGCCTGGCTGGGCCGGTTGCATGCGGCGGGGCTCAGGACGCTGGTCGTTCCGGGCAATCATGACGTGCCGCTCTATGACGTCGTGCGCCGCTTCATGGCGCCGCTGCGGCGTTACAAACGCTATATCAGCAATGCGCTTTGCCCCTTTTACGAGGATGACGAGGTCGCGATCCTGGGCCTCAACACCGCGCGGTCGCTGACGATCAAGGACGGGCGGATCAACCATGACCAAATGGACATTCTTCGGCGCCGGTTCGCGACCGTCGCCCCCGACAAGACCCGCATCCTCGTCACTCATCATCCGCTCTTTGCCATGCCCATCGGCAAGGGCGGGGAATTGAGCGAGGCGGTCGGCCGGCACGAAGATGCGGTGCAGGCCGCGTGTCAGGCCGGCGTGCATCTGGCGTTGGCGGGCCATTTCCACCGCACCTATGCGCAAGCGGCGCAGAAAATGGTGGCGCATAGCGGTGGCGCGCTGGTGATCCAGGCCGGCACCGCCACATCGACCCGGCTGCGCAATGACGAGCCGCAAAGTTTCAACTGGCTGCATGTTCGCCGCCATGACGAGATGGAATTGCAGGTCATCGTCTGGGACGGCGCCGGATTCCGCCGCGCCAGCCACGTCGACTACGCCCATGATGGCCAGGGTTGGACCGCGCGCGACGTGATCGACCCGCCGAGGGTCGGCGCCGAACCGCGACGCGCCGGCGCGGCCCGCGTCTGACGGCATCACCCCCGCCATCCGATCCTTTCGCTATCCTCGCAACAGGGCGCCGGGCAAAGCGAACCCGGCGCGCCGGTCAGTCGGCGTAATAGCCCACGCCGATCACATGCTCGCCCACCCGTTCGATCAGCGACAGTTTATGTTCGACATGATTGTCGGCGCGGTTGAGCCAGACATAGTTGATCTGCCCGCGCCCGGACGTCCTGGCGATCTCGATCATGTCGCGCACGATCGGCTTGCCCTCGGCATCGGTCAGGTCGCGCACATCCTTGCCGACCAGTCCCGGATGCGCGCCATAGGCTTCGTAAATGCCGTCAAGGTCGAAGGCGAAGACATAAAGCTCGCCGGTATTGAACGCGCCATCGGGCTGGTTGAAGGCCGCGAACGCCGCTTGCGCGCCGACCTCATGCACTTGGGCGACCGCCCGTTCGAGCATGGCGCGCGCATCGGCGGCGGTGGCGCGCGGAGCGGCATGGGCGCTGGCCGGCAGCAGCGCGAGCGCACAGGCGGCGAGCAAAAGGCGGGGATGAAAGCGCATGGGTCTACCTCCTTATGTCGCCGTGCCTATATCCGCGCGGACAGGCGCGGTGCCGACGATGCGAAGGGTCTTGCGCCGATCCCCCCGCCCCGTCTTGGACATGGATCAAATCGACCTTTGGAATGAGGGAGGCGCGCGCGCGTCTATCCCGCCGGCTTCCCCTTCAGCGCCTCCGCCAGCGATGCCGTGGCGCTGCCGCGCCGCGCCGGTTGGGCCTGGCTCGGGTCCGGCCGCCAGCCCGACAGATAGACGATCGCCATCTGCTCGCCCGTGCGCCCGTCCGGGTCGGCGGCGTCGGCGAAATGGGCGGCGGCGCGCATGATGACATCGCGGGTCAGCGCCGGCGGCCGGTTCGCCAGCATATTGCCCGCGCCCATGCCGCGCAGGTCATGCATCAGCCGCACGACATCGCCATAGCGGATCGTCAGCGTCTCTCCATCCGCCACCGGCATGGCGAAACCGGCGCGGCTCAGCAGGTCGCCGGCCGATCGCACATCGACTTGCGGATGGACATGCTGGCCCGGCCGGTCGCCCTCGGCGGCGAGCAACGCGGCCTTGAGGCGGGGCAGGCTCCCTGCGCCCGCAAAAGCCGCGAGCATCAGCCCGTCGGGGCGCAACACCCGCCGCATCAGGATCAGCGCGCCCGGCAGGTCGTTGACGCTGTCGAGCGTGCCGCAGGCCAGGATGAGGTCGAAACTTGCATCGGCAAAGGGCAGGGCGTCCTCGTCCGCCTGCACCCCGCCGCCCTGGTTCGCCGCCAGAAAGCCCGGATCGGCGCAGGCGACTCGCTTGCCCATCGCTTCGAGCGCCGCCTTCGCGCTGCCATCGGGACAGCCGATCACCAGCGCCTCGTGCAGGTCGCGCTGCACATCGCCCAGCCGCTCCAGCAATTCGTCCAGCATCGCCCGGTGCAGGAAGTCATGATCGGCAAAGGCCGTCAGCATCCGGTCGCGACGCCGCGCGCGCAGGGATCGGTCGAAAATATCGGGGCGCGGTTCGGTTGCGGTCATGGCGGGCCTTGTGCATCGGGGGCGAAGCGGGGACAAGGCAGATGATGCCTCTCGCCCCGCTTCTCAAGGCCGCGCTGCGCCCCGCGATCGATTATGCGCTGCCGCCCCGCTGCCCCGGCTGCGGCGCCATCGTGGGTGAGGATTTCGCTTTCTGCCTGACCTGCTGGAGCGGGATGACCTTCCTGGGTGAGCCATGCTGCGCGCGCTGCGGCCTGCCATTCCCGCATGAGATGGAGGCGGGGGCGGAATGCGGCGCCTGCCTCGCCGATCCGCCGCCCTGGGACAGCGCCCGCGCCGTGCTTGCCTATGGCGATGTCGCGCGCACGGTGGCGCTGCGGCTCAAATATGGGCGGCGCATCGGCCTTGCCCGGCTGATCGCGCGGCAGATGCTGCGCCATGTCGGTGCGGTTGGGGACGGCGCGCCGCCGCTGATCGTGCCGGTGCCGCTGCATCGCTGGCGGCTGTGGGGCCGGGGCTTCAACCAGTCGGCGCTGATCGCCGATCATCTGGGCCGCCTGACCGGATGGCCGGTGGACAGGCGTGGCTTGCGGCGCGTGCGGCGGACGCAGCCGCTGCGGGGCATGAATCCGGCGCAGCGGGCCAGGGCGGTGCGCGGCGCCTTCGCTTTGGCGGACGGGCATGGGATGCAGGGGCGGCGGGTGCTGCTGATCGACGATGTCCATACCAGCGGGGCGACCGCGGCGGCCTGCGCCCTGGTCCTCAGGCGCGGCGGCGCGGCGGATGTGCGGTTGCTTTGCTGGGCGCGGGCGCTGCCCGATGGCGACGCGCCATGACGGATTGATTGACAATATGGCGCAGACCCCCATTTTCATGAGAAAGGAGCTGTTATTTCATGGCGAAAGTCGAAATCTATACCAGGGCCTGGTGCGGCTATTGCGCGCGGGCGAAATCCTTGCTCGACGGCAAGGGCGCCGCGTTCGAGGAATATGACATCAGCATGGGCGGGCCAAAGCGCGACGAGATGCTGTCCCGCGCGCCCGGCCGGACCACCGTGCCGCAAATCTTCATCGACGGGCAGCATATCGGCGGCAGCGACGAACTGGGCGCGCTGAACCGGGAGGGCAAGCTGGACGAGCTGCTCGGCCTGTGACGACCCTGCGCGCCGCCCTGTTCCAGATGACCAGCGGGATCGATCCCGCAGCCAACGCCGCCGCGATCGTGGCGATGGCCCGGCGCGCCAAGGGCGAGGGCGCGGACATGCTCTTCACGCCCGAAATGGCCGGCTATCTGGATCGCGACCGCACGCGCGCGGCGCAGACGCTGCGGGCGGAGGGTGATGATGTCGTGCTGGCCGCAGTGCGCGAGGCGGCGGCGCGCGAAGGATTGTGGATACATGTGGGATCGCTGCCGCTGAAGGGCGAGCGGGCCGACGGGCGCTGGGCCAATCGCAGTTTCCTGATCGACGCCAATGGCGACATTCGCGCGCGCTATGACAAGATCCACCTGTTCGACGTCGATCTCGCCACCGGGGAAAGCTGGCGCGAATCCTCGGTCTATGGGCCGGGGGAGCAGGTTGTCGCCGTCGATACGCCCTGGGGCCGGATGGGCTTTTCCATCTGCTACGACATGCGTTTCCCCGATCTCTACCGCGCCCTGACCGATGCGGGTGCGACCATATTGCTGGCGCCCGCCGCCTTCACCGTGCCGACCGGCCAGGCCCATTGGCATGTGCTGCTCCGTGCCCGTGCGATCGAGGCGGGATGCTTTGTCATCGCCACGGCGCAGACCGGCGCGCATCAGGACGGGCGGACCACCTATGGCCATAGCGTCGTGATCGATCCGTGGGGCGACATATTGCTCGACATGGGCGATGCATCCGGGCTGGGGCTTGCGGATCTTGACCTCTCGCGCATAGGGGATGTGCGCGGGCGGGTGCCCGCCCTCGCCAACCGCCGTGAGATATCGAAGGACGTAACTGTTTCGTGATCGTGTTCGACCTTAAATGCGGTGCCCATGGCCATGTGTTCGAAGCCTGGTTCGGGTCCAGCGCCGATTATGACGCGCAACAGGCGCGCGGGCTGGTCGCTTGTCCGATCTGCGGCGATGTCGCCGTGACCAAGGCGGTGATGGCGCCCGCTGTCGGGGCGAAGGGCAACCGCCGCGCGCTCGCCCCGCGCGAACAGCCCGCCGCCCCGGCGACGACGGGCGCCGACCAGGCGAAGATGCGCGCCCTTGTCGAAGCCGTGGCGCAGGCGCAGCAAAAGCTGTTGGCGGACTCCACCTGGGTCGGACGCGATTTCGCCGATCAGGCGCGGGCGATGCATTATGGCGAACAGGACCGCGCCAGCATCCATGGCGAAGTCGCCCCGGCCGAGGCGAAGGCGTTGATCGCCGAAGGCGTCGAAGTGGCGCCGCTACCCCTGCCGGTCGTCCCGCCCCAGGCGAAGAATTGATCGCCGGGAAATGCGCGCCAAGAATTGACCACATGCCCCCCCCGCAATAGAGCCGTCGGCGGGCACCCATAGCTCAGCAGGATAGAGCATCAGATTCCTAATCTGGGGGCCACTGGTTCGAATCCAGTTGGGTGCACCATTTTTCAATGAATTAACGGAAGCCTCCGCATCGGATACCGCCGGCGATTTACGAGGGTAAGCGCTGGATAAGCACCATGAGGCGCCAGATTTCTCGCTGCCATATGATCATTCTATGCGGACAGGGGGCGAGATACTCGCGTCGTTCATCGACATTTTGCGCGCTACCGGCGCAGGGATCGCTAGCGCCGTCATTTCCATGGGTGTCCTGTTCGGCGCTATGTTCATCGGCTGCGAAGCGGCTGAGGTGAAGGGCAAGAACTGGCAGGGATGGCTGGTCGGGCTTACCGCTTTTTGCCCTATTGCGCGCCCCGTTCTACCCAGCGGCTGAGGCTCTTACCCGAATCGCTTGTAAAAGCGCCGATGACGTCGCGGCCTGCGTTGAAGGTGACGATTACTGACGCCTGACTCCCTCGCCGCCTGCGATGGACTTCTCTGCAGCAGCGAGGAATACCAAACCGGCGTCTTCAAGCGGCAGCTTGATTGCCAATATTCCAGAAATTAAGACGATTCAATGACGTTGGGTTTTGCGCAGATGCCCCGGTTTCCAAGATTGAAATGAGAAGGAAGCTTGCTAGGTTGCCCAAGTGGGAGACGTAGACACCGAACGCGACCGATTGATCGCAGCGCTGGCGCGGGTCGCGCAGCGCGACCATTCGGCGCTTCGGCAGGTCTATGAGATGACGTCACCGAAACTATTCGGCATTTGCCTCCGTATCTGTGCAGACCGGGATGCTGCGGAGGATGTTTTGCAGGACGTCTACATCAAGATCTGGAATCGGGCCGGACGGTTCGATGCCGGGCGCGCCAGCCCGATCACTTGGCTGTGCACCATCGCCCGCAACAGCGCGATCGACTGGTGCCGCTCGTCACGCCGTCCCGACATGCTGCCCGAAAGCGCCGCGACGCAAATCCCGGACACGACACTTGCAGCCGACCTGATGATCGAGCGCGACCAGGACAAAGCACGCATCTTTGCCTGCCTGGATCAATTGGAGGAACGGCAGCGCACATCCATTCGCACCGCATTCATGGATGGGCTGACCTATGCGCAGCTCGCCGATCGCCTGGCCGTGCCGCTCGGAACGATGAAGAGCTGGATACGGCGCGGCCTCCAGCAACTCAAGGCGTGTATCGGCGATGGCTGACGCGCCCCTGACACCCGAGGAGCGCGATGCGCTCACCGCCGAACTGGCGCTTGGCGTGCTGGACGGCGACGCGCGGGCGGCGGCGCTGCGCAGCCTGCTGGCTGATCCGGACTTTGCGCCCGGCATGATCGATGCATGGGAACATCGCCTCGCGGCGCTCTACGACGATTATGTCCCGGTCGCGCCGCCGGGCGCGCTGTGGGCAGGCATCGAAACCCGTCTTGGCGAGGGATCGCTACGCGAACCGGTCATAAGGCAATTGCGCCGCTGGCGTGCAGGCGCGCTGGGGGCGGGGGCCATCGCCGCGTCGCTGGCGTTCGTCATGCTCCTTCGTCCCTCGGCGCCGGTTCCGCTTTCCGTTCCTGCGCCAGTGGCGGTGGCGCAGATGGTCGGCGCTTCCGATGGGCCGATGATATTGGCGCGGTACGACCCGGCGTCGGGTGACCTGACCCTGCGGCCCACCGGGATAGGATCGGACACTCTCGCGCCCGAATTGTGGATCATTCCCGCCGATGGCAAACCCAGGTCGCTTGGCCTGATTACCGACGGCGCTGAAAGTCGCATTGTCGTCGATCCGTCATATCGCCCCTTGCTGACAGAGGGCGCGACTTTGGCGGTCACCATGGAAGCAATGTCCGGCGCCCCTCATGACGCCCCCAGTTCGGCGCCGATTGCCGCAGGAAAAATATCCCTGCTGTGATTGCATCCGCTGACCGCTCCCTTCCGTAACTGACCTGCACGCCCGCTCTGACGGGACGCGCGACATAGGAAGGAAGCCTTTATGACGACTAACCTGACAAAGCTTTCGCTTGCATTGGTGGGCACCCTGTTTCTCGCCAGCGGGGCTCCGGCCATCGCCAAGGACATGGGCAAGAATCCGATGGTCGGCGGCGCGGCCATGTACCCGACCAAGGACATCATCGACAACGCCGTCAACTCAAAGGATCACACGACGCTGGTCGCCGCGGTCAAAGCCGCCGGTCTGGTCGATACGCTCAAGGGCGCGGGGCCATTCACCGTCTTTGCCCCGACCAATTCCGCCTTTGCCAAGCTGCCCGCCGGCACGGTGGACACATTGCTGAAGCCTGAGAACAAGGCGATGCTGACCAAGATATTGACCTATCATGTCGTTGCCGGTCGGATGACCGCCGACGACATCGCGGCCAAGGCGAAAATGAACGACGGCAAGGCGATGCTGACCACTGTGGAAGGCGAAAGCCTGACCGCATGGGAAAAAGACGGCGCCTGGTATCTGACCGATGCCAAGGGCGGCACCTCCAAGATCGAGATCGCCAACGTGATGCAGTCCAATGGCGTCATCCATGTGGTCGACACGGTTCTGATGCCCTGACCCGATCGGCCATCTAAACGCCGGACTGCGGAAGCCCGTCGATCGCCCGTCGATCGGCGGGCTTCCCCCTTTATGCACGCCCGCCCTGCGCGCTTCTCACAAGCCAAACAGGGACGCCACGCACCGGCCATAATGTTCTTCGGCCACGCCGTAAGTATCGCCAGCCACAAGGCAAAGGCCGGGCCGGTTGCGCATGACGACCCGATTGCGGGTGCTGGCGATCAATTGATCGCCCTCCATCACATGCAGCGCGTCCGTAATGCTGGCGCGGCGAACCACCAGCATGTCCGCAAGATCCTGGTGCGTGGCGCAGATGTGGTCGCCGCTCGCGCGATCATGATGCATCAGAATCAGGCGGGCCAGGCGCCGTTCGATGGGATCGGTCTTGCTCGACACGATCGTGGCGGTCATCTGGATCATCACGGCATGAACGTAGCGCAAAAGGCTGGCGCGCAGACTTGGCCGATCCTCCATGCGTTGGAGCATCGGGTTTATCTCCATTCGCAGGACGCTGGCGCCTTCTCGCCCCGCCCGGATATGATAGGGAGAAAGGCGCGCATTCATCAGGGCTGACCAGCCGATGAAGCCCTCGCGTCCGACCAGCGCCGTCAGGCAGGCTGCGCGGGCGCCCGCGTCGCTGCCGAGGGTCAATATGCCGTCCTCCGGGAAGTCCAGAAATTCTATCATTTGCCCGGCGGGCTGGATTATCGATCGTGGCGCACATGCCACCCGCGTAAAATGCCGGCTGACGCTGGCATAGTCGGGCGGCGACAAGGATCGCAAGAGGATGTTCGCTGTATCTTTCTGAATGGCGGCAACCAAAACGCCCTCGCAATTCATGCTGATCAAACCACCAGATACGGACCCGGCGGCGTCGCGGATGCATCCGGGTACGTTCGCGTACGCAGATTCTTTTTTCCGCGTAAAAACCGGAACTTCGTCACCCGATCCCGCCTTAGCCCGCCGATGACGCGCACCCGCTCATCATGACCACCAGTCAGTGAGGATCAAGGGATGACCGATGATATTCTGGCAATCGAAACTTTGGAGCGCAGGGCCAAACGGCGCGAAGAAAGGCGGGATTTTTTCCGAACGCTCGGGGCCATGGCAGCCTTTGGCAGCGCGGGCTTTGCGGCGAGCAGCCAGTCAGCCCTGGCGCAGAGCGCGCCATCTGATGGCGACATTCTGAACTTCGCCCTCAATCTCGAATATCTGGAGGCGAATTTCTATTCCTATGCGGTGTTCGGCACGCCGATCGACACCAAATATACCAGCGGCAGCGGCAATGCCGGCACCGCCACGGGCGGGCGGAAAGTCAATTTCACCGACCCGGTCGTGGCTCAATATGCCAAGGAGATCGCGCAGGATGAAATCGCCCATGTCGATTTTCTGCGCAAGAATCTGGGCACCGCCGCCGTCGCCCAGCCGGCCATCGATGTCGGCACCGATCCCAATGGCGCTTTTTCGTCCGCTGCGCGCGCGGCAGGACTGATCGGTGGCGGAGCCAGCTTCGACCCCTATTCCAGCGACGAGAATTTCCTGCTGGGCGCCTTCATCTTCGAAGATGTCGGGGTCACCGCCTACAAGGGCGCAGCGCCGCTCATCACCAGCAAGACCTATCTCGAAGCGGCAGCCGGGATCCTGGCGGTGGAAGCCTATCATGCAGGGCTGGTCCGCACCTCACTCTATCGCAAGGGCATCGCAACGCCCGCGCTGATCGACGCGACAGAGGCGATTTCCGACGCGCGCGACAGTCTGGACGGTTCCAGCGACCTGGACCAGGGCATCGCCAATATCGGCGATGCGTCGAACATCGTTCCGCTCGACGCCAACGGCCTCGCCTACAGTCGAACGACCGGACAGGTGCTCAACATCGCCTATCTGACCAACATGGCGACGGCGCGGGGCGGATTTTTCCCCAACGGCGTCAACGGCACCATCAACATGAGCGCGGCGAACTAAGCCCCTCTTTGCGACGGAGATGTTCCCATGAAAGACGATCTGATGCTTGAAGCCTTTGAAGCGCGCGCGCGACGCCGTGACCAGAGGCGCGGTTTTCTGCGCGCGGCGGGTTCGATGGCGGTGGTGGCGGCTGGCGCGAGCCTGCTGTCGGCCTGCGACGACGATGACGACTCACCGGCCCCGACGCCTACGCCCACGCCAACCCCCACGCCTGCCCCGACGGTGACGGACGGGGACGTCCTGAACTTTGCCCTGAACCTCGAATATCTGGAGGCGCAATTCTATTATTTCGCCGCCTTCGGCTCCGGGTTGCCGAGCGGCATATTGGGCGGCGCAGGCACGCAGGGCGCAGTCACCGGCGGACGCCAGGTGGCCTTCACCGATCCCTTGATCGCCCGTTATGCGCGGGAAATTGCCGCCGACGAGCGCGCCCATGTCGAATTTCTGCGGGGCGCGATCGGCACTACGGCCGTGGCCCAGCCCGCGATCGATATAGGGTCCGACGCAACCGGGGCTTTCTCCGCCGCGGCCCAGGCGGCCGGCCTGATCCCGGCAGGCCAGAGCTTCGACCCCTATGCCAGCGACGAGAATTTCCTGCTGGGCGCCTTCATCTTCGAAGATGTCGGGGTCACCGCCTATAAAGGCGCCTCGCCGCTCATCACCAACAAGACGTTCCTGGAGGCTGCGGCCGGCATCCTCGCCGCCGAAGCCTATCATGCCGCCCTGGTTCGGACAGTGCTCTACGGCAAGGGCGTGGACACGCCCTCGTTACGCACGTCCGCCGACAAAATATCCGACGCGCGCGACAGTCTCGACGGGGCGAGCGACAAGGATCAGGGCATCAGCCCGAGCGGTGGCGCATCGAACATCGTTCCGACCGATGCCGATGGCATCGCCTACAGCCGGTCGACCGGAGAAGTGCTCAACATCGTCTATCTGACGAAACTCGCCGCACAAAAGGGCGGCTTTTTCCCCAATGGCCTCAATGGCAGCCTGAACAGCAGCATGGCCCAGTGACAAACTAGCGACTACTTCCAGAGGGGATGATACATGACGCCTCCGCCACCCGCCGACATCGCAATGCCGTCCACGGACATGCCGGCCATCAGGCCCAGCCTGCCCGGCTCCTACCGGACGGTCGCGGTGCCGCGGGCTGGCGGCAGCGTCTGGAAGAAAATGGGCGCCTTTGCCGGTCCCGGCTACATCGTCGCGGTCGGCTATATGGACCCGGGGAACTGGGCGACCGACCTCGCCGGTGGGTCGGCATTCGGCTACACCTTGCTGTCGGTCATCCTGCTGTCCAGCATCATGGCGATGGTGCTGCAATCGCTTGCGGCGAAACTGGGCATCGTCACCGGCATGGACCTCGCGCAGGCCTGCCGCGCGGAATATAGCGCACCGGTGCGCACGATGTTGTGGGTCATGTGCGAACTGGCGATCATCGCCTGCGATCTGGCCGAGGTGGTCGGCACCGCGATCGCGCTGCAATTGCTGTTCGACATCCCGCTGGCGCTGGGCGTGTGCCTGACCGCCGCCGACGTCCTGCTGATCCTGTTCCTGCAACAGCGCGGTTTTCGCCAGTTGGAGGCGTTTATCGTCGCACTGCTGATCGTGATCGCCGGCTGTTTTGCCATCGAACTGTTCCTGTCTCGCCCCGACCTTGCCGCGATCGGCGCGGGCCTTGTTCCCAGCGCCGGCGTCGTCACCGATCCGGCAATGCTCTACATCGCGATCGGCATCATCGGCGCGACCGTGATGCCCCATAATCTCTATCTACATTCCTCGATCGTCCAGACCCGCAGCTTCGAACGGAGCGAAAAGGGCAAGCGGGAAGCGGTGCTGTTCGCCACGGTGGACAGCACCGTCGCGCTCACGCTGGCGATGTTCGTCAATGGCGCGATCCTGATCCTGGCGGCTTCTTCCTTCCATGTGGCGGGCATGACCGGCGTGGCCGAAATCCAGGACGCGCATCGCCTGCTCGCGCCGGTTCTGGGCGCCGGCATCGCCAGCACCCTGTTCGCCGTCGCCCTGCTGGCGTCGGGCCAGAACAGCACGATCACCGCGACCCTGGCCGGGCAGATCGTGATGGAAGGCTTCGTCAATCTGCGTGTGCCCGCCTGGGCGCGACGAGTCGTAACCCGGATGCTCGCCATCGTGCCGGCCGTGATCGTCGCCGTCTTTTATGGATCGGAGGGCACGACCAGGCTCCTGGTCCTGAGCCAGGTGGTGCTGAGCCTGCAACTACCCTTTGCCGTCGTGCCGTTGGTGAAATTCACCAGCGATGCCAGGCTGATGGGCAAGTTCGTCAATCCGCGATGGCTTGGATGGGTGGCCTGGTCGATCTCGGCCGTCATCATCATCCTCAACCTCAAGCTTCTGCTCGACTTCTTCTTTTGAAAGGAAGGACTGACATGCGCGCCAATTTGCGTTCCACACTCATGCGGCTGTCATCAATGGCGGTAGCCTTCGGCCTGCTGCTTCGGGCCATCTTGTTCGACCGGTCGGACCTCCCCTATGCCATCGGCATAATGGCGGCCGCGATAGCCTATGAGGCGCTCTACCAGATCGCCAGCCGTTCGATCCTGGAGCGACCCTATGCCGCCAATGCGACGCCTGCACGCTGAAGCAGGATAGTGGCCCTTCAGGCAACTGACGATCGGTCCGTTCCCATCTTCATCCTCTAGGGCGCACCATTTTCCTCTTGTGCCGGATCAACCCGCGGCCATCACACCGTCACCGTGCTTTGCGTCCGCCCTTGCGCGCCAAATATGCGCAGATAGCGCGCGATTTCCGCCGGGTCGCCGGTCGCCTTGGCCGGATTGTCGGACAGTTTGACCGCCGGCCGCCCATTGGCCTCCACCACCTTGCACACCAGGGATATCGGATCGAGCGCATCGGTGTCGAAGGGCGCGCAATCGCGAAAATCATTGGTCAGGTTGGTGCCCCAGCCAAAGCTCATGCGCACGCGCCCGTGGAAATGGCGATAGACGGTCTCTATGCCATCGACATCCATGCCGTCGGAAAAGATCAGCCGCTTGGTCCGGGGATCGCGGCCCTTTGCCTGCCACCAGGCGATGATCTGCTCGCCTGCGGGGATCGGCGGCAGGCTGTCGGGGCGAAAGCCGGTCCAGTCGGCTACCCAATCCGGCGCCTCTCGCAGGAAGGCGGCCGTGCCGAAGGCGTCGGGCAGGGCGATCAGCAGATTGCCGCCATAGTGACTGCGCCATTCCTCCAGCACGGCATAGGGCGCCTGCGCCAGGCTCTTGTCGTCGTCGCTCAGCGCCGCCAGCACCATCGGCAGTTCATGGGCATTGGTGCCGATCGCCTCCAGATCCGCGTCCATCGCCAGCAATATGTTGGACGTGCCGATGAAGCGGTCGCCAAGCCCCTCTTTCAACGCCTCCACGCACCAGCGTTGCCACAGGAAGCCATGGCGGCGGCGGGTGCCGAAATCGGACAGCGCCAGGTCGGGCAACATGCGCAGGCGCTCGACCTTCGTCCACAGTTTCGCCTTGGCGCGCGCATAGAGAATATCCAGCGCAAACCGCCCCCGATCCTTGAGCGCGGCGCGCACGCGCAGTTCGTTCACGATGGCGAGCGCGGGGATCTCCCACATCGTCGTATGCGTCCATGGCCCTTCGAACCGCAGTTCATATTGCCCTTCCACCTTGCGCAATTCATAGTCGGGCAGGCGGAATTGGGCGAGCCAGGCGATGAAGTCGGGCGCGAACATCTGGGTCTTGCCATAGAAGCTGTTGCCGGCCAGCCAGATCAGTTCCTTGGGCGTGAAGCGCAGCGTGCGCGCATGGTCGAGCTGCGCGCGCAACTCCGCCTCGTCGATGATGTCGGCCAGGCGAACCGACGCGGTGCGGTTGATAAGGGCGAAGGTCGCTGTGACATCGGGATGCAGGTTGCGGATCATCTGCAACATCAGCAGCTTGTAGAAATCCGTGTCGAGCAGGCTGCGCACGATCGGGTCGAGCCGCCAGCCATGATTATGAACGCGGGTGGCGATGTCGGTCAGCATGGCGGCCTTTCCGGCAGGGTAAAGCTATATTATTTCTGTATCGAAATGAGATTTCAGCCAGTCGCGCAAGCTGTCCATTTCGCTGTCGGGTTTGACTGCCGCGCCCAGGTCCGGCTGCCCCGGCCAGCCCGCGTCCGTAATCGTCAGGCCGACGGCGCTGCGGCTGCCGTCATAGCGGGGGATGACGTGGAAATGGACGTGGGGATCGACCATCATCAGCATCAGATAGTTGATCTTCCGAAAATCGACCGCCGCCGCCAGCGCGGCCTCGACCGCGGCGGTTACGGTCTTGAGTTCGGCATGGGCCTCGCCCGGCAGGTCGCCGAACGCGGTCGCATCGCTCTTCGCCGCCAGCACCAGCGATCCCAGCGTCGGCTGGGCGGGGCGCAGCAGGACCAGCCAATGGTCGAACTCCGCGATCAACGTCGCGGGCCATCCGAATTTCTCGATCGTCGCGTTCATGCCGCCGCCGCTCCCGCCTCGTCCATCCAGCTGGTGATCGGCCGCCCGCTGCGCTTGACGCCATAGGCTTGCGCCAGCCGCACCGCATGAACGACCAGCGACAGGATCGTCCACCATGCCAGCGCGATCAGCCCGATGTCGGGCCGACCAAAGAGCAACGACACGAACAGGATCACCATGTTGGGATTGCGCCGCGCGGTGATGAGGCGGAACTGGCTGTCGAACGGGCGCCAGACATGGATGTCCATCTTGAAATCCTTGAGGAACATCCCCTCGATCAGCCGTTGCAGCACATAGCCTGCAATGACCGCCGTCATGATGAAGGTGAAGGTGCCGGCCGACAGACCCAGTCCCCAATAGACCAGGCCCGTGCCCCAGAAATACCACCAGAAGGGCGGATGGACCAGATCGACGCCATGGTCGATCACATTGCCCCATTTGGACGAGGTGATGGTGCAGCGCGCCAGCTTTCCGTCCACCGTGTCCAGCACCATGAAGATGAAGCCGCTCAGGAATCCGCTCCAGTACATCCCCTTGGCGAACAGGAAAGTCGCGACCAGGCAGAGCGTGACGCCGATCACCGACACCATGTTCGGCGTCATCTTCAACTGCGCGGCGCTACGGGTCAGGATCAGCGCCAGCTCGGGCCAGAGATATTTGGTGAGCAGGTCGGTGACGCCCTTATAGGCGCCGAAATAGCTGCGGCGTTCGATCTCGCGCCGGGTCTCCGGGGTGAGTTCGCGCACCATCGGCTGCTCCAGCTTGCGCAACTGGCGGTTGTAGAGCTTGCGGCCGTCCGACAGGTCGATGACATGGGCGGCGGTCAGCGGATCCGCGCCCTGCGGCACCTGCCCCACGATCGGCTTCGCGCCCCAGACGAATATTGTGCCCGGCGTTTCGAGCGCCAGCCGCAACAGCAGCGGGTCGAACGCATAGGCAAGGTTGAACAGCAGCTCGTGCCCCGTCGCCAATGTGCTGCCACTCTTCGCCGCGCTCTCCGCCATGCGGCGGTCCCGTTCGGCGTTGGACATGCCCCAGATCGGCGTCGCATTCTCGCCCAGCAGGCGAACCGGGCCGAGGGTGGTGGACAAAAGCTGGCTCATGCGGCGCCCTTCGCGAAATGGAGGATGAGGTCGGCCTGCCGCCGGGAGGCGGGGATGGGGGACAGGTCGATGGATTGGTGCATCGCCGCTTCCTGCGCGGCAAGGAACCCGGCTTGCAAGTCGTTCGCGCGGGCCAGCGCTTGCGGCAAGCCATCTGCCCGCTCGATCACTTGCCCAAGCCGCCAATGGTTGAAATTCTCGATCCCCTGCCAGTGCCGCCTTTCGAGATTGAGAAAGACGCAGGGGCGGGGAGTGAGCAGGAACTCGTAAACTTGGCTGGACACGTCACCGATGTAAAGATCCGCGCTATTTGTGTAGCTCATGTCGATCGAGTGGCGGCTGCCCATGTCGATGCGGATGTGCGGCGCGCTGCTGACGATCGGCGGGACGCGCCGGGCCAGCTTGGTATGAGGCGCGATGATGACGTTCCAATCCGTCAGCGCCTCCAATGTCGCGAGAATTTCAGGCCCATGCTTGATCCAGGATGACAGGTCCGGGTCGAAATGCGGATTGTAGAGCAGCACGGGCTTGTCGTCGGCGAAAAAACGTTGTCGCGGCGCGCGCAGTTCGAATTTGGCATAGCCGCCGATGCGAATGTCCTCGACTGTGCCAAGGCCGCGCGCGATCAGCCGCCGCTGGTCCTTCTCGCCGCCGACCAGGGTCAGGTCAAAGTCGCGATGCCGTTTCTTGTAGCCGCCTTCGCGATCGCCCGCGCCATGCTTTATATGAATCATGCGTGATGAAAAACCGGGCATGTGGCGCAGCCAGGCGCTGCTGATCTCGGTCGTCACGACGGTCGGAAAGCGCGCGATGGTGCGGTGGTTCAGCAACAGCGTGGCAAGCCGCGACGGCTGTCGGAACAGCGAGTCGGGGCCGGATGGGGGGCGGCGCAGGCGCAGGCGCGTCAGGCGGCCTTCGGGGTCATAGCTGCCGGCCAGGGCCAATAGCTGGTCGGACGGCGACAGCATGCTGACCCGCACATCGGGGCGACGCGCCAGTTCCAGCGCGGCCGGCAGCCAATGATAGAGCTGCTGCGCTTCGGCAATGGCAAGAAAGGCGATATCGACCGGCACTGAAACTCCCCGCGCTCCGCCCGCCCTAGCGCGCATGGCGAAGGAAGCAAGCGGCTGCCGCATGACGATGTGCAGGCCTGCAAGCCATTTGCAACAAGGTCGTGGGGACAGAAACATCGGCCACAGCGCTGGACCTTTGCGGAATTTTTGTTATGCGGACCCCGACTAACAGACATTCTCGAAGAGGCTCGACGAGCGATGGCCGAATTTGCGTTGCCCAAGAACAGCAAGATCAGCGGCAAGGGCGTGACCCACAAGGCGCCCGAGGGCGCCACCAATGTCCGCAGCTTCAAGGTCTATCGCTACGACCCCGACTCCGGCCAGAACCCGCGCTACGACACGTTCGAGATCGACCTCGATACATGCGGGCCAATGGTTCTGGACGCGCTGCTGAAGATCAAGAATGAATATGATCCGACGCTGACCTTCCGCCGGTCCTGCCGCGAAGGCATTTGCGGTTCCTGCTCGATGAACATGAATGGCAAGAACGGCCTGGCCTGCACCACCGCCATCGACGAATGTGCGGGCAAGCAGGTGCAGATCACCCCGCTGCCGCACATGGACGTCATCAAGGATCTGGTGCCGGACTTCACTCACTTCTACGCCCAGTATAATTCGATCCAGCCCTGGCTAAAGACCGTGTCGCCGCCGCCTTCGGGCAAGGAGCGGCTCCAGTCGCCGGCCGATCGCGAGAAGCTGGATGGCCTCTACGAGTGCATTCTGTGCGCCTGCTGCTCGACCAGCTGCCCCAGCTATTGGTGGAATTCGGACAAGTTTCTTGGCCCCGCCATCCTGCTTCAGGCCTATCGCTGGCTGGCCGACAGCCGCGACGAATATACCGGCGAGCGCCTGGATGAACTGGAAGATCCCTTCCGCCTCTATCGCTGCCACACCATCATGAACTGCGCCAATGTCTGCCCCAAGGGGCTGAGCCCGGCCAAGGCGATCGCCGAAACCAAGAAGATGATGGTCGAACGGCAGCTTTGACGTTGAATAGCGACGGTGTTGCCGGCGGGAAGCCGCTGACCGATGGGAAATGGGCGGGCTGGGCTGCATGGTCCGACCCCCATCCCGACACTTTTCTCCAGGCCATCGGCCGGGGCTATATGCGCAGCGACGCGCCCGGCAAGGCGCTGGTCGGGTTGGAGACGCGCACCAGTCACCGCAACCGACTCGATACGCTGCATGGCGGTTTCCTCGCCGCCTTTGCCGATCATGCCTATTTCGGCGCGCTGTGGGCGATGGGGCATAAGGATCAGATCAATGGCGTGACCATCGACCTGTCGATGCAATATCTGGGCGCGGGCAAGGTCGGCCCGGACCTGATCGCCGAGGTCGAGGCGCTGCGCGAAACCGGGCGCCTCTTCTTCCTGCGGATGCTGATAACCCAGGATGGCCAGTCGGTTGCCGCATCGACCGCGACGCTGCGCAAGGCGCCGCCGCGCAAGTGACGACCGTCCTCACCTGCTATGACCAGCTGGTGAAAGCCGGTGAATTGCGCCCCGATCCCGACCAGCGCGCCGCGGCCGAGCGACTCGACCATCTCCAGCAGGAACTGGAGGCGACGCCGGCGCGCGGATCGACCTTGTGGAAACTGCTGCGCAAGGCGCCCGAACCGCCGCGCGGTCTCTATATGTGGGGCGGGGTGGGGCGCGGCAAATCGATGCTGATGGACCTGTTTTTCGACACGGTTCATGTCCAGCGCAAGAAGCGCGCGCATTTCCATGAATTCATGCTCGACGTCCATGCCCGCCTGGCGCAAGCCCGCAAGTCGGAAACCGGCGACCCGATTCCGCCTGTCGTCGAATCGCTGGCCGAAGAGGCCCGGCTGCTCTGCTTTGACGAGATGGTCGTCAACAATATGGCCGACGCGGCGATCATGTCGCGGCTGTTCACTGGCTTGCTCGAAAAGCGGGTGACGATCGTCACCACCTCCAATCGGGTGCCGGACGACCTCTACAAGGACGGCCTCAATCGCCAGCTTTTCCTGCCCTTCATCGACCTTATCAAGGCGAAGCTGGACGTGATGACGCTCAATGGGCCGACCGACTATCGGCGCGACCGTCTGGGCGACGCGAAATTATGGCACGTCCCCAATGGGCCGGAAGCTACCAGGGCGCTGTCGGAAGCCTTTTTCCGCCTGACCGACTATCCGGTCGAGGACCGGGCCAAAGTGCCGGCCGAGGACATCGTCGTGCAGGGTGGTCGCACCATGCATGTGCCCAAGAGCCTGAAGGGTGTTGCAGTCTTTTCCTTCAAGCGCCTGTGCGCCGAGGCGCGGGGCGCGTCGGACTATCTGGCGATCGCGCGTAAATATCATACTGCCATCATCGTCGGCATCCCCGTCCTGGGGCCGGAAAAGCGCAACGAGGCGGCCCGCTTCGTGACGCTGATCGACTCGCTCTACGAATATAAGGTGAAGCTGCTGGCCGCGGCCGATGCCGAACCGGCGCGACTCTATCCGCAGGGCGATGGCGCGTTCGAGTTTGAGCGCACAGTGTCGCGACTCATGGAAATGCAGTCGGACGATTATCTCGCGCTGGGCCACGGCCCGAAATAGATTTTTCTGCCCGTTTCAGGCTTTTCGTCACCCTCTCGTCGCGCGCGCTACGGCGGGGGCGGGGCTCTGGCCGTCACATTCACACGGAACCATTCATCGGGACGCAATTTTTCTGAAGGAAACAGGCCGGATGCCGTCGGCTATGACGGCATCCGGCAGGATACCTCTGTAGGGAAGGCTCGCGAACCAGGGTAGGAGTTCGGAGCGACAGGAGGTGAATCGCTATTAATGCAATTGCGAACTAATTGCAAAGATAATTTGACTTTGGCGGATTTCCAAGGTTGAAACCCCCGCGCGAAGGGCGTAGGCGAGCCAACAATTCCAGTAGTCATGACTTGGAGGATGACAAGCATATGGCCCGTAAGAAGATCGCGCTCATCGGCGCAGGCAATATCGGCGGCACGCTCGCGCATCTGGCAGCGCTCAAGGGGCTCGGCGATATCGTCCTCTTCGATGTTGTCGAAGGTGTGCCGCAGGGCAAGGCCCTCGATCTCTCGCAATGCGCTTCGGTCGAAGGCTTCGATGCCAAGATCACGGGTTCCAACGATTATGCCGACATCGCCGGCGCCGACGTCATCATCGTCACCGCCGGCGTCGCCCGCAAGCCGGGCATGAGCCGTGACGATCTGCTCGGCATCAACCTCAAGGTCATGAAGGCCGTGGGCGAAGGCATCGCCGCCAACGCCCCCGACGCTTTCGTCATCTGCATCACCAACCCGCTCGACGCGATGGTGTGGGCGCTGCGCGAATTTTCCGGCCTGCCGCACAACAAGGTCGTGGGCATGGCGGGCGTGCTCGACAGCTCGCGCTTCAACCATTTCCTCGCCGAGGAATTCAACGTGTCGGCCAAGGACGTCACCAGCTTCGTGCTCGGCGGCCATGGCGACACCATGGTGCCGGTCATCGAATATTCGACCGTCGCGGGCATCCCCGTTCCCGACCTCATCAAGCAGGGCCGTTCGACCCAGGAGCGCATCGACGCAATCGTCAAGCGCACCCGTTCGGGCGGCGGCGAGATCGTTGCGCTGCTGAAGACCGGCTCGGCCTTCTATGCGCCCGCCACCAGCGCGATCGCCATGGCCGAAGCCTATCTGGGCGACAAGAAGCGTCTGCTGCCCTGCGCCGCGAACCTGACCGGCCAATATGGCGTCGACAATCTCTATGTCGGCGTGCCGGTCATCATCGGCAAGGATGGTGTCGAGCAGATCGTCGAAATCGAACTGAACGAAGAAGCCAAGGCCAACCTCACCGTGTCGGTCGATGCGGTCAAGGAACTGCTGGAAGCCTGCAAGGGCATCGACCCCAGCCTCGCCTGAACCCTACTCCAAGCCTGCACCGGTCCGTCCCAGGTAAGTGCGCAGCCTGGGGCGGGCTGCCGTTAGACCCAAAGTGCCACGTCCACAGAAGATAAAGGGACACGCATGTCCATTCTGGTGAACAAGAACACCAAGGTCATCACCCAGGGTATGACCGGTGCCACCGGCACCTTCCACACTGAGCAGGCGCTGGCCTACGGCACCCAGATGGTTGCCGGCGTGACCCCCGGCAAGGGCGGCACGACCCATATCGGCCTGCCCATGTATGACACGGTCGCGGAAGCCAAGTCGAAGACCGGTGCGGACGCTTCGGTCATCTACGTGCCGCCGCCATTCGCGGCCGACTCGATCCTGGAAGCGATCGACGCGGAAATCCCGCTGATCGTCTGCATCACCGAAGGCATCCCCGTCCTGGACATGGTGCGCGTGAAGCGCGCCTTGTCGGGCAGCAAGTCGCGCCTGATCGGCCCGAACTGCCCCGGCGTCCTGACCCCCAATGAATGCAAGATCGGCATCATGCCGGGGTCGATCTTCTCGCAGGGTTCGGTCGGCGTCGTGTCGCGTTCGGGCACGCTGACCTATGAAGCCGTGTTCCAGACCACCAACGCGGGCCTGGGGCAGACCACTGCGGTCGGCATCGGCGGCGATCCGGTCAACGGCACCAACTTCATCGACGTGCTGGAGCTGTTCCTGGCCGACGACGCCACCGAATCGATCATCATGATCGGCGAAATCGGCGGCGACGCGGAAGAACAGGCCGCCCAGTTCCTGATCGACGAGGCCAAGAAGGGCCGCAAGAAGCCGATGGCCGGCTTCATTGCGGGTCGCACTGCGCCTCCGGGCCGTCGCATGGGCCATGCCGGCGCGATCGTGTCGGGCGGCAAGGGCGACGCGGAAAGCAAGATCGCGGCGATGGAAGCGGCCGGCATCAAGGTCGCCGCCAGCCCGTCCGAACTCGGCTCGACGCTCGTTGAAGTGTTGAAGGGCTGAATAAACTCCTACATATATAGCGCGGCCGGGCTGCACCCCGGCCGCCATTTTCCCGTATCCGCGACTGCACGCGGCTGGGATGGGACAGACCATGGGTTACGAGAACCAGGAATTCGAGATTGAGCGCGGCCCCAGTTGGGCGCGTGACAACTGGCCGCTGACGGATACGGATGATCTGACCGGCGCGCTGGACCCCACGCAGATGCAGGTGGCCGTTAAGGCAGCCGCCAAGGCGCAGGGCAAGGCCGTGTCGGACGCCGACATCGCCGCCGCCGCCGAAGACAGCATCCGCGCCCTGATGCTGATCCGCACCTATCGCGTGCGCGGTCATCTGGCCGCGAATCTCGATCCGCTGGGCCTGGCCAAGCGTGACCAGCCGGCGGATCTGACGCCGGAATATCATGGCCTGACCGACCTCAACAAGAAAATCTATCTCGGCGGCGCGCTGGGGCTGCAATATGCGACCGTCAGCGAGCTCGTGGCGATCCTGCGGCAGAATTACTGCGGCAGTGTCGGCCTGGAGTATATGCACATCTCCGATGTCGAGGAGCGCCGCTTCCTCCAGGAGCGGATGGAAGGCAAGGACAAGGAAATCCACTTCACGCCCGAGGGCAAGAAGGCGATATTGTCCAAGGTCATCCAGGCCGAGCAATATGAGAAGTTCCTGGGCCGCAAATATGTCGGCACCAAGCGCTTTGGCCTCGACGGCGGCGAATCCATGATCCCGGCGCTGGAAGCGGTCATCAAATATGGCGGCGCGACCGGTGTGCGCGAAATCGTGTTCGGCATGGCCCATCGCGGCCGCCTGAACGTGCTCGCCAATGTCATGGCCAAGGGTTTCCGCGTCATCTTCCACGAATTTTCGGGCGGCACCGCCAACCCGGAAGATGTCGGCGGATCGGGCGACGTCAAATATCATCTGGGCACTTCGACCGACCGTGAGTTTGACGGCGTCAAGGTTCATATGAGCCTGGTTCCCAACCCGTCGCATCTGGAAACTGTCGACCCGATCGTGCTCGGCAAGGTGCGCGCGCAGCAGACCTTCCGCGACGACCTCGCCAGGCATGAGCAGGTTCTGCCCGTGCTGATCCACGGCGACGCGGCCTTTGCTGGCCAGGGCATCGTGTGGGAATGTTTCGGCTTCTCGGGCGTGACCGGTTACAATACCGGCGGCTGTGTCCATTTCGTTGTCAACAATCAGATCGGCTTCACCACCAGCCCGCAATTCTCGCGCGGTTCGCCCTATCCCAGCGACGTGGCAAAGGGCGTTCAGGCGCCGATCCTGCACGTCAATGGCGATGACCCCGAAGCGGTCACCTTCGCGTGCAAGCTGGCGATGGAATATCGCCAGACCTTCCATCGCGACATCGTGATCGACATGTGGTGCTATCGTCGCTTCGGTCATAATGAAGGCGACGAGCCGTCTTTCACCCAGCCGCAAATGTATGCGAAAATCCGCCAGCATCCGCCGGTCAGCGACATTTATTCGGCCCGCTTGAAGGCCGAAGGGCTGGTCGACGATGATTTCGTCACCCAGGCGACCGGCGACTTCGTCAATCATCTGGAAGAAGAGTTCGAGGCGGCGAAGAGCTATAAGGCGAACACCGCCGACTGGTTCGCCGGCCGCTGGTCGGGCCTGCACAAGCCCGCCGACGCGGAAACCGCGCGGCAGACGGTCGAAAGCGGCATCTCCCAGAAGCTGTTCGACAGCCTGGGCCGTACGCTGACCACTGTGCCCGAAGGCCAGAATGTCCACAAGACGCTGAAGCGCGTCCTCGACGCCAAGGCTGAGATGTTCAAGTCGGGTGAGAATTTCGACTGGGCGACCGGCGAGGCGCTGGCCTTCGGCTCATTGCTGTCGGAAGGCTATGGCGTGCGCCTGTCTGGCCAGGATTCGGGGCGCGGCACTTTCAGCCAGCGTCATGCGGTCTGGGTCGATCAGGATACGGAAAACAAATATATCCCGCTCGCCACGGTGCCGCATGGCCGGTTCGAAGTGCTGGATTCGCCGCTGTCCGAATATGGCGTGCTGGGCTTCGAATATGGCTTCGCGCTCGCCGATCCCAAGAGCCTCGTGCTTTGGGAAGCGCAGTTCGGCGACTTCGCCAATGGCGCGCAGATCATCTTCGATCAGTATATCGCGTCGTCGGAAACCAAGTGGCTGCGCTCCAACGGGCTCGTCTGCCTGCTGCCGCATGGCTATGAAGGGCAGGGGCCGGAACATAGTTCGGCGCGTCTGGAACGTTATCTCCAGCTCTGCGCCGAAGGGAATATCCAGGTCGCGAACATCACGACCCCGGCCAATTATTTCCATGTCCTGCGTCGCCAGATGCTGCGGCCCTTCCGCAAGCCGCTCATCATCATGACGCCCAAATCATTGCTGCGTCACAAGATGGCGGTCAGCAAGGCTGAGGATTTCCTGGGCGAAACGCATTTCAAGCGCATCCTGTCGGACCCCAATGCGGCGCCCGACGCGGAAACCAGGCGCCTGGTGCTCTGTTCCGGCAAGGTTTTCTACGACCTGATGGAGGCGCGCGACGCCGCCGGCGACACCGATGTCCAGATCCTTCGCATCGAACAAATTTATCCGTTCGCGACCGAAGCCCTGGCCAAGCGCATCGGCCGCATGACCGATCTGGAAGACATCGTGTGGTGCCAGGAAGAACCGCGCAACAACGGCGCCTGGTCCTTCGTCGAACCCTATATCGAGGAAGCGTTGGCCAAGGCCGGTCGTGCGCCGATGCGCGCCCGCTATGCCGGCCGCAAGGCGGCGGCCTCGCCCGCCACGGGCCTGGCCAAGCGCCATGTCGCCGAACAGGGCGCTCTCGTCGCCGACGCGCTCGGGCATAATGTCCGCACCGAAATCCGCCGCCAGAAGAAAGGCTGAGACAGCTCATGGCCACTGAAGTCAAAGTCCCCACGCTGGGCGAATCCGTTACCGAAGCAACCGTCGGCCAGTGGCTCAAAAAGCCCGGTGAGGCTGTCGCCCTGGACGAACCCATCGTCAGCCTGGAAACCGACAAGGTCGCGGTCGATGTGCCCGCGCCGGTCGCCGGCACGCTGGGCGACATCATCGCCAAGGAAGGCGACACGGTCGAGGTCGGCGCGCTGCTCGCCTATCTGAACGAAGGCGCTGCCGCCGCCGCTTCCCCGACGCCCGCCGCCGC
>NZ_AYOY01000136.1 GCF_000508185.1 Sphingobium sp. C100 | reverse complement strand
GGCGGTGCGGCAGGTACGGCCGCCACGGCATTGGGCGGGCTCGACGCCGCGCGCGAGCTTGGTGGACTCTCGCCCGCGCTTACCGGCCGCAGCCTCTCCGATCCCGCGACCGTCCGCGCGGTCCGGGACAATGCCGCGACGAGTTCGATCCATAACTTCGCGGAGAAGGATGCGCTGCGGGCGCTTGGCACCGGCTATTTTGGCGAAGGCCAGTCGGGCGAGCGGGCTTTTGCCGCCTTCGCGCAGAAGATGGTGCAATGGCGCGCGTTCGGCGATCAGCGATCCTACGATATGATGATGCAGGGCGCGCAGCGGCACTTCGAGCGCAATGGCTATGATCCGAAAGATGCCGCGCTCAAGGCTTCGACCGTGATCGGGCAAGCCTCGGCCGATCCGACCTTCGCCAAACTGATCGCCAACACCTTCGACCAGGAACAGATGCTCCGCAACGACCTGACCGGCGCGCAGGTCCAGGTCGGCGCGATGGAGGGCCGTCGGGACTTCGCCGGTGACAATGTCGCCGGGATCGAGCGCCGCAATGTCGGGACCGAACAGGCCCACCGCACCGGCAATACCGAAGGGCAGCGCAATGCCGCCGCGATGCTTGGGATTGGGGTGCAGGAGATGTCCCGCCGCACCTCCTTCATCAACAGCCTTTCGGGCGAAGCGCGCTCCACCGCGATCTCGCAGCTGTCCCGCGCCACCGGCCGCAACGAGGCGCAGGTTCTGCGCGCCCTCGAAACCTATAACGCCGCCGTGCAGGTCGGAACGGCCGATGGTGCGACCGCCGAGGCAGGCCGTGAAGGCACGAGCGTTTACGGCCGCACCCGCGAGGCGGCCGGCTATGACTTTGCCGAACGGTCCGGCAAGCTCGATGCCCAGCGCGAGGTCGGTCACGACGGCACCCGCTCGGCTGCGCGGATCGGCGAGCAGCGCCGGCAGGCCGACAATGCGGGGTTTGCAGAGGGCGCGGCCGCCGCGGGCATGTCGGTGCGCCAGGCGGCGCGACTCGACAGCTTCGTCCGCACGCTCAGCCAAGGCGTTGGCAATCAGACCGACATGGCCGAGGGCGGCGCTGCCGGCATTGCCGATCGCGCCCGCAACGAACGGCTCACCCGCATCGTCGAGAATGAGCGGCTGACGCGCATGCAAGGCCTCCTGAAAGAGCATGGAGTCGACATGTCGAAGCGCGAGATCGCAATGGCGCAGAATGGCGATCTCAGCCTCAACCTCACGCCGGAGACGGCTGCCCAGATGTGGCGCGGCGGGCTCATCAACGAGAGCCAGCTCGGTGCGATCGCCAATGGCGGACGTGCGCGGTTCAGCTTCGCCGAGAACGACGTGCTGGTTTCCAGCTCGGTCGGGTTCCAGCAATCCGCCCGCAGCGACACCAGCACCCGGTTCGAAGCCGGCAAGCAGGCCGGACCTGACACGATCGAGCATTTTATGGGCGGCGGGGCCGAAGGCCAGGCCATGATGCAGAACTGGTTGCGTGGCGGGTTCGAGATGGATCGGCACGGTAACTGGCGGCTCAACCCACAGGTGGCCGACACGCTCCAGCGCGATGTCCAAGCCATCATTGGGCAAACGGGCTGGCAGCGGTCCTTGTCGCGATCCGCGCAGGATCAGGTCACGATGGGTACGACAGTAGGCGCTAACATCGGCGGGTCGGTCGACACTTCGGAATCGGAGGTGTCGGGGGGCACCGGACGCCGTGGTCAATCCCGAGGAGGCAGCCAAGCTCCGCAGAGTAATCGCTCCACCTCTGGCCGTGCAGGTGGCCAACTTGGGTTCAATAGCAGTGACGTCGGGATCAGCAGTGAACGCGCCCAGTCGTCATTGGATATCGTCAATTACGACGTTCGGAGCGCCATCGCGGCGTCCGAGCGCGCTGCTGCACGTTCCAGCGATCCGGCGGCAACATTCTCTCGTGAGCTTTCAGACCGGATTCTTGGACCGGATGGCATGCGCAACCGATATCTGGGCGATGCGGATTCCGGTCGTGAGACCTTTGATATCACCGGGCCGCTGACATCCATCGAGCAATCATCCGTCCTGAAATCCGGGCGTTTTTCGACCGATATCGATGGAAGCCCTGGTGACGGTGATAGCAGTTTCAAGAAGCGCTAGCCGTGCGTCTCGTTCTCCGAATTGCCGATGTATATTGTCCCTGATCTTGGATCAAAGATGTCGACAGATGGGTCAACACGATAGAAATCGCGCTGACGAACTGCGTCCATGCCGACCGAATCAGCCGTCGTTGAAGCGCCGGGCCGCACAAAGCCATCCAGCCAGTGCCGGACATAGCCGACCCCAAGGATCATCAGCGCCGTCATCGGAAAAAACAGGACGTTGAGAAAGCCCGCCGCGGCACTGTCGTAGAAGCGGGATAGCGGCTCGAACGCCGAGGCTACGGACATCCCCGCCCACCAGATCGGTATCGCAGACCACCAGAGCTTGGCGTACCAAGGCCTCCAGAGCCAATCGGAAGCCGATAGGTGGGCATTCCCAGCGGTTTTTGCAGATTGATCATTGGTTGACGAAATCGAGATCATGCCAAATTCCTTCCGCGTGAATATATCGCATCACCCGAAAAAATAAATAGCAATCCCAGTTCCTTAACTACTTCTAATTGCACGGCGCCTGATTGTTATACCCAAGCAAGCGACTTCGTCAGCGGTTGCCGCGAGACGAAGAAGATCCACCGAAGACGAGCCCGCAATCTTCCCAAATGCGCGATCGAAGATGGCCACAGCAGGCAAGTTCGTCAGGCGCGAAGAAAACAGAATGCCATCGGCTTTGGTCTGTTTGTACAGCGCCTCGGCGAACCGCTGACCGGTAAGGTGGGCTCGTGCGCCCTTGGCATCGGTATCGACGCCCATTTCATACGCCGCCGGCCCGCTGAGATCGACCAATGTGAGTGGATGGATGGTATTGATCTGCGTCGCGACAAGCTCCTCCAGATAGGGGCGGTAGAGAAACCGCCGCTGCTTTCCGACAAACCGATCGCGCACGACGGCCTCGGCAAAGGCAGTTCGGAAACTCTGCGCCGCATAAAGCACACGAAACTGATCGTTCGGGCTGGAGAAGCGGCTCGAGCCGAACCCAGCCTCGGTTGGCGTCGTGCGATGCCTGGCCGGGAAAATACGCGGCCAGGCATTCAGATCCAGCGGTGCGGTCCGCGCCGCTATACGCGACAGGTCGAGTTTCACTGGTAATCAAGCGCGCCTTCGGCCGCGTGCGCAACGTCATCGACCTTGCCCTTGCGCAGCCATTCGATCGGCTCGATGCCGCCAGTGAACCGGTTCGGCGTCACCAGCCACTCCCATGCCGTGTCGTCGGCATCGAAGTGCTGGCGCACTCGATCGAGACCTTCAAGCGGCCCCTGGCGCGCGAACTGACGCGCCGGATAGACGAAATTGCGCACGCCCTTTCGAAAGGCGAGAATCTTGTGAGCGCGCCGCCAGTTATCGAGGGAGGCTCGCGCGATACCCAGCCGTGCGGCCGTCTCGCCGGCGCCCAGCAATTCGGTAGCGGCCCATTCATCGTTCTCGTCATCGACCGTCAGTGTGTCGAGCCGTGCGTCAGCATCGGTCTGGGACAACACTTCACCGAGCCCGCTCCCAGGGAGCTTGCGCGCGGCAGGCGTCTCGTCGAGAATGGAAACCACCGCACGCGCGAGCGTATCGCCAACCGGGCTCGGCCGTTGGAGGGCCGCCGCCAGTTCCCTGAGCGCCACCATGCTGGCCGCGCCGACCTTTTGCTGGAATAGTTCCGTGACTGCTTCAACAGCGTCGCGGCGGGTTCTGAGCGTTGCGTGAGTCATGGGCACATCCTTTCTGCCCAATATAGATAATCTGCACAAGTTGTCCAGATGGAGGCTGATGCGCTATCGCACGATCGTCCGTTCCAGCCAGGTGACAAAGCCACCATCCGCCCATGTCGCTGGTGTCACGATAAAACCGATCTCACGGGAGGGTGGCGCCATGGTCTCATCGGCGTGGACCGCGAACCGCACCGTGCGGATGACGCTGTCTTGCCGGGAAATGGTCAATTCGATTGTCGGTGCATCTCGGCGGGCGGGTTTCCCGATGACGCGCTCGATCCTGCAATCAACCCCCTGCGCGTCGAGCGCCACCTGAAGCTGCGCCAGTGCCCGGAGAACGTCGCGTTCCAGCTCGGACGCCACCGGCATGAACCGGCGACCATGGAAGATCGGCTGGGCGTATGCGAGTGGGGCTTCAGCGCACCCGTCAAGCGCTAATCGACATCCGACCAGAACAAGGAATGGGCCAGGAATACCTGATGGCATCTCGATCGCCTGCCTGACCCGAAAGGGCATCATATTGGGGCCGTATAGTATCGGGCTCTCCACGTCGGTTCCGTAGAGCGCCAGGAAACCATCGACAGACATGGCAGAATGCTTGCTACTATCGCGCAGCCGCTCGGCGACTTCGCCGCGTCGAAACGGCTCGCCATGGGTCCAGAAATGGTCGACCAAGCGAACACCAGGCGCGATCTCGAAGCCGTGTGCCGCTTCGACCAGCCGGCCGAACTCATCGACGATCGAGGGATCATCCGGCGCCTTGCCTGGCGCGTCGATGACGTTGCATCGCGCAGCCTCGATCAGGATGGACAGTAAGGAGGCAAGACCATGGCTCTGGCGCTGCGCCGATTCACTGGGAAAGGGCGGAAAGTCGTCCTCCGGGCTGAATCGGAACAGGGAGCGGTCGGTCATCGGTTTCTTCTTTGGCGCGCTTAAAGTGGAGTGGTATCGCCGGGCGTACATCTCAATTATGTCGAGCCTGTTCCTTACCGTCTATTAAACCGCTCGCGCATATGTCCCGCGACCAGCAGGGCATAGCGTCGCTGCCTCCAAGGCGTCGGGCTGTGATAGACGCCGACCGCTTTCCAATAGTCGCCGGTCTGCTCCAAAGCCGCGAGAAATATCCAGCGTGCGGCCTCGGCATTGAAGCACGGATCGTAGCGCAACCAGTGGCGGATGTGTCGCTCTTCACGGCCGAGCAGCCGGGCAAAGCGCGGCACCCACCAGCTATTGATCTGCAACGGCCCGAGATCATGGCTGCCGTTGCTGTTGGTGATCTCGGCGCCCAGCCATCCCGCTTCCTGGTCGCGCAGGCCCCATAGCGTTTGTTCGAGCCATGGCCGGCCCCGCGCGGCCGCCTTGATGCAGCGCCCGATGTGGACGTCATCTTCTCTGGAGGATTTTGCTGTCGCTTCGGTGGGAGCAACTACAAATGCCATCACGGCATAGAATAGCAGCCAGAATGGGCGATGCTGGCGACGGGCGCTCATGATGACCACCCACGATCTCGCGGCCGCGACCCACCGAGCATGTGGCGTTCCGACGGTCCGCTGCTCGTCCGGCTCGGGACCGCAAAGGGTGCACCAGTCAAGAGTGCAAGCAGCCTCTGTCCGGAAATGATTTCGATGTCCGTGAGGCCCGCGAGCGCCTCTCTGCTCTGCCCACCGGTGCGGCCAGTATGTATGAACAGTCCGGGTTGGCCATGCCGCGAACAGAGCGCCGCGAAGTCGCGGACATGCTCGGGCCGAATGGCGCTTGCGTAGCGCTTCGCCTGTATGAGCCAGGTGCGGCCGGCGATCACGACCTGCCCGTCGATGCCGCCGTCACCGCTATACCGATGATTTCGGATGACCCGGAACCCGCGGCGCTCGAACGCTTCGAGCAGCAGCTCCTCGAACGCGAGGGCATCCATCCCGCGCAGACGGGAAAAGTGCAGGACGGCGGGCTGATCACGGTCGCGTCCGCAAAATTGCTTGAGCATTTCCCTGGCCTGTCGTCGGCGCCAGCGATGCCGGATCGGTGCGCGATAATGCCGGTAGACCAGCAAAAAAGCAGCGACGAGTGCGAGGATCAACAAGGACTGCGTCATGGTCATGGGAGTTCCTATCGGTCATGCCCGCCATGGTCATGACCATGGTCGGGTTGGGGCTGCGGCGTGTGCGGTGCGGGATCGGTGCGTTCGGAAGTGTCGGTGCGAGCCGAGCCCTGGTCCTGGCCGCGCGAGAGGGTCCCGCGCAGGAAGCGATCGAGCGCGGTCGCGCCTTCATGGGCACGATTGGCAAGGATTTCGCCGATGCCGCGCGGCTCCCGGTTGGCGCGTTCGCGGGTCTGCCGTTCGCGCTCTTCGCGCTCCGAGAGGCGAACATCTCGTTTCTCGGCGTTGCTTCGCCGCGCTTCATCGAGACGATCTTTGTGGCGAGTCCCGCGCACGCGATGGCTGTCTGTCCGCAGGCGTCCGAGGCCCTCGATCGACGATGTCTTTTCGCCGGAGCGCGAGGCCAGTTTCGCGGCGAGCCGCTCCTGGCTCTCGGTCCAGAGCTTCACGCCATATTGGGCGCGGGTAATCGCGGTGTAGTAGTTCTGGCCGTTGACGAGCCCGGATTCGACAGGCGCCAGCACATAGACGCGGGCATAGGTTTTGGACTGTGCGGAATAGACGGTCTCCGCGTAACCATGGTCCCAGGTCTTGTGGATGCCGAGGTCAACTGTTTCCACCCGCTTGTCGCGATCCCACCGGATCGTCGCTACCATTCCGTCGAGCTTTTGGACCGTTCCGCGCTCGGCGTTTTTGAGGCCAAGGTCCTTGTTGACCAGGCGCCACTGAATGCGGTCGCCCTCGGCAAGGTCGCGCTGTTCCGCCATGAACACGTTGACGTGGCCGGCTTTGCCGAGACGTGGATTCCACGCGATGGTCCGGCCGTTCTGATCGACAAGGCGAACGACCTGTCGGCCCTTGCTGTCTCGGCCAGTGCCGACGACGCGATATTCGGCATCGCGAGCGATCCCGAGGCCCGCATTGTCGCGGCTGAACATGACGACCTGTCCGCCCGAATAAAAGCGCGCGAAGTGCTTCTCCTGATCCGACATGCCGGAGGGCGTCAGCACTTCCAACCGCCGGTCCTCGGCAGCGACGGCCCCCTCACGTTTCAGAACTTCGCGGATCTGGCTGTTGACGATGAGGCGGGTGGCGTTGTCGAGCACGAGGATATTGGTGGCGGCACGTCCTGACGGTTTGAGCCGGGTCCAGGCCGCGACCATATCCTTCGCCAGATCTTCGCTGGTCGCCGCCGTGGTGACGCGATCGAGCGCGCCGAGCGAGGCGGCGTAGTCTCCCTTGCGCGCCAGGGAGACCGCATCCTTCATCGCATCGGTTTCCTGACGCCTTGACTCGGTCAGCAGGTTGGTTGGCATCCCGAGCTTCTGCAGAAGCCAGAAAGCCTTGCCTTGCTCGATCGCGCCCGTCTGCTTGGTGTCGCCGATGAGAATCAACAGCGCACCGGTATGCCGGCTGATCTCAAGCATGCGCATGGCCTGGCGGTTGCCGAGCTGCCCCGCTTCGTCGAGGACGAGGATATGGCGGTCGGTGATGTCGCGGCCGCCGGTCGCGAGCAGGTCCGCGACCGTTCGGGATTCGATCCGGGCCTTGGCACCCAGATCGGCCGCCGCCGACGATGTCGGTGCCAGTGCAATTACCTCCCGGTCTGGCCGAACGGCTTGCACCAGCGCGCCTACCAGCGTGGATTTTCCGGACCCCGCGACCCCCTGGATGGCCACCAACCGGTCCGTGCCCAGCGCGATCCCGTTCAGGGCGGCGCTCTGCGCCTCGGTAAGACCGGCGGCGCGCGCGGCTTCAACCAGGCGTTCCGGCGTGGCCGCAGGCGCGGCATCTCCCATGGCGAGGGACAAATGTTCGGACAGCGCCAGTTCCAGCCGGACGGTACGCAGGCTGGTCCGCCCCTTCAGCAGGGTCTGGTCGCCTGTTTGCCGGATCGTGCGCAGGAGCTTTATCCTGGCTTCTTGCTCCGCGACCAGGGGGCGCACCTCGCCGAGCCGGACTTCACCGACATGGGAGGCAAGCGCGGTGCGATAGTAGCGACCAAGATTGTTGACCGCCTCGTGCGTTTCCGTCTGGCGGATGCCAAACAGCACCGCGCGGGCGGCGGTTCTGGGATCTGGGATGATCGATTGTTCACCCTTTTCACGCACCTGTTCAGAGACACGGTCGATCTCCGCCTGCCAGGGACGTGCGCGATCGGTCCAACGGGCATGGAGGTCGTCGAGCCCCACCTTCTCCTTGGCCCGGCGCGTGGCGTAGAAGGACTTCGCGCGCTGGGCTTGCCCGACGTGCCCATGCTCCCTGGCGTGCGCCTCGATCTGTTCGGCGCGCTGGGACATGTCGCGCACCATCGCTTCGGGGACGCCTCGGATCTCGAACAGGCCGCGCCTGGGATCGAACTCGACCTCGTAGCCGATCTCTCGCAGGGAATAGGCCAGCTCGTTGCGATAGACCTGGCCCGCGACCATCTGCTCGGTGAACATGGCGCGGGTTTCGAGGCTGACGATCTTTTCGCCGTGGGCCGTATTCGTCATGTTCATGACGACGACATGGGTATGAAGATGGGGGTCCAGTTCCCGGCTGCTATGTTCGGTGAACCGCGCGAACAGCAGGCGGCCGGTGGTCTCGTGGACGATCTCGCCCTCGACCCGGCGGCGCAGCTCGGCATTCTCCTCAAGATAGGAGATGGCCACTCCCACCGCTCGCTCGTGGGCGGCGACGATCCGTTCATCGCCATGCACGAGCGCCATGATCGAGACCGACTTGGGGGCGTTGACGGCGAAATCCCAGCCAGGATGGTGTTGGACACCTTCCTTGCGGCGGCGGCCGAGCTGCTGGTCGCCGACCTTGCCTGACAGCAGTTCTTCGAACCGGGCGGGATCGACCTTGCCCTCGAGCCCCAGTTCGGCGGCGAGCTTGCCGCCCCATTCGCTGTGTTCGTCGCTCCCTTTCGAATAGTAGTCGCCGATCGTGTAGTACCGCGCGAGATTGGTGGGCGTGCCCTTGAGGCGGCGGGGATGGATCATGCCGGCCTCGCCCGGTCACGGGGGCCATCGGATCTTGCGTGCGCCTCCAAGGGCACGTTCATCCGACCGCGCGCCGCCCCCAGGAAGGTGACAGGCCCGGCCGGATCATCTGGCGTGGGCGGTTCGGAGACCGGTTCGCCGGGCGTTGCCTTGCTGTCATCGGACGGCACATGGGACGGGGCTTCACGACCCGTCGCATCGGCCGGGTCGATTTCCTCGTCGAACAGATCCGGTTGAGGGGGCGGCGCTGGCGGCGTATCAGGTGGGCGGTTGCCTGCGTCCCGCGCAGCGGCGGCGCGCGCCTGTGCTGCTGCCCGCATCTGGCCGATGATCGCACCGCCGACCGGCAACCTGTTGGGTGGCGTCACACGCTCCACAAAGGCGGGGCAGATAGTAGCGATCGGGTTGAAGCGATCGGTAAAGCGAAGGACCGGCAGATTGCGCCCGAAGCGCAGATAGCCGGACAGGTTCGGCAGGTTCGTCACCTCCGTGTGCATCACTAGCGGGCGGGTAACCTGCATGCGCGACAGGTTCACGCCATCGCGCATGTCGTTGACGCCGTAGGACATGCCTTCATTGGCCTCGACCTGCTCAACCTGGCCGAGATTCTCGCTGACATGTTTCGCGGTGGCGGTGTCGTTGGCGCGCAGCGCGATCCAGGTCGAGCAATAGCCGGTGATCGCAGCGGCGTCCTGAATGCCGTAGGTGGCTTCGAGCTGCGGGTAGCTCTGGAAACCCAGGATGCCGCACCCGCCATATTTCCTGGCACGGGCAAGAAAGTCGGAGAGCGAGGGTAGCTTCTGGAGCGTCGGCAGCTCGTCGATCACGCAATAAAGGCGTCGATCGCGGTTGGGCGCGAGGCTCATGATCGCACTGATCGCGATGTCGAGCCAGACGGTGATAAGGGGACGCAGCGACGGGAGCTGGTCCGCCTTCACGGTGATGAACAGCCAGCTATCGTCTTCCTCATTCTCGACCCAGTTGCGGATCGAGAAGCCGTCGGTGGTGTCGTCGAGATAGGAAAAGCTGCGCATCACCGAGGCCAGCTCGGCCTGGATGCCCGCCGAGGTCCGTTCCCCCTCCGAAGAGATGAAGGCGGCAGCGTCGGTGCCTTTGACGAAGGCCGCGAGATCGGCGACCGGAGAGCGGAGCACGCGCTCGAGCAATACCGAAATCAGGGTGTGCTGCTGCCGGGCGAGTTTGCGCAAGACGGCGACCAATGTGCCGCGGGCCGACTTCGACCAGAAGGGATCGCCATGTTTGTCGGGGATCGTCGACTCCGCGATCTGGTCGTAGTGATAGTCCCGCGGCACATCGACCCAGGGCGACCAGATGTCGGTGCGCTGGTCGAGGGGGTTCAGGAGGACATCATGTCCCTCGCGGTAGAACTTCTCGACGAAGCTCCCGGCGGTGTCATAGACGATGGCGCGCTTGCCGCTCTTGCGGATGCCTTCGAGCATGGTGGTGATGAGGTTGGTCTTCCCCGTTCCGGGAGCGCCGCAGATCAGAATATGCTCCGGTTCGAAGGCATCGGGCATGGCGACGCCGCCGATCGCGAAACTCCCTTTCTTCTGCCGCCAGAGCGCGCGGCGGACTTGCGCGGTGGTTCCGAAGCGGGCGCCGCGGATATACTCGTTGGAGCCCAGGCCCCGACCCGTGCGGGTGAAGTAGAACCATGCCCAGATGAGGGCGAGGATCGCTCCACCGCCGGCGATAGCGGCCCCGTGAATGAGATCCTTTTCGAGCTTCTTAAGAGCCTGCTTGGCGATAGGGGATTCGAGAAGGCGGTCGGCCGAGGTCCAGTATTCTTTCCCCTCTGGAGTGCGGAAACGGACGGGATCATGTGTCCCCGGCGCGGCATCTTCCTTGAAGGTCGCCTCGACTAATTTCACGAGGACGAAACGATGGTAGTCGGTCGACTTCTCGAACGCATACCACGCCGTTCCCAGCGCCCAGATTGCGAGCCCGGCGAGCATGGTCTGGATGAAGACCTGCGTGGTCATCCGGACATTGTGAACGATGGCCTGACCGCCCCGTGTCCATGATCCCAGCGTATCGTTGCGGAAGATGCTCATGACCGCTCCTCCGGTGGGAGCAGGCCGCGATCGCTGAGCATCTGCTTGGCGTCGGCCATGCCCTCTTCGAGCGTTTCCGGGGATCTCCGCCGGATCGAAGCAGCGACGATGGCGAGCGTCTGGATGACGCCGGACAGGATCTCGTCCTGGGTGGTATAGACATAGCCGCTTCGAGGATCGGCGGCCTGGTCGATGGCGGGGCGGAGGAGTTCGGCGACGCTGACGCCAACGCTGCGCGCCCGGCGTTGAAGCCGGAGATAGAGGGCGTCGTCGATACGAATTGTGACTCTTGCCAAGGCGGTGCTCCGATGGAGCTTCGCCTGGACGGTCTTGAAGCGTTGTCCTTATAGCCCAAAGGCCCCGAAATCACAAGAAAATCGCAGGTGGCAGACTTGTCTGCCAGCGGAAGGACAAGGAAATGCTGGGCTTTTTGCATATCCCACGCTGAGCCGGCAGACGTGTCAGCCAGGGACAATGCCTGTTGGCTGACACGTCTGCCAGGGCAACGCTTTGTTTATATGTGTTTTTCTGGTCAAGGCACCCGTGCGTAGGGTGCATTACAAACGCCGAAGCGGCGTGCGTCCCTCGCCACGCTGCGACGGCGTCGCTGCGTCACCAAATGATGGTGCGGGCGGCTCTCTTGCCGATGCTCTGGCGATTGCGACGCGCGGCCTGTCATGCGACAAGGCGGGCGGCGGACGGACCGGCAGTGAATGAGGAAAGCTGTCATGCCGAAAATGTCCGATAGGGAGCGGCTCGCCGATCTGGCCGAGAAGAGCCGCAAGCTGGCTGAGGAAATGGAAACGACGCGGCGGCGCGTGCGCGAACGCTATGGCGCGATCGTCACCGCGTTGCCGGTGGAGTCGATCGGGGAACGCGAGTTTCGCGAGGCGGTCGGGCTTCTGGTCAAGTTGGACGGGCAGACCGCGATTGCCGCGCTCAAGGCGGCGCTTCCCAAGTCCTGACC
Source organism: Sphingobium sp. C100 (assembly GCF_000508185.1). Lineage (GTDB taxonomy): Bacteria > Pseudomonadota > Alphaproteobacteria > Sphingomonadales > Sphingomonadaceae > Sphingobium. The sequence goes on along the minus strand of NZ_AYOY01000136.1, from coordinate 46,152 downwards.
GGGGATGTCGTGGGCCACGACTATTCCCCCTGAGCGGGGATCGCGCGCCCTGTGCGCTCTCCCTTTTCTTGGGATCCTTGCCGCCGCGCCGTCAGGTGCGGCGGCGGCCTGTTGCACAAGAAAAGCCGATGCGGCGCGAAGCCGCATCGGCCATGTTCTGGCGGTTTGCGCGGTGGGTCAGGCGGCGAAGCGCCTGCGGGTCTTGGGCAAGGGCGTTGCGGCCTTCTGGCTGGCGCGCATGATGACATGCGTGGGCACGCGCCGTCCGCCCGACTTGGGGTTGAACAGTTCGTATAGATGGTTCTGGATGCCGGAGCCTTCGCAAAGGATCGCCTCGATTGGCAGCAAGTCCAGAATGTCCCTGTTGCGGTCGAACGCGCGCTTCTTGCCTTTCCCGCGCCCTTGCAGATCGAAGCTGATGCAGAACACGCCGTTGCGGGCTGCCCAAGAGGCGGCGGAGGCATCTACTCCGGTGCGCTGGCCGGTGGTGACAAGCGCCATGTGCGGGATACGGGCATGGATGACGTCCAGCCGGTTCCAGATGATTTCCCAATCGTGCCAGTCGGTAGGCCCGGATACGACGACGACCGGACCCTGCGGCTCGTATCGGTCGCGGCGCTTTTCGGCACGGGCGCGCAGGAAGTCTAGCGCGCTGATCTGGCTGGCGGTCGTGATGTGGGAGGCTTTGGAGCCTTTCGTCGGGGTCCATGCGCGGCCCGAACATGCCTGATACATGGCGGCGGCATAGTCGCGCATGGCTTCGACTGCGGCGCGCTGCTCGGCAAGCGACTGGCATTCAAGTTGCTTGTCTTCAAGCTCCTTGTTGAACACTTCGCCGGGGTCGAGCCGCCGCGTCATGTCGCGGATAGTATCGGCCAGGCGGTCTTCGGACCGTTCCAGTTTTCCGGCGGTAAAGTGGAAGCTGTTGACGAAACCCCAAGCGATTTCCGGGGCGAGCGGGTCAAGCCGGGTGTCGGTCAACAGGTCGAACATGGCTGCAATGATGCCGCCACATTCCGCCTGTGCCGCGAGCGGGTCGGGCATGTAATGTTCGCCCGCATCCTCGCCGGGTTCGATGATGGTCAGGGGCAAGGGATCGCCGAACGAGGCTTCAAAGGCGTCCGTTGCCGTCATCTCCGCGTAGAGTTCCGGCAGGTCCGTAAAGCTGCTAATGCTGCGCTTAGCCGTGGTCTTGTTCATGGGTGCTTACTCCATTGATCTTGCATCGGTCAGGGTCCGGGGAAGCGTTCCAGCGCTCCCCCGGCCCGTCGTTGGCTTGGGTTAGAACGGGATTTCGTCGTCCAGCTTCTGGGTGGCGTCCGGCCCGACATACTCCCCGCCGTCATCAGCGGTGCTTTCCCCCATGCCGCCCGCGTTGCGGGGGCGTTCGTCGCGGTAGCTGTCACCATTCGAGCGCGTAACAGGCGCGAAGTCGTCCCGCCGCTTGGGCCTGCGCCATGCGACATTGAAGCCCTCTTCTCGCGTGCCGAACAACGCGATGGGGAGCGGTTCCGGCATCGATGGATCGTCGATGTTTCCCTGAAGGAAGATTTCGCCGGTCTTGTTCGATGTGGCTTCCCAAAGCGCCCCGATCTGAACCCAGCGGTTGCTGACGTTCTGCGCGAGGATTTCGTAAACCGGGGCTTGGTCGTTTTCGCTTTCGACCGAACGCAACCCCAAGCGGGGAAGATCGATCGTGTGCGTGGCAATCCAACCGAGAAGGCGGCCATTCTTCAAGTTAAACTCACCGATATTCATGTCCTTTACTCCTTCATTTCTTGCTTCCGGGCCTTTCCCTTCCGCACCTTCTTTATACTTCCTCCGCTCCATTCCATCTATGTGATTGTTTTCTTGACACGATTTCATCGTGTCTGGTGAGCCTGAGCCACAAAAGAGGACGCGATAGCGGCCCTCAATCAAGAAAAGCATGCCGGAGGCATTCCTGCCTGATCATCGGAGAACGAGGCCTGGCGCGTCGTTCATCGCATCCGGAGCCGCCTTTCGCCGGGGCTCAAGGGGCGGGACCGGACCGATGGCGCAAGGGACGTCGCGCTGCGGGCTTTAGAAGTTCTAGGAGATAAGAGGCCTGTCGACACCTTTGGATCAAGTAATTCCGTCGACAGGCCTCTTATCTCCTAGAACTTCTTGCCCGGAGGCAGCCCTTGCGACAGCGGTTCGGTTCCGTCACGCCGAGACACTGCGAAAGGTGGCTCTGGATGCGATGAACGACTTGGTTCGACGGTGATTGCGGGGTGCGGCGTCCTCGCCGCGCCCCGCGCCAAGGTGGCCGCATGCGCTTCGGATGGGGAGGCCGCCAACGGGTGCGAGAGACCATGGGCAACCACGAATTGCGCCTGTCCGGGACAACCGGCGCGATTGTCCGCTTGTAATTTTGTTCGCAAAATGTTCTGATGCGCTCCGAAAGCATGGGTGCATTATGATCGAAAAATATCTCGCTGATTTCGACTTCAACCTGCCGCTCGATGACGCAACAGGTGACCCTGAGATCGTGTTCGTGCGCCGCAAGCTGGCGCATGTTGCGCGGTCCGAAGGTCTCGACGGCGGCTATTACGAGGCGCAAGAGCTTGCAGAGGCGTTTCTCGACGCCGCGCGAGAGGCTAATGCACAAATCGTCGACGAGGAGAGTCCAGCCCGGCTGGGGCTTAGGGACATTCTCGATCGGAGCTCTCCCTACCAGCGGGCGCTGTTCGATACGGTTGCCGAACTCCCTCTCCCGGACGCTGCGTCGCATCTTTGCTGGCTCACCGATCTGATGAAGAGCCGGGCGGAGATGTTCCGTCCCGTGCAATCCGCGCGTCTGGCATCGAGCTGATCGACCTCATTTGGGGTGCCCCAATAGCGGGTCCAGGCGCCCCCGCTTGATAATCTGAATTCCTGAACCCGGTTCGCTTGGCAGCAAACCGGGTTCTGCCTATAGGAGCGCGGCCTGCCGGTGGTGGGCCGGAGTGTCGAAACTCTGAACGATAGAGCTGGCTGCATGGCTTTTCGCGGCCGGATGGCCTGTGCGCATGTCCAGGCTGTTCGCAGCTAAAGGTTCAGGCACGCGTCTATCGTCGCGTTTTCGATCGTCCGGCTCAGGGGCCGGCACCCTCTCTGGTAGAGGGTGCCAGCCGGCTGAGCGATTTGAGGAAGGGCACGATCATGAATCAGGAACCCGATGGTCTGACACGGGCCATTGCGTTGATGGAGGAGGCACTGGACCTCCTCGTTGACCCCGAGGACGGCGTGGTTGCCATGCGTCTGTCCCACGCTCTCGATCTTGCGCGGGAACGTCAGAACGCGAAGCACCGTTCGGTCTAACTCACCGGCTTCTGGCCGGAACCATTGGAGATGCAGTCAGGCGTAGCCCGCGGCGACGCCCTCGGTGGGCACGGTTTGAATACGGACCTCTGAACCGAGGATCCGGGCAAACTGAGCGGTCGCCGCCAGGAGTTGCGACTGCCCAGTGAACATCTCGATCGTGTAGGCATCGCGGGCCAGCATCTCGCCATCTTCCTCGACCTGTTGGGTATAGGTCTTGGGCCAATGGCAGAGCAGCAGCCAGGGCCAACCGGGTTCCGATGGGCAATACTGGAAGAAGGTGATGCAGGTTGCGGCCAGGTGGCTCGGACGCCGCGCAAGCAGGTCGGGTGGGACGGGCTCAGACCGTTCGGCTGTCAGAAAAGTTTCGAGTTCGACCAACTCTTCCGCCGTCTCGACGATGATGGGATAAAATCGGCCGAGCGGAAGAGACTCGCTGGCATAGTGGCGGGGAATGTCGATCAACACCACCACCGGCGCCGTCGGTAATGGAAAGGTATAGAGCCGTCTGCGGGCGGCGAGGTCATCTGTGAGACGCATGATGAAGATCCTGATGCTGGAAGCAGCATGTGACGATCAATCGAAACTGCTGCTGGATTGAGCGGCATCTCGCGATCCGCAGCCTTCCTCTGAAGACCGCCGCCTTCATCCATCCTCCCCCTCCCGCCAAAGGGCGCTTGAGGGATGCCGGCGATTGACGGACCTGTTGGGCTACTGCTGGACTCCAGCGCATTCAGCATTCGGGGTCACCCTTGCGGCGCTGGACGTGTCCTTTCCTGTCGGCCTGTCCTCACCCGATCCAACATGCACTTATGCAGGACCGATACGCGGACCTTGGAGGGATGTTGGATTGCTGATTTGCGCTGAAGGTGCCTCGCTCGGGTCCCCCTCGACTACCAGTGGCGGAACTCGAACGTCAGCCGCATCGAAGTATGCGATGATTGCGTCCAGCGATGCGAGCTTTTCGACCGTGCCACGGTTGATCACGACAGTGTCGTCTTCATCCGCTGCGAATGATACAGGTGCGCCATCGCCCGTAAACACGACACGTTCGGCTCCCCATTCGCCGGCATAGGCGCCGGACCATCTGGCGAAGACCAGGCGCTTTTCAACACACCACGTCTCGAGCTTTTCGAACCGCCCCCACGCGACTTCATGCGCGTAGAGACTGAGCCGCGCACCGGCAACGCGATGATCAGGTTCGAAGGGTTCGCCGTCCCATTCAATTGACAGGCCTTCACTGGCAATGATCTCCGACAATTCGATATAGTCGGTCGCAGTGAGCGATCCGCCCAATTCGATCGACGCTGAAACACGATTGGCCATGGATATCCTCCTCAGGCGTGGTCACGATGAACATTGGCAGGGCTAGTGCTCTCTGCTTCAATCCATTCGGCCAAACTGTCGCCTTCACCGTTGCAGTTGTCGCAGAATGTGCAGTCGTAGACGCCGGTGAGTGACCAGTCCTGCGCAGTGACATCCCACCGGGCGCTGGCATCACGGACGATTTCACTGCTTCCGCAGTTGCGGCAAACAGGACGGACCATTGCCTTGTTCGTAGCGTTCGTCGACATCGTGGTGGTCCTTTCTTTGATCGGTCGATTTTCACGCGACCTGGAGCAGAAGATTTTCATCGGGTTCGGGAGAGGTGCTCGTGACACGGAAGGGTTGCGTCGGATTGTTCGTCCGAACCACGAGCTGATAGCGGCCGGTTTCCCGGCGCCTCTGGACGGCGACGGCATAGGCGTGCTCGAACGAAGCGAGCCTTCCCCGTAGGGGCGAGTTGCGGGACATGAGATGCTCCCTGAATCGAGGGTGGCGAGATTGGTGGGCTGACCAAACTTCCGGCCGACCTAGGCGATGGTCCGGTCGGCTCAATGGTTGGCGGTTAGGATGTCGAGGGCCATGTGCAAGCCAGCTTCACCCGCGTCGTTCAGTATGATGGCGTCGGGATTGGCACGCAGCACGGCTAGGCGCACGTTGGCGCGGGCGTAGCGACCGAACGGATACTGATAGATCTGCCCATGCTCGATCGTCACCAGATGGGTCTGCATCAGCTCGATCAGACGCCGATGTTCCAATGCCCGGTTCAGCAGCAGGCCGATTTCCCATTCCAGATCATGATCGATGCGGACGCCGTCGATGACGGGTCGCGGCCGGTTCGCCTTGAGCCAGGCGCTCACCTCGTCTTCCGTCCGGCGACCTTGCCGGGTGATGAAGTCGGCGCCGCCAGTGCCGCTGTTACGGGCGCGAAAGGCAAGTTCGCCGTCGATCCAGACCTCCGCGGCGTAAGCGGTGGAATCGATCGAAAGCGCCTCGCTATATTCGATATTGCGCAGTTCGATGTGCATGGCATTTGCCCTAGGCTATTGTCGGCGCTCCCACGGGCACGAGGGCCGGCACGCGATGCGGCCAGCCCATCGGCTCGGGTTCGCAAAACTGATCTTGCGAGGTGGACGCTCAGGCCGAGATATAGCCGGCGGCGACGGCTTCGCGGGCATATGCGCTGAGCGACTGTTTGGGCTCGAACCAGAGGTCGCGTTCGATCGACATGCCGGTCGCGCCGCGGATATGCTGAAGCTCGGCAAGCGAAACGCAGCCAAGTTCCGGGCTGCCGACGCCAAGATCACATAAGCCGAACAGCAAGTCCGGATCTTCGACATCCACCTCGGTGAGAAGCCATGTCGCGTTGGCGTCGGGCGTGAACAGCTTCACGACCGGCAAGGGGTCGATATCCTCGCCTTGAGCGGCGCGCCGGCCATTGGCGAGAAGGGCTCCGCGGATTTCGGCGGTAATGAGTTCCATGAGTCACCTCGTCGTAAGAGAAAGCGAGGCGCTGATCCGACCGATAACGGCCATCGCGCCTCACCGTCCCCGACCTCCTTCCCTCCATCGACTGGCCTGGATCATCGCGGCGCTGTCGATGGATGGGTCAGAGCGTTCGGCGAGGAAGACCGCGAGACATTGAGCGTCATCGTAATGATCGGCATCGCTGACGCAGGCGCGGGCGAGCCGGCGCCATGTGGCATCTTCGAAGTGGCTGGCTGCAAGACCGTAAAGGGCGTCGTCCTCGTAGGACTGTGCCGATTGCAGCGCGGCGGGAGAGATATTGGCCTCAGGATCGAAGGCCAGGATCGTCGCGGCCTCATATTCGGCTGCCGTAAGGGCGATGACGCAGGCAGCGAGGTGCTCGGGCACCGCAAGCGCGGCATGCTGCGGCAGGTGGACAGTGTTTGGCATGGACAGGTCTCCGGTCGGGCGACGGACATCCCGCCGCACGCCCTTCACCACCACCTTCCCTCCACGCGGCGGCACGGCGGAATTCGGCGAACCATTATGGCGCATGCGAGGAAATGATCCGGCTGGCCAGAACCGCAATCTCGTCGCGGTCCGCGGTCAGGGTGCAGTCGCCGGGCAGGACGACGGAATCCTCGGAGCCGATCCGGCCTTTGCTGATGAAGATCCGCCAAACGCCACGTCTGATTTCACCCTGCGTCCTCGGGACGGTGTCCAGGTGGAACAGATCGGCCCATTGGCGCCTGTCGGGATCGTCGGAGATATCGGCCCAATCACCCGACATGCCCCAGACCGTATATCCGTCGATCGACGCATGATGTTCGCGGGCCGCTCGGCGCTCGGCCTCCCGCCGCGGGGCTTCACGCCTTGATCGCGCTTTAGCCTGTTTCAAGCGGAGCGATACCAGTCCCTTTTCAAGCTGGTCGACGATCGTGGGAGCTAGAGTCGCCTGCCGGCCGGACAGAAGCCACGGCCGATCGCCCGATGGATGCGCCGCGCTGTGTCGCAGCAGGGTCAGGAGCGTGTCCAACTCGGTCCTGGACAAGGTGACTCGCAGGCCCGTGGTCATTGCCTGCGTTTTCGTGACGAGACCGCGGCTGCGGCGCGGGCATCCAGATCGGGACGGGTCGAGGCCTCCGACTGGACATCTTCGTCGCATGGCGGGGCCGGCTCCGAGAGCGTCCGGTCGATCGCGCGTCGGGCAAAATCCGATATGCGTTGCTCGTCATTGTAGACGCTGCCGGATGCCAGATCGAATGCGACCCGCTTTGCCTGGCTCCAATCATAGGCCTCGATACGGTAGGTCTCCGAGGCGAAGCGCTCTTGGCCGCTGACGAACTCGATCTCGACGGAGAAGATAGTCGGCTCGGTTGGAGCTGCCGCCAGCGACACTGCCTCGGCGCCCAGCAGGTCGCTTGCCGTGGTGCGGAGGCCGTCGATTTCAGGGTCGAAGTCTTCCCAATGCTCATCTTCCGGGCATTCGTCGACGAGATAGTTCGAGAGCAGGTCGTAGATCTGCTCAAGTACGCGATAGCGCGCGGCTGAGGTGGTCATGGCTATTCCTTTCGGGAGATGATCGGCGCGGGCGCGCCTATGAGAAGCCCGGCGCGGTGGCCGGGCTTCTCGCGTCGGTGGATGCTTGCTGGCTTCAGCGGCGCAGCCCGCCGGAAGCGATGTCTTCGATCCAGCCCGATGCCTCGTCGAAGTCGGCGTCATCGTCGCCAACGAGCGCCGCGAGCGCGACGGCGCCTGTGCGTCCGAGTTGCCCCAAACGCTGGAGGGCGGCATGCAGGATCGGAGCAAGCTGTTCCGGCGATGCCGTGTCGATCTCGTCAATTTTCATCATATTACTCCTCGGTGGAATATGGCCGGGAATGGCCCGCAGTCGCGGGGTGAGAATCCGGCGTGCCCGGCCGGTCACGCTGGAAGCGAGACGACTGGCTTCAGGCCGCTTTGGCGGGGAGCCATTGGTACAAGAGATGAGCGTCCGGACGGTCCTCGGTGCCGATCGCGATCCGCACCAGCGTGCCGTCACAGGCAAACTGCGCCGCACGCGGGAGGGTGAGATAGCTCGATCCCTCAAGGATAATATCTTTCGACCGAACGGCCTTGATGGTCCGCGTGGTTCCGATGGCGCGATGCCAGCCCGGTGCGCTGATGAGTTTCAGCTGGTCGCCTGGCTTCACCCGCCTTTTGAACGCGGCGAGCGATACGATGCTCGCGACCGTGCTGCCTGATCCGCGCCGGTCAGCCAACGCCGCCCAATAGGGTTGTCCTATGCGGACCTCGCAGAAGAAGGCGCAGTGGTGCGAGTCCTGGTAGATGTTCGAACGGGTAAAGCCGAAGCGCTCGATCTGATCCTTGACCGTGACGATGAAGGCGTTTTGCGCGTCCCGCCCGGTGAGGTCCTCGGGCGCGTCGAGAACCTCCGCGATGATCTTGCGACCGCCGGAGAAGCTTTGCGTGAGAATTGCAAAGCGCGCGTTGGGGAAAGAGACGCGCAGATGCGGTTCGAGCCGGGCGACGATCGCGGCGAGGCTTTCGCCCGGCCGCTGGAGATCACCCTGGTAGAGGAAGTTGCCGCGGTCATCGAACGTGACCTGGCTGTAGAGAGGCGCGGTCGACGCGGCCGCCGAACTCGGTTCGCTATGCATGGATCATATCCTTCAAATGCACGAAACCCGGCGCGATGGCCGGGTCTCGTGGGTTTCATGATGGTGGGTGGACCAGCGCGTCAGGCCGGATTGTCGGGGCGATCAAGCAGCAGGACGGCGATCGACGGCTTGTCCGATATGGCGGACTTGCGGCTGTCGTAAGGATGGCGGCCTTTTTCCGCGATCGTCAGCATGTCGAACACGGGCGCGGGAGCCCCTCCGCCGTCCGGCACGGTCATTCCGGCTTCGTGATACTGGATATCGACAAAGCGCGGCGGGCCATCGGTGCGATAGGGACCGAAGTAGAAAGTGACGCGCAGCCCCTCGCTCGACTTGGCGCTGACGGTGAATCCGCCGTCCGGTATGTCGATCGGGAGCGTCGGGACGTCGTTGAACGGAGCAAATCCCATGCTCGCGGCGCTGGCGCTGGTCATGATCGGCAAATCGAGCGTCTTTGCCGGCTCGTTGGGCAACGCCTTGAGGGCTTCGCTCATCAGCCATTCCGTGCCGCCCCCAGGATTTCGGTGGGCGTGATCACGAAATAGCCGCCGCCCCGCGATCCGGGACGGGCACGCGAGCAGCTGGTCGACCACTCGAACCCGAAGGGCAAGGCCGAGAGGCATATCGCTTGGATTCCGGAGGCGATCGCAGCCACGTCTGCGCAGTCACCATGGATGAAAACGCGTTTGCGCATCCCATCGGCATCATCTTCGATCGAGAGATCGGCGTCGAAGGTCGGAAAGTCCGGGTCGGTCCAGATTTGCAGGAATCCCGCGAACGGGTCTTCTTCCTGTGCGAGTGGCGGAAATGCAGCATGGAATGCGTCGCTGCATTCGGCGTAGTAGCCCTTTGCCGCGTCAAGCCCGTCTTCCTCTCGTCCGGGAAAACCGCAGACAATTGTGTGCGAGACTTCGAAGCATTCGCTCAGAAGATCGGCTTCCGCCGCGCTCACCGCGATCTCGAATGCAATGGAGGTGAAATAATCGGCCATCGGAATGTCTCCATGGGGATGTCCGGCACCCGACCCTGTCGAAGTCGAGCGCCGGCCAGGTGGAAGCGCGCGATCAGCGAACCTGCTCGAGGAGCTGGCGGGCCTTGCCTTCGAGTTCGAGCCGGCCATCCTGCTGGGTCTTGGTTCGGGCGAGCGCGGTGATGCCGCTGACGAAATCGAAGACGCTCTCGGGCGGCTTGCCTTCCTCATTGAGCACGGTTTCGATGATCTTCGTGGTCTCGGATTTCGAGAAGCCGCGCTTGCGCAGAAAGTCAGTGCGGTCCTCGTCCGTTCGGGCGATGACGCGCTCACGCGCCGACCGGATGCCGTCGATGAACGCGCGCGGCGAGGCGTCGGCGTAATGCGCGAGCGCCGGTTCGGCCTGCTGGGCGAAGCGTCCGGCGGCAAACTTGGAATGCCGGATCTTGATCTCCTCGAAATGCTCGACGCCCCAGAGGATGCGATTGGCGCAGACCGCCCGTAGGTAGAAAGTCGCGATCCCGAGCGTCTTGGCCCCGACCTCGCTGTTCCAACAATAAAAGCCGCGGAAGAAGAGATCGGGATCACCATTCGAGAGCTTGCCGGCTTCGATCGGATGGGTGTCGTCGACGAGGAACAGGAACACGTCCCGGTCCGACGCATAGAGCGTGGTCGTCTCCTTGGTGACGTCGACATAGGGGTTGTATTGATGCGTCGCCCAGTCGAGCACGCCGGGCACTTTCCAGCGCGTGTCCCCGGTGCCGTTGCCGGCAAAGCGCATAACCGCCGACACCAGCTCGTGATCCCAGATGCGGCCATAGTCGGGTCCGGTGATCGCGCGCAGTTCGGTGCGGCCGTCATCGGTCTGGAGGAGCTTCACCTGTTCGCCGCGGTGATGGAGTAGCCCGTGCTGAAGATTGATGCCGGCAAGCGCGGCGGGAAGGTTGCGCAGATAGGACGCAGGCGCCCCGACGAGACTGCACGCCTGGCCGAAGGACCAGTTGGTCGGCGCGATCGGGCGGTCGTTGCCGGGCAGCATGAGGGCGAGCCGTTCGGGCTGGTCGCGGCTGGCCTCGACCCGGATCGAGCGGCTTTCGACGATCTGGGTGTGCGCGCGATCCGCGCGGCGGTGAACGCTGTCGTAGAGGTCGCCGAGCGAGAGGAAGCGTTCATCGTCGGGCCGGTTGAACCATTCGGACGAGACGCGGCTATTGGATTTGCCGCGCGAGACGTCGACGCGGTAGCTTCCTACTGCCGGGGAAGCGGAAGCCTGGGCAAGCATTGCCATCTGGATAACTCCTGTCTGGTGAGGATTGGGACTCCGCGCCCCGGCGCATTTGCCCGGCACGAACCCACCATTCACCTTCTCCCTTCCCTCCAGACCGGGCCGATCCGAATTGCTGCTGATCCGGCAGCATCTGAAGCGGGGTGAGAAGCAAGTTCAGCTTCACAATGCCGATGAACAGCGATAGCGACAGGCCCACCGGCGCTTCCCTGTTTCGAGAAGGATTAACCAATGACTGAGACAACCGACGGGCAAGCGACACTGGTTACTTTGACCGCCGATATTGTTGCGGCCCATGTCAGCAACAACAGTGTGGCGGTTGGCGATGTTGCCTTGCTGATCCAGAACATTCACGGCGCGCTTAGCGGCCTTGGCGCCCCGCAGGCGCCGATCGAAGTCCGTCCCGAACCGGCGGTATCGATCCGCGCATCGGTGAAGCCTGACTATATCGTCTGCCTGGAAGACGGGAAAAAGCTCAAGATGCTCAAGCGTCACCTGATGACGCATTATCAGCTGACCCCCGAAGACTATCGCGCGAAGTGGAATCTGCCATCCGACTATCCGATGGTTGCGCCGAGCTACGCGGAGAAACGCCGCGCGCTGGCGCACAAGATCGGCCTCGGTCGCAAGGCGGCGACGAAAGCGCCTGAGCCGGCCCCAGCCGCAAGTCCTGCAAAAGCCACCAAGCCCGCGAAGGCGCCCGCCGTTCGCCGCCCGCGCAGGAAAGCAGGCGAGGCGACGCCGCCCGCGTGAGGCCCAACCGTCGAGCGACCGTTCGATCGGCGCTGCTCGCAATGGCTCTCGTGGCATTTCCATCGGCTGCGCACGCGGATCCCTGTACCGCACCGCTTCCGGCGCGGGGCACCGTGTTCAGCGGCGTGGTGCGCTATGTCGGTGACGGCGATAGCCTTTGCATCGGCCCGAAGGGTAAACCGGATCGCTGGGTCGAGGTCCGCCTAGCGGATTTCAACGCCCCGGAGCTGAACGAACGCGGCGGACAACGCGCGAAGGCGCTGCTCCGCCAGCTGGCGATGGGCCGACGACTGGTCTGCACGGCCGGTCGGCGCAGCTACGATCGCGTTGTGGCCGCCTGCACGCGAGACGGCCGCGCTGTGGGCGACGAACTGCGACGCCGCGGTGGGACAGAGGGCGGCCGCTAAGCCGCCCCGCCGGTTGCCAGTCACAACGCCGACATACGCTCCAGCATGGTTTCAGCCTTATCCGGCGGCAGAAACAACCGGGTGCGGAAGCTGATGATCTCGGTGAACGCGCCAAGTGACTTCAACCAGTCGAGCCGCTCATAGGGATAGTCCCGGATCTCGAGCCTCTGCTGGCCATTGACACGCACCCGGCAGAGCCGCGCGCCGGGCAAGGCGTCGATCGGGGCACCGTCGATCCCGCTCGCCGCAGCGATGATGTCGGCAGGCGAGAGCTTCACCGCGTCGGCGACATCGAAGCTGGCGGCGGTTTCGGAGAGCATTTCGGCGGAGATGATGCGGCCGAGCCGCGCCTGGCCGCTCGCCTCGTCGACGATCCGCCAGACCCGCACATCGTCCTCGGGCAGCTTGTTCCAGACCGGCAGCAGCAGGCCGGTGGCGATATGGACGGTCTCGATCTCGACCTGTTCGCGCGCCTGATCGGCTTCCTCACGCCAGAACTGTTCGAACGCGTTCTTGTCGATCCGCTGCCAGAAGCTGCGGGCAAGGCTTTCGAACCGGGTTCGATCCTGGCCCGTCGGCCGGATGAGCTGACACATTGCGATCGGCTGGCCATCCTCGTCCATCGTCGACCAGGAGGGCACACGCAAGGCGACCCGGCCTGAGCGAGAGTTGCGCAGATACGCGATGTCGTCGGTCTCGCCCCACACACTCATCAGCCGCTCGAACCCGGTCACGTTGCGCTTGAGATGCAACTGGAGCTTTTGGAGTCGCGTCTCCGCCCCCGATACCTCATCCCGGTGGATCACGATGTCGGAGAGCAGCTCGACCTTGCGCGCAAGGATCGTCTCGACGCCGAGATCGAGCGTTCCCGCCTCGCGCGCCGCATCGATGCGCGCCTGGATCAGCGCGAAAAACTCCTCGAAGATGGCGTTCTGCGTCGCGATGCGCAGCGCCAGCAGCCTGTTCAGCCAGCGCTGGATCGGCGGCAGCTTTTCCAGCAGTTCGCCGGCGTCGCCCTGGGTCAGCTTGAGCGCGGTCATTGTCTCGAACGCGTCGAGCGTGGTGCTGGCGAGCGTTCCGGCGTGGAGCAGATGATACCATTGGTGCAGCGCGTCCCTGGCGTAATCGCTTTCCAGATTGTCGGCCGGGTCGAACAGGTTCTGGCTGCCGGCCTGCCGCTGGCCGCGCGTCAATGCACCCAGCGCATCGAGCCGCCGGGCGATGGTGCTGATGAACCGGCGCTCGCCCTTGCAGTCAGTGGTCACGGGTCGGAAGATCGGCGGTGTCGTCTGGTTGGTGCGGTGCGTGCGGCCTAGACCCTGGATTGCCGCCGAGGCGCGCCAGCCCGGTTCGAGCAGGAAATGAACGCGGCGTCGCCCGGCGCTCTTGCACCCCCGATCGGCATGATAGGATCGCCCGGTGCCGCCAGCGCCCGAGAAGACCAGCACCTCCTTGTCGCCATTCTGGAAGGCGTTGGTGTCGGCGATCCGGGCCAGCGGGCTGAGCCGTTCGATCTTCTGCCGTCCCGAACGATCGGTGACGATGCGGCGCGAGCGGCCGGTGACCTCGGCCACCCGGTCGGTGCCGAAGTGGCGGATCAGCTCGTCGAGCGCGGTCGCGACCGGCGGCATCGCGCACAGTTTCTCGATCAATGCATCGCGGGCGCGGACCGCTTCCTGGCTGAGCACGGGATTGCCGTCCGCGTCGCTGGCGGGGCGCGAGCGGACCTCGCCGCTATTGTCCTTGAAGACCTCCATCTGCCGGATGGGGAATGCGTCGGTCAAATATCGCACAAGGACGTCGCGGGGAGACAAGTCCAAATCCAAATTGGCGCGTTCGTCGGGCGACATCGCCGCGAGCCGCCGTTCGAGGATCGCCTCGGAGGTCGAGACGAGTTGCACGACCGCGACATGGCCCTGCGCCAGCTCGGCCTCGATCGCCTTCAGCAGCGTCGGCATCTTCATCGCCACCAATAGCGCGGAGAAGAAGCGCTGGCGGGAGCTTTCGAACCGGGACAGCGCCGCGCCCTTGGCCTGAGCATTCAGCGTGTCGCCGCCGACCCGGTCGATGACATTGGTTGCCTTGAGCACAGCGTCGAGTCCGGCATGCACCACCTGCCAGGCGTCGGCATAGGCATCGTAGATCGCGATCTGCGCGGGGCTTAGCTTATGTTCCAGCGGCTCATATTCGATGCCGGCATAGGAGAGCGAACGCGCGGTATAGAGGCCGGTGGCCTTGAGATCGCGCGAGACGACCTCCATCGCGGCGATGCCACCTTTCTCCATGGCGGCGGTGAAATTGGCGCGGGTGGCGAACGCGGTGCCCGCGCCCCAGAGGCCGAGCCGCTGCGCATAGCCCAGATTGGCGGGCGTGGTGGCGCCGGTCGCCGAGACATAGAGGATGCGGGCGCGTGGCAGGGCGTTCTGGAGGCGCAGGCCGGTGATCCCCTGTTGCGAGGCGACCGCATCCCCGAAATCGCTGGCCGACGGCGCGGCATTGGCGAGCGCGTGAGATTCGTCGAGGACGATCAGTCCTTCATAGTCGTCGCCCAGCCAGGCGAGGATCTGGTCGAGGCGCGAGGGTCCCTTGTCGCGGACCGAGCGCAAGGTGCTGTAGGTCAGGAACAATATGCCCGCCGACAGGGTGATGGGCTGCCCGAGCCCGATCGCGTCGAGCGGCTGGATGTCGACGGCCATGCCGCCAAGCGCTTCCCAGTCCCTGCGCGCATCGCCCAACAGCGGCCCATTGAGCGAGATCCACACATGCCGGCGGTTACCGCGGCACCATTGGTCCATGAGGCAGGCGGCGGCTTCGCGGCCCTTGCCGACCCCGGTGCCGTCGCCGACGAAGAAGCCTTGCCGATAGACATGGCCTCCCCCTTTCTCGAACAGCTGGTCGCCCGCCTCGTTTGGCAGATAGCGGCCCGGCAGATCGCGCGCGAACGCGCTGCCCGCGAGCAGGACGGTTTCGAGCTGGGCGCTCGACAGCGCCGCGAAGCTGCCCGGCGGCAGGGCTGGCCCATAGCTTGGCACCGGCGGCAGTACCGAGGCCATCGCCAGCGTCTCGACCAGTTCGTCGGGATGCTCGGCCGCGCCGGGTATCTCGATGCGCGACAGTCGCCAGGGCGCGAAGATGCCCGCCGTCTCGCCGATCGGCAGTGGCTCGTTACGCACGATGAACTCTACCGGCTGCGCGGCGGAATCGACGCTCGCGACGACCGGCGGCGCGAGCGGGCGCGGCGCAGTCCCTTTGGTGAACATCGAAAAAGCCGGCCTGCGGGTGCAGACCGGCTTGGGAGGAACGACGGGTGCCGGCGTCGCGGGCGGCGTGGATGGCCCCAGACGCTCGGGCAGCGCGAGGACGTGCGGCAGAGCGTCAGCCAGCGTCTCGGCCAGGATGCGGCGGGTCTCGCCGGTCCAGCCCTTGTCGAAGATCAGCAGCCGGATGCGCGCGCTGGTGCCGTGCTTGGCATAGACGTCGCCGAGGACGTCGATCTCGGCGCGCGGACACACCACTTCGCGCACCGACGCATAGCCGGTGCGGCCGGGACCATCGGCGGTGAAGCTCGACGGCATGATCGCGACGCAGCGGCCAGCCTCGCGCAATCGCACCAGCGCCGAGCGGAGATGACGGGCACCGGCATGGCGATCGCGGCCGCGGCCCTCGCTGCGCGAGAAAGGCGGATTGATGAGCACGACGTCGGGTGCGAAGCTCGCCGGCAGCCAGTCGTCGATCGAGGCGCCGTCATAGCGGGTCACCGGCTGGCCCGCGACATAGGCGAGCAGGTCGGCGCGCTGGGCGTCGCGTTCGTTGAGATGCAGCACCGCGCCCGCGCGCGCCGCGAGCATGGTGAGCATGCCGGTCCCGGCAGACGGCTCGAGCACGACATCCGACGCCGTCACCCGCGCGCAGAGCGAGGTCAGCCAGGCGAGCGCGGCGGGCGTGCTGAACTGTTGGAAATCGACTTGATGTTCGGAACGATAGGTCTGGGTCGGCAGGCCGCGTTCGAGATCGGCGAGCGCGCGCAATATCGCGGCCGGCTCGGACAGCGCCAGCGGCGAGGCCTCATGACCCTGCAGGAACAGCACCTGGCCGGCTTCGAGCGCGTCATAGGCGTCGCGCATCGACCAGGCGCCGGAAGCGTCGTCGGCGCCGAAGGTCTCGCGCATCAGCCGGGCGAGATGCTGTCGCGACAGCGTGCCGGCGCGGGCAAGATGATCGGCGATGGCAAGGGCGATGCTATGGAGGCCGGCTGCCTTGCGGGCGGCATCGGCGCCGCGGGCGTCGAGGCCCGCGGCAAGCTGGATAATCATGATGGTGATCTCCGGGAGAAGCGCACGCGCCATCGGTCCGCGGAAGCGGAGGCGAAGAAACACGGGCGAAAAAAGAAATGGGCCGGAACGCGACGCGCCCCGGCCCGAGAGAAGCGGAAGGATCTGATCAGGCGGCTTCGGCCAGATCATCCCCGTCGACGTCATTGGCCCCATCGTTCGCCGCCTCGACCGGCTCGTCGGCCGGTTCGTCGGTCAGCGAGACATCCCCGCGCGCACCGATGGCGGCGGCAAGTTCCGCACGGGTCGGACCGCTGCTTTCGACGGGCGCCGGTTCCTCGACCCGCATCGGCTGCGGCAACCAAGCGACCACCTTGTCCTTGATCCCGGCTTCGATGATCGTCTGGCCGGCGAACAGCTTCTCGGCCGAGGCCGCGAGGTCGGCTTTCTTTGCCGCGCCGTAGCGAGACCTCAGATCCTCGCCGCCGATCTCGCCGAACAGGTCGAGGATCCAGTTTCGGGTCACCGCGTCGAAGAAGTTGCGGGCGGTGGGCCGCCACCAGCGGGCGACATCGATGTCGAGGCTGCGGCCGAGATGGCGCAGGAACGGCGCGCCCGAACCGCTGTCAGTCACCGGCTCGATCGTGCGCGCGATCGCCCAGGCGAACCAGGCCGCGCGGGCCTCGTCGGGAAGCGCCCGGAACGCATCGAAGCGCGCGACCGCATCGTCCCCGTCACGCCAGCCATGATCGAGGTCGGCTTCGAGCTTCGCCCAGCCTTCCGCAGCGGCCGTTTCGCTGACGTAATTGCCGACCCGGCGATCGGGCAGCGGCGCCTTGAGCCCGGACGCGAGGTCATAGGCGCCGGCGAACTTGCGGTGGGCGCCGTCGACCATGATGAAGGTTCCCAGATCCATCGCGAAGTGCGGATCGTTCGCCACATGCAGCGCGACCAGTTCGGTCCGCATCAGCGCGAGCCGATCGACCAGCTTCTGGCTGAGCGAGGCCTTGCGGGGCGCCTCGGCGGCGTCCGTATCGTCCGCGCCGTCGCCGTCATCCCCGTCGCTCTCGGGATCGATATCCTCGTCGTCCTCGTCCGACGCCGCGACGAACAGGGTTTCCTCGACCATGGGCTGGCCGTCCTCGCCGATCACGACATAGGCGAGCGCCCGTGCTTTCTGCTCGGGTTCATAGACCGCCTGGCGGTCCTGGATCGCGCCGAGTTCTTCCTCGAGCGCGTCGATCCGTTCGAGCTGTTCCTCGCTATAGTCGTGTTCGTCCGCGGCGGCTTCCTCGATCTCCTCGATCTCGGCCTTGATCGCCTGCTGACGGGCTTCCTGTTCCTCGGTGAGGGATGGCAGGATGCCGTCGATCCGCCGCAGGCCCATGGTCGCGGTATAGGGCACATGGGTCGCTGCGATGGTGCGGACCTCGGCGAAACCTTCGCGCTCGCGGATCGCCTCGGCAGCTTCGGCAAGGGCTTCATCGGCGAGTTGATCGAGCAGTTCACGGTTGGTCCACAGTTCGCTTTCGGCATTGGAGTACAGGTCGCGGTCGATCGTGCCGCCCGCCGCGAGATAGGCGTCGCGGCCGACCAGCAGTGCCTTGGGATGGCCGCCATTATAGCTGCCGGCGCTGACCTGGCGTTCGATCTCGGCCACGTTGTTCGCGTAATAGGTGCCGGCGAGGCTTTCGAACACGGCCGCCTGACGGACCGGATCGGAGGTCTTGGCATAGGCCTTGGCGATATCGAGCGTGATCTCGCCCCTGGCCAGCGCCTCGAACACCGGGGTCGCGAGATTGGCGAGACGCAGGCGTCCTTCGACGAACCGCACGGTCAGGCTGAACCGCTTGGCGATGTCGGCGACCGTCTTCTTTTCCTTGTCGATGATCGTGCGGAACGCGGTGCAGGCGTCGGCGGGGTTCATCGCGAGCTGGAAGAAGTTCTCGGCCAGGCTCATCGAGATGGCGTCGGCAGCGCTCGGCACAACCATCACCGGCACCTGGAAGTCCTTCGGCAGCACGCCCTTCTCGATATTGGCGAGGGTGCGCGAGAGGCGGCGGCCGCCGGCATAGATGTCGTAATGATCCTTGCGGCGCTTGATCGGCACGCCGATGAGGTTCTGGAGGACGATGCCGGTCTCGCCGAGATGGGCCTCGAACTGGGCGTCCGCGTCGGCATTCGAATGCTTGCGGACATTGTCTTCGGCCACACGGCAATTTACCGCGGGCACGTAGAGGATGGGATAGGTCATTGTGACTACTCCTGTGCGGCGCGATCCTGACCATCAGGCCGCTTTCCGCACCCAAATCCCCTCTCTCTTCCCTCCACTGCGGAGCTGGTCGTTCCAGTCGTTGTGACCGCGAGCCGGCAAGAGCAGATCGATCGTCCGGCCCTGGCGCGCGTGGGCGACAGCGGCTTTCCCGGCGCCGAGGCGGCCGGGCTGATCATTGTCGGGAAGCAGGATCAGCCGCGTCACGCGATCGGGGACGGCGACCTGCGCGAAGCGTTCGCTGCCCAATGTCGCCCAGACCGGAATGCCCAGCAGGGTATGGGCCGAGAAAGCGGTCTCCCAGCCTTCGGCGAGCCCAAGAGTGGCTCCCGGCACCCCAAAATGGACACTGCCATCGCGCGGTCGTCCGAGCAGCCTCTTGGGAGGATCGAGATCGGCGGCCGGCAGTCCGCCAGGGAGATCCAGAAACAGCCGCTCGAGCGCGATGACTTCATTGGCGCCTGAGCGCACGGCGGCGAGGAGCGCGGGTCGGAAGCGCACCGATCGGCCACCACCCAGCGGCGTTCGCCGATGAAAGCGCAAGGCAGGGCAAGTGCCGCCTAGACCGCGCCAATCCAGATAGTGTCTGCCGGGTGAGGCCAGCAGTGGAATGGCGTCGTCCCAGAGCCTGCGAGCGCGTGCGGCGATGGCCGCGTCACGCGGTCGCCACGGCTGGACAAGCGGTGCATCGGCGGTCGGAATGTCGAGCCGCAGGCGGCGGACCGCCCGCAGGACATCGAGCCGGTCGCAGCCGGCGAAGCAGTGGAACAAGACGCTGGACGCGCCGACGCGGATCGAGAGGCTTGGGCGACGGTCGGCATGGGCCGGGCACAGACACAGGCCGCCGCGCCCGGTCCAGGTTCCACCCAATTGCTTGACGATGCGCGCGGCGGCGGATTCGAGGTCGAGGTTTCTCGCGGCGATGGCATGAGGCATTGGCGACACGTCCTTTCGCCAACGCCCCTCATCCTCCTCTCCGAAAAGAGACGGCGCCGTCATCCGGCCAATCGGCGGGGGATGCTTGTTGCCACCTCTTCAACCAGGAGAGCCGCGCTAGAAAGGATCACCTCGAAGCATTCCTCGAGCTGCTCGCGAGCCGATGGGGTGAGTTGGACCAATACCCTCCGGCCATCGCTCGGATCGCCGGTGCGGACGACGAATCCGCGCCGTTCCATCATGGTGAGCGATCGTCGTGCGGTCCCCAGGGCGCTGCTTGCCGCGCCCCAGAAGCTGGTGATGGACGTGGTCTGCCCTTCATGTTCGCGCACATAAAGGTCCAGCAACATTTCGCTTGCCGGATCGCTGATCAAATCATTGCCGAACGCGCGCCCGGCACGCTTGTGCGCGGCGAGCAGAGCCCGGCAGAGGTCGGCGTATCGGCACGTCCGATCGTCGGCACTTGGGGCGACAGACCGGATCTCGGTCCTCACGGGGTGGATCGTGGGCTCTGCTGCGGCCGTGGGAGGAGCGCAGGCGCATGCCGGCCCAGAATCGTCCGGGGCGTGAAAGGGATAAACAGATTGCCGCACCACCGAGCGCGCGCCGGAAAGGCGCAGGGCAACCTGTTCCGCGCGCCATAGCAGATGCTCGGCATCATGGAGAAAATGCGCGCCGCGCTGCGTGGACCGAAGCTCGTTACCGACAGGCTCAAATAATGTCAGGCCGATCCGCGCTTCGAGGGCGGACACTTCGCCCTCAAGCAGCCCTTGCGACGTCCCAAGGACATTTGCGGCGAGGTGGAAACTGCCGTGTTGGGAAACGCAGAGGGCGTAGCGAAGCTGATTGAGATCAAAGGGCATAGGCTGTCTCCCGTTCGATCCGGATCATCCTGGGCAGCTGTCTCTTGACCATCAGCGTCCTCCTTCGCGCGCCAGATTTTACGGGGGCAGCGGCGTCATGTGGCGCGCTTCAGCCGTCGCCAGGGAGATACGGGTCGCATCGATGTGAGAAGAACGCGAATTGCCTCCCATCTTGAGACAGATGGGAGGACTTGTACGCGAACAGCTTTTTACAGAATTGTTACGTCAGCCCATGAGGACGATGCCGCCCGGCAGTTCGCGCACGCCAAGGTGCAGAAGCTGCTGGATCTGGGCGACGGCATTTTCGATTTGGTCGGTGTGGAAGATGCCATTGACCTGACGTCGGCCGATATCATTGCTGGTGAGGATGATCCTGGCACTGCGATAGCGATTGATATCCTCGACCGCTTCGGCGAGCGGCGTGTTGCGGAAGACGAGCAATCCTTGCCGCCACCCGGATATTCGGACCGGATCGACCTGAACGACCCTGGTCTCGCCTGACGGCGATGCGATGAACTGCTCGCCGGGTTTGAGGGCTTGCGAGACATCGCCACGTTCCCGCGTGATCGCGCCGGAGAGGCAGGTCACGCAGGTTTCGCGCTCGCTGGTGCGGATATTGAAGCTGCCTCCGCGCGAGGCGAAGCGTTCGCCGCCTGCCTGGGCCAGAAACGGCCGCGAGGTCTCGGGGAGGTCGACAAAGGCCTCGCCGTTGACGAGGCTGATGCCATGGCCGTCATTGATGACCGACAGGGCGGACCGTGCGTTGAGATCGATGGTGGCGCCACCCGCGAGTTTGACGTCGCGGCGCTCGCCCTGTCCGGTGCGATAGTCGGCGGTCAGTTCGGCCAGGGAAGGCCAGAGTCCGAGCGGCGGATTGGCGACCATGACAGCGGCGGCAGAGGCGGCGATCGCGCCCGATCCGGCGAGCATGGCGCGCCGGTTCATGAGGACGGGCCGCGCTCGGGGCCGGATGGGCGTCACATTGGCGGCACGCAGCGCGGCCGGGTGCGGCAGGTTCATCGCGCGCACGGCCTGTCGGAACGCGGCGGCCTCGCGGAACGCCTCCTCATGGGCCGGGTCTTGGCCGCGCCAGTGCGCGAAATCGCGCGCGTCGGCGGTCGTGGCGGCCCCCGAGGTCAGGCGCACGATCCATTGCAGCGCCTCCTTCATCAGGGGGTCGAGATCGTCATTCAAGGCATCGTCGTGGTTCATGGATGCAGCGCGGTTCCGCTTGGGTGGGGTTTCATTCATCGTCTCCCTGCTTTGATGACAATTTCGGCAGGCCGGTTGCGAACGATTTTTGTCGTCCGAGCCGTTTTGCGCAGTGTTCGACGGCGCGCTGGAGTTCTTTCTGGATCGTGCGCAGGGTCACGCCATAACGCTCCGCCAGGGCGTGATGGGATTCGTTTCCGACGAAGGTCTCGTAGAAAATGTCCTGCTGGCGCTCGGTCAACTCCGCGAGGGCAGCCTGCATCCGCTCGATCTCGCGGCGATCGCCGGCGATGATCTCCGGTCCGGGGGTTTCGTGGACCACGTCGACAAGGTCCATGATGTCGGAGAAGTCGAGCACGCGGTCGCGGGAGGTGAGAATATTCCGGGCCCGGTTGGCGACCGCGCGCGACAGATAGGACGCTGGATCACGGACAGGACTGAGATCGCGTGGTTTCTGGAGCCCTAGCCAGGTGTCATGAAGCGCGTCTTCGACGAGATCGGGCGCGAAGCTGCGCGAGAGCCTAGACTTGAGTTCGGCATAGCGGTCCTGCAGCGCGCGCAGCAACTGGTGGCGCGTCGTTTCCGATACGGGGGATTCCTTGTCCGCATCGTCTCGATCTCCGGGGCGCGAATCAGCTGTCATGGCTGCCCCCGATCGTCTCGCGCCGACAGCGGATAGGAAAGCGCAGATGCTGTCGATTCCAGCACCATCTGCGCCTGGAGGGCTCGGAGAGAATCGCGCATCATCGCGCCGCCACCTCGAACCACACCGGTTGCGGCAGATCGGCCGGCGGTGGGACCGGCATCCGCGCGCCATCGAGCACGAGACGAATATCCCGGTCGAGCTTTTCATCGCCGCTGGAGTGGATGATCGTCGGGCGCCGAACCAACCCGGCGGGATCGATCTCGACCGTCAGGCGCACGCGAAACGGCCGCGCGCTCGTGCGCGGATCGTTTTGCAGCCGCTGGTTGATGGCGGCCTGGACGGTGCGACCGAACGGCTCGAAGCGAGCACGCGACGGCGCGCCGATCATCGGTGCTGCGGTGACCCGCAAGGTATCGAGCACGAGGCGCGGCGCGCCTTCGGCTTTGACCCAGGCGTCGATGCCGGGTTCCGGCGGGCGTTCGGGCGGAAAGACGAGGACCGCGGTGACGCTCGTGAACCGGAATGCAAGCCCGGTGCCCTGAAGCATGGCGGCGATCGCCTCGCGCTCGGAGAGGGTGCCGCTGACGGGGTACGACCGTTTCCCTTCGACGACGCCGTTTTCGTAGAGGATGTCGATGCGGCTCACGGTGCCCAGTTCCGTGAGGGCGCGGTCGAGCGGCTGCGCGGGGATGTCATAGCGCTTCCGCTCGGACGGCGCCGGCGGCGTGTCCTGCTGTGCCCAGGTCGGTGAGCCAAAGGGCGCTGCCAAAAGCAGAAACGGCAGAGCGGCGCGAAGGAGTTTCTCCCTTCGCCGACGGACTGATGAGGCGCGCGGGTCATGATCAGCCACGGTGCCGCCGACGGGAGGTGGCGCGCGCGATCGGCAGATATCCAGGGAGCGCGGGCGGCTGCATCATTCGATCCTGAACTCGATCGGGACCGTGATATCGATTTGCGCCGGCAAACTGCCGGGAATGGCGGGCAGCGGCGCTGCGCGGCGGACGGCCGCGATCGCTTCATTGTCCAGCACCGCAATGCCTGACCCGCGCTCCAACCACATTTTCAGGACCCGCCCGTCGCGATCGAGGAGGAAGCGGACCCAGGCCGTGCCCTGCTTGCGGCCGAGGCGGGCCTCTTCGGGATATTGGCGGTAGCGGGCGATATGGGCGAGGAGCAGGTCGCGATACTGAAGCGCGGTCGCGCCCGAGAGATCGGCGGTGGCTTGACCTGGCTCGCGCACCGCGTTTGCGGCCGGCACGGACTGGGAGCCGCCGGGGCTGAGCGGATCGGGTATGCTGCTCGTGAGGTGCCGGGGCGGACGAACGGGCGTCTCGGCGGGCACGGCATCATTGGGCAGTTCCGGGGGCGTCAAGGGCTGGTTGGCGACGGCGCCGCCATCGTTTCGATCGAGCGGGAGCAGCTCGACGACCAGCACGCGTTCGCTCTGGGCGCGCACGCGGGACCGTCCCCCGTCGCCTGCAAAAGGATCGAGTAGGAACAGGAAGGCCATCAGCGCTGCGTGTGCGAGCAGCGACAGGATGATCGCGAAAAGTCGGGACGATACGGTTTCGATCATCGCCACGCCGCGCGGCTGATTTTTGACATGGCAATGATGCACAAGGGTCCACCCCAGCGCGCGAATAGTCGGCTAAGATGACAGTTCTGCTGCGCGCGACATAATCGGCGGATTCCGGTGCCTTTCCACCGCTCGCCATGAGCTGACCGAAAATAATCTTTGCCCCCGCGCATTTTTGCGTTCGCGATCGCGTCGTCCCGGCTGTCGAGCTTTTGAATGTCGATGAGATGGCGGTGATTTTGCACACGAGCATGTTGGACTATTGCGACCCTGAGCCGCGGGCTATTGCGCTGCCTGTTGGCGCCGCGCGCGGTCGCGCGCCGTTGCGGATCGCTTCCGGCGATGACGACCGTGCGCGGCAGCGCGTCAAGATCGGTCGTGTCGAACTCGATCGCCGCCTCTTCGGCAGACAGCGCGCGGTATCGATTACGCCGACCGACGCGATGGTGCATGTCCTCGTACCGCTTGCCGGCCATGCCGTGATCGTCGGTAATGGCGAAAGTCACACGCTCGAGCCGGGCATGGCGCTGCTCGTCGCCGGTACGGAGAAAATCACCAGTGTGTGGATTGCCGGATCGCGGGCGCTGATCCTGCATGTCCCGCGCGCGTCGATCCAGGCCGTCAGCTCGCATGTGTATGGCAATGCGCGGCGCCTCGCCGCGATCGATTGCCGGTTCGCGCTCACGTCCCAGGCAATCGCCGACGAAAATTCCGCCGAGATGACCGAGAAGCGGATTTTGGATAATCTGGTCGATGCCCTGCGCGCCAGCCCTCAGGAAGCGGTCCTGTTTCCCCTGGCGCGGTCGGTGCAGCGGGCGGTTGACCATATTCGCGCGAATCCTGTGCTGACCTGGACGATCGCCGATCTGGCGGCGGTTGCCGGTGTCACGGCGGGAACGCTGCGCCGCAATTTCAGCACTTGCCTCGGCATGTCGGTGACGCAGCTCGTCCTGCAAGCGCGGATCGAGTGGGTCCGGGCGCGCCTCGAGAGCGTGACCGAAAGCCGATCGATAGGTGAACTCTCGATCGCGGCCGGATTTGGCGCGTCGGGCATGCTCAATCGAACCTACCAGCGGCATTTTGGAGAAACGCCGAGCCAAACGCGCACGCGAGCATTCCGGTCGCGCCGCGACTGACATCGCCCCTTGAATTAGGGGGAGCATGAAAAATTTACCGTCCTGAATCATATTCAGGGCGAACCCCTTTTATTGCTCTAAGTAAAATCCAAGATATACCCGCGATAAATCGCTGATTCGTCCTGTTGAATCCTATGATATTCCAAGATTCTTTGTAACACAACTTTCATAGTGTTTGGACTGGATTATACGAAGCGACATTGCGGAAGTTTTATCCTTGAGAATCGGAACCGTCCCCTTCTAACACGCTGACGTCAACGGGCGCTGCATTGCAGCAATCGAGTCTTCGAACGCCCGTATCTGAGACGAGAGTGACCGTGTGCCGTCCGGCTTCATGTCGTGGCGGCGCTTCTGGCGGGGGGTGTGGTTTTGAAGTTCGAGAGACATAGCTGGCGGTTTGCACCAGGCACGGCTGCGCTTGCACTCGCGCTGTCTTCGATGGCGGTGCCATCATTTGCGCAGGAAGTGCCAGGTGCTGCGCAGGCAGCGTCGGCACCGCGCTTCGACATCCGTGCCTTTCAAGTGAAGGGCAACACGGTGCTCGCTCCTCGGGAGGTCGAGCGTGCCGTATATCCACATATGGGACCTGGGCGCACGGAGGCCGATGTCGAGGCGGCGCGTGCGGCGCTGCAAAAGGCGTTCGAGGACGCCGGCTATGTCGCGGTGTCGGTGATCCTGCCCGAGCAGTCGGTCGAAGGTGGCATCCTCCAACTCGAAGTTCAGCAACAAACCATCGGCCAGGTATTGGTCGAAGGCTCGAGCAAGCCTGATGCGGTCCGCGCCGCGGCACCCTCCCTGACGCCGGGTACGACGCCCAACCTGCCCGCTTTCCAGCGCGACGTGATCGCGCTCAACCAGATCGCAAGCCGTAGGGTGAACCCGGAGATGCGCGCGGGTGTTGCACCCGGCACGCTTGACGTGGTGCTGACGGTCGAGGAGACCTCACCGATCCACGCATCGGCAGAACTCAACAATTTCAGTTCGGCGGCGACCAGTGACCTGCGTGCCTCGGCGACACTTCGCCACGACAATCTCTGGGGACTTGGCCATAGCCTGAGCCTGTCGGCGCAGACCGCCCCGCGCCGGACCGACGACGGCACCGTGTTCTCCGGCAACTACCTGATGCCTCTCGGGCAGGGCACGCAGTTTCTCGCCTATTATGTCCACTCGGACAGCGACATCGCCGTGGTCGGCGGCACCAGCGTGATCGGCAAGGGCGACATCGTCGGTGTCCGCCTCATCCAGTCGCTGGGCAGCCGCGAGGGCTTTTATCATGCGTTGACCCTCGGTTTCGACTACAAGAATTTCGGTGAGGATCTAATCCTGGGCGCCGATACCGATAGCGCCCCGATCAAATATGTCCCCGCCACCCTGTCGTGGCGCGGCGACTGGTCGGGCAAGACGGCGAAGAGCGATATCAGCCTGTCGGCGACGCTCGGCATTCGCGGCCTGGGCGATGGACCCGCGGCGTTTCGTTACAAGCGGCTTTATTCGCGCGACGGCTTCTTCGTGCTCAAGCTCGATGCGGGCCGCGTGCAGGATTTCGGGCCGGGCCTGCAACTGAGCAGCCGCTTCTCCGGCCAATGGTCGCCAGATCCCCTGATCTCGAACGAAGGCTTCAGCCTCGGCGGCATGTCCTCGGTGCGCGGCTACTACGAGTCCGAGGCGATCGGCGACTATGGCTTCGCGCTCCAGACCGAACTGCGCTCGCCCGACTTTGCCAAGCTGCTCGGCAGCGACCTCGTCAACGAGCTGCGGCTGCACGCCTTCCTCGATTCCGGCTGGGCCGGTCTCCAGCGTGCGCTGCCAAGCCAGGACGACAGCTTCAGCCTCGTCAGCACCGGCCTCGGTGGCCGGATCAAGCTCTTCAATCATCTCACCGGCGCCATCGATGCCGGTGTGCCGCTGATCTCGGGGCCGGACTCTAAGTCCGGCGACATCTTCATCCGCTTCCGCATCCAGGGGGAATTCTAACCATGTCAGTCTTTACACGTCTCAAGAAGGGCGTGGCCGGAACGCTCCTGGCCGCTGCCGCCACGGTCGCCTTTGCTTCGCCGGCCCATGCCTGGTGGGAAGCCGATTACAGCTATCGCACCAAGATCAACCTCAACACACAGGCCGCCGGCGTGACCGGCGAGGTCGCGCGCGCGCCGGTGCTGATCCGGCTGCACAGCGGTAATTTCAGCTTCAAAGACGTCAAGGCGGACGGTTCGGACCTGCGCTTTGTCGCGGGTGATGATCGCACCCAGCTCAAGTTCCACATCGAGAAGTGGTCGCCCAAGGAAGAGCAGGCGCTGGTCTGGGTCGATGTCCAGGGCCTTCAGCCGGGGCAAGCTTCGGCGATCTATGCCTATTACGGCAATAAGGACGCCAAGCCCGGCCAGGATATCGCCGGCACTTATGGCGCGGATTACCGCCTCGTCTATCACTTCAACGACGAAGGTGCCCCTCGGGACGCCACCGCCAATGGCAATAATGCCCAGGGCGGTGAAACTCGGAGCGCGGGTGGCCTGATCGGATCAAGCCTCCTCCTCACGGGTTCGCCGGTCACGCTGCCTGCCTCCGCTTTCGCAAGCGGTCCTCTCTCGATCAGCTTCTGGGTGAAGCCGAAGGGTGACGGCACGCTCTTCAGCCTGCCGGGCGCGGTCAGCCTTGTCACCGAGGGTGGTCAGCTGTTCATCGATCAGGGCGGCAATCGCTCAGCCGGCGGCGCGCTCGGCGCTGATGCCTGGGCGAACGTTGCGTTGGTCAACGATGGCGCGAAGACCCTGCTCTACATCAATGGCCAGCCCGCTGGCGAAGTCACCGGCGCACTCGCTGCTTCCACCGGCGCTCCCGTCCTCGGCCAAGGTTTTGCCGGCGAGGTGGACGAGTTCCGTGTTGCTGGCGTGGCGCTGCCGCAGGCCGCGTTCCAGCTTGCCGCCGGCAGCGAAGGCCAGTCCTCGAAGCTAGTTGTTGCCGATACCGCGCAGCAGGTCGAGACCGGCGGCGGGCATGGCCACTTCGGCATCCTGTTCGGCGCGCTGACCTTCGACGCCTGGGTCGTGATCCTGATCTGCGCCTTCATGCTGCTGGTGGCGATTGCGATCATGATCAGCAAGGGCCTGCTCATCGGCAAGGTCCGCTCGGCGAACGAAGCGTTTCTCGACGCCTATAACAACCAGGCACGGCGCTCGGGCGACCATGACGGACTGCCCGCCTTCGATCCGGGCGCCACGGCGGCGGACTCGACGCTGGGCCGGCTCTACAATATCGGCCGGCGCGAGCTGACCGAGCGCCTCAAGGAAGGCAAGGCGACGGGTTCGCGCTTCGCGATCCGCGCCCAGTCGATCGCGGCGATCCGCTCGGCGCTCGATGCGGGCCGGGTGCGCGAGGGCCAGAAGCTCAACGCCCGCCTCGTGCTGCTGACCATTGCCATCTCGGGCGGTCCGTTCATCGGCCTGCTCGGCACGGTGCTGGGCGTCATGATCACCTTCGCGAGCGTGGCCGCTGCCGGCGAGGTCAACATCAATGCGATTGCGCCTGGTATCGCTGCCGCTCTGCTCGCCACGGTTGCCGGCCTCGCGGTCGCGATCCCGGCGCTGTTCGGATACAACTATCTGCTCAGCCGCATCGAGGAGATCACCGCCGACCACGACATCTTCGTGGACGAGCTGGAGAAGCGCATCGCCGAGACGTGGCAGGATGTTCCCGCCGCGGCCCAGGCAGCCTGAAACCTCAAGTAAGGAGATCAGGCCATGGGTATGCAGGTCGGGGGCGGCAAGAAGCCCTATAACGAGATCAACATCACCCCGTTCGTCGACGTGGTGCTGGTGCTGCTCATCATCTTCATCC
This sequence comes from Sphingobium sp. C100, assembly GCF_000508185.1. Lineage (GTDB taxonomy): Bacteria > Pseudomonadota > Alphaproteobacteria > Sphingomonadales > Sphingomonadaceae > Sphingobium. Next base: position 17,220 of record NZ_AYOY01000136.1, on the reverse strand, counting down.
TGATGACGACGGCAGCTGTGCAGGGGATCAAGGTCGATCTCCCCAGCGCCTCCTCGGCCAAGACGCTGGAAGCGCAGAAGAGCCGGGTCATCGCGGTCAGCAATGACGGCACGGTGTCGATCGACGCCATCCCGGTGTCGATGGCGGAACTGGAGAGCCAGTTGCGCTCGTCGATCGCCACGACGCCGGACCTCGCGGTCATCCTGCGCGGCGACCGGGCGGTCCAGTACGACAAGGTCATGCAGGTGCTCGACCTCTGCTCCAAGGTCGGCGTCCCCTCGCTCGGCATGGCATCCACACGCCCGCCGGGCGGCGGCCAGTGAACCGGGAGGGAGTGATGATCGATGTTCTCCTGGTTCCGTTGGCGAAGCCGGCTTACCGATCAACGGTCGGCCCTGCGCCCGTCACGACACAGCTTCCGCAAGCCCTGGTGGCGGCGCAGCGGTCGGGGCTGGCTCCTGCTGGCGCTTCTCCTGCTGCTGATCGCGGCGATCGCGGTTCTGCTCGGGTCGGCGCGAGCGCTCCCCGTCGCAGCGCACGGCTCGGTCGAGATGGCGGACTCGTCATGATGATCGAGGCCGCTCGCTACGGCCTCGATCTCTCCGGCTGGAACGCCGACTGGACCGGCGCCCGCCATTTCCTCGCCGGCATCGTCCATGAGCGCTGTGCGTCGATGGGGGCGCTGTGATGGCGGCCGCATCCTTCATGGTGCCAGAGGGACCACGCCGCAGGAAATCGCCCGTCACCTTCGGCCGTGTCCTGACCGTCGTCGGCGCCGGCTTGGTGATCGCGGTCGTCTACAACATGCTCAGCTGGCAGTCGGTCACCGACCGGCCGAACGAGATGAAGACGACGCAGGTGATCCTGCCGCCGCCGCCGCCTCCGCCGCCACCTCCCAAGCCGGAGCAAGTCGAACAGCCGCCCGAGCCGACCATCGCGCCGCCGATCGAGCAGCCGCAGGACACCCCGCCACCGCCACAGGCGAACAACGATCCCACGCCCGGTGACAGCGCGCTCACCGCCCGCGAAGGCGCGGGGCCGAGCAATTATGGCCTCGCTCGCGGTGATGGCTCCGGGACGCGGATCGGTGGACGTCCTGGTGGAAGCGGCGACGGGTTCGCTGCTTATGGTGAACTGGCCCGCAGGGAGATCAGTTCCGCTGTCCAGCGCGGCGGTCGGGATCTTAATCGGGGAGCCTACTCGGTTCAGCTTGTTGTCGCTGTCGATGGCGAGGGGCGCATCACCCAGGCCCGTGTCCAACGCAGCAGCGGTGATGCACGCCGGGATGATGCAATCCAGCGCCTGCTGATCGGCCACCAGCTTTCTCAACGACCGCCCGCCGGGCTTCCGGTGATGCGGCTCGAAATCAATGCCCGCTCGGGAGCCTGACGATGTCCGCTCAGAACCCGACAGCCAATCTCTCGAAGGGGATAATCATGACCAGTTACATCACTCATAAGCAGCGGTTAAAGACCGCCCTGCTGGCCTGCGCCGCAGGAGCCGTGTTTGCTGCATCACCCGCAGCCGCTCAGGCGGTCGATCCAAACAAGCTGCTTGAGATCATGGTTTCCAAGGGCCTTGTCAGCCGCGCGGAAGCCGATGCGATGATCGCGGAGGCCCGTACCGCGCCTCCACAACAGGCCCAGGCGCTGCCGCCCGTCCCCGCTGGCGGGGTGGCGGCCGACGGCACCCAGACCATTCCCTACGTCCCCGAAGTCGTGCGCGAGCAGATCGTCCAGCAGGTCCGCACCGAACTGGCTGGTCAGGCGCAGGCCGAAGGCTGGGCCAAGCCCGGCGAGACTCCCGAGTGGACCCGCCGCATCAGCCTCTATGGCGACGTGCGCGTGCGCGGCGAAGGTCGCTTCTTCAATGACGAGAACTATCCCGACTTCCCCAACTGGGGCGCGATCAATGCCGGCGAAGGCTTCCAGGTCAACGACGGCGCGCCGGGATACGTCAACCCGCCCTATATCAATGCCAATGAGGATCGTAAGCGCTTCCGCCTGCGCGCCCGCCTCGGCATCCGCGCCCAGATCGCCGACTGGATCACAGCCGATGTCCGGCTCGCCACCGGCGCCGACAATGGCCCGATCTCGGCCAACCAGACGCTGGGCGCCGAGGGCACCGGCAAATATCATTTCTGGCTCGATCGGGCATCGATCCGCCTGAAGCCGGTCGCCGGGGTCAATGTCGATCTCGGCCGGTTCGCCAACCCGTTCTTCACCTCGGACCTCATCTTCGACAACGACATGAACTTCGACGGTGTGGCGATCTCGGGTTCGGGCCGCGTCTCCGACCAACTCAGCCTGTTCGGCACGGCCGGCGCCTTCCCGGTATTCAACACCGATCTCAATTTCGGCTCGCGCGATGCCGGCCCGTTCAAGTCCACCGACAAATATCTGTTCGCGGCGCAGGCGGGCCTCGAGTTCCGCCCGGCCCAGAATATCCGCGCCAAGCTGGCGGGCGGATATTTCTATTATGACGGGGTCCAGGGTCAGTTCTCCTCACCAGGACGCTGGGACCAGGATGTGTTCGACACGGATGCGACGCGCCCCTCGTTCCAACAGTTCGGCAACACCATGACCGTGCTCAGGAACATCACCGCCAACCCCGCCGTCCCGCAGGGTACGAGCCCGGAGGTTCAGTATTTTGGGCTCGCCTCGAAGTTCGAGATGATCACCGCGCGTGGCCAGCTCGAATATGACATCTCCGATCGAGTCGGCATTCGCCTCGAAGGCGACTTCGTCAAGAATATCGGCTTCGACCGCAAGGCGATCGCACCGCTCGCGATCAACAACTTCTCGCCCCGCACCACGATCGGCACGATCACCACCGGCGGCGACTATCAAGGTGGCGATACCGGCTGGCAGGCACGCTTGACGGTCGGCAGCCTTGCCATGGGTTACGGCCAGGGTGACTGGTCGGCCGAGCGCGGCGACTGGAGCTTCCACCTTGGCTATCGCCGTCTCGGTTCGGACGCAGTGATCGACGGCTTTGCAGATTCCGACTTCGGCCTGGGCGGCACCAACGTCAAAGGCTGGCTGGCCGGCGCCAATTACGGCATCGCGAAGAACGCCTTCCTTGGCCTGCGCTGGATGTCGTCGGACGAGGTCTCCGGGCCGCCGCTGTCGGTCGATCGCCTGTTCGTCGACCTCAGCACAAAGTTCTGACGCAATGTCGACGGCGACGCTCATCATCCTGTCGGCCCGACTGCGTTCGATCGCACGCGCGCAGCGGTCGCTCGACCCGGCTCCGTCCTTCGCTCCCCCAGGGCGGAGTCGGGTCACGCGGAGCATCGTCGTCGAGGTACTGCACAAAGCGTTCCCGCGCGTTCACGCCGTGAGCCGGTCGCCGCGTTCCCCCCTTGCGCGGCGACCCGAGTTTCAACTGGCCTGCGCGCCCACACGCCTGATGCCGATGCGCTCACTTCCTGCGCGCACTCGCCTCCTTTTCCTGGCTGGTTTGACCGCACTGGCCGTTTCATCGTCAGTTGCCAGCCTTGCACACGCGCAGGAGGAAGAGCCCTCGGTTTCCTCTTCAGCCGTCGCCGGTGATTCGGCGCCAGCGACCAAAGTCGGAGTACGCTCGCCTGCTCCTTGTGTGCAGGTCGATATTGCGGGCCATCGTGCCGGACATCTCGATTGTGCGACCCAACGTCTTGAGGAAGCAGCGCGCATAGCGCGCCGCGACGCGGACGCCGCCAGAGATCTGTCGGTTGCGCAGGCGGGTTCGCCCGATGTGCAAGTCGGCGTCGCCAGCCGCGCCGGCACGCGCCTGCGTTTGAGAGAAAATTTTGGGGTGTCGATCCGGCCGCCCGCCGTGTCGCCGCCTGTCGTCACCAACCCGATGGGTCGTCGGCCATGATGCGCCGTCCCGATCCTGTCGCTTGCCCCCATCAGCGTGCCGCCCACGGCGCGGCCCATAATCACCCGGAGTATCCCCGATGACCGCCACCAATCGTAATCGTCGCAATCGTCTTCTCATCGGTGCATCGCTGGCTGCCCTGACGGTTATTGGTGCCGGCAACGCCCATGCGCAGAATCTGGGCGAGCGCCGCCCGGTCGATCCAGCGGTGGCGGCCGCGCAAGCATCGCAGAACGCCGCCAGCCGCAACGCGCAGGCCGAAGCCGCGGCGCAGCGCACCCGCGCGTCGTTCGAGGCCGCCAGCCGCGCCCGCGCGCAGATGGATGCCGCGCAGAATGCAGCGCGTGAAGCGGCGCGTCTGGCCCAGACGAGCATTCCAAACGGCCTTGGCAAGGGCGGTCTTCAGCCTTCCGCCGACATCACCATCGACCCCAGCCTCTGGGTCGGCGCCAAGGGACCGACGCAGTCCCAAGGCACGAACGGTCGCACGAACGTCGCCGTCGACCAGATCCAGGAAAAGGCCATCCTAACCTGGGAGACGTTCAACGTCGGTCGTGAAACCGATCTCACGTTCAACCAGCAAGGTAACAAGAACTGGATCGCCCTCAACCGCGTCAGTGATCCCGGCGCGAATCCCACTCAAATCCTCGGCTCTATCAAGGCCGATGGCTCGGTTTATATCATCAATCCCAATGGCGTGATTTTCGGTGGCGCCAGTCAGGTGAACGTGCGCTCGCTGATCGCATCCAGCCTGGACATCAATGCCGCAACATTGGAAGCACGGAATCAGCGCTTCCTGGATGGCCTCGTGCCCGGAACGCAATATCCGCCTGCGACCTTTAGCGATGGAGCCATCGATGCCGGTCCAATCGACGTTTTCGAGCGCGGCGACGGCGTGACTGTCGAGGCTGGCGCGCGGATCAACGTCGCCCCACTCGGCCAGGCGGTGCTAATCGGTCATGCTGTCACCAACCATGGCTCGATTATCGCGTCAAACGGACAGGTTGTGTTAGCCGCAGGGCGCGAAGTTTACCTTGAAGACGGTCTTAAGCGGGCGGCTCTGAGCGAGGGCGATCCCACCGAAGCGATCCGTGGACTTGCCGTGATCACCGAGAATGGCGGTCAGGTTCAAAACAGCGGTTTGATTGAAACGAAGCGTGGCAACATCACCCTTACAGGCAAGTCCATCTTTCAGAATGGGGTTCTCGCCGCCACAACGGCGATCGACGCAAACGGGTCGATCATCCTCAACGCTTCCTATGGCAAAGTCAGCGACCCCCGGGTGATCGTTGGAAGCCCGTTCTATCGGGGCGATGTGGTGTTCGGATCGGAGAGCTTTGTTTCGATTCTCCCTGATGACAGCGGCAAGGCACAGGCCGGCAATTCTTTCAGGCCATCCCAGATCGAAGTCCACGCCCACAACATTATGTTTGAGGATAATTCGACGCTCTACGCTCCGGGCGCTCGGGTGTATCTCCTGTCATCCACTGGGACTTTCAATGGTGAAGGAAGTGACGCCGAACCGGGCCGCCTCTACGTCGGCAAGGGCGCGGCGCTGGACGTCTCCGGTCTTAACGGCGTCGAGATCGACATGGCGCAGAATGAGATCAAAGCCAATCTAACGGCCAACGAACTCGCAGACAATCCAGTCCTGCGCGATAGCGCGCTAAGGGGCGAGACTGTCTATTTCGACGCGCGGCTGGGCGAGAAGTTGACCGACGGCACTGGCGTCGCAAATCTGTCTGGCTGGTATGACCTGATCGAGCGCCCGGTCGAGCAGTTCATGACCACCGGCGGCTCGATCACCATGAAGGGCGCGGAGATAATCGCCCGTGAAGGTTCGACTATCGACCTTTCGGGTGGCAGCGTCCTTTACAACAGCGGCTACGTGAAAAGCACGAATCTTGTCGACGCCTATGGCCGGATCGTGCCGATCGAGCAGGCGATGGCGGGTGTTGCCTATGCCGGCGTCGAGGGCGACTTCATCGTCAGTCATGCGCGGTGGGGGGTGACTGAACGCTTCACAACGGCCTTTTCACGCATTCGTTCGGGTGCCTGGTATGATGGCTATGTCGAGGGCCGCTCGGCGGGAACGCTCAATGTTCAAACGATCACGAACCCAGACGATAGATTCTACCGAGGCCAAGCTCCAGATCATGCGCGCATTTTTGATGGAGAAGTGCGCGCCGGTGTCATCACCGGGGCGTATCAGGTCGATAAGCCGGCTGGCGCATCTATTACCGATGTAGGGCAAATCTGGAGGGAGCGTCCCGCGCTTGGAACTCTCAACTGGTCCGGCAACTTCCTACTGGAACCAACTGGTGGCAACATCACGATCGCGGGTACGGGGCCGCGGATCACGAGCGATTTCAGCTCGGACACGGAGTTGTTTGACTACAGCGCCAACGCGGCCTCGCTCGTCGATGGCATCGTTGCGCATGATCACGTGCTGCCAACGAACTGGTTCGATGGAGAGACTTTCGGCTCTGTGTCGCTTTACAGCGGCGATGCAGTGCAGGCGAGCTATGCGAAAGACGCCGAGGGTAACCTTGTCCGGCGCGAGGATGTGCCGCCCACGGGTGGGGTACTCACGATCGGTGAAGGAGTCACGGTTGATCTGGGCGCTCATGGAACGTTCAGATTCACTGGACGGCAGGCCAATCTGGACGGCTCGATACTCGCGCCGGGCGGCTCGGTCTCGCTGGTGGCGGCGTGGACGCCCAAGCTGACCGGCAGTACCAACGCCACGCTCGATGAGACGCCGCTGACATTGCGGCCCAGCGTTCACCTTGGCTCAACGGGCGTAATCGACGTTGCGGGGCGCTGGAGCAATAACTGGCTCGAAGCGCTCAGCGGAGTGACGTTGACAGCCCCAGTGATTAATGGCGGCTCGGTCAGCATCGTTGGCTATAAGATTGCGCTCGACGAGGGCTCGCTCATCGACGTGAGCGGTGGCGCGCATCTCGCTACGGATGGGAAGACGCTGACGCTGGGCGATGGCGGATCGATCCTGCTCGACATCAGCGAACCGACGCTGAGTGGCGCCACGTCTAGCATAGCCAGAGGAGAACTGGCGCTGAACGGGGGTCTGATCGGCACTGCGCCCGGCAAAGGCGGCACGCTTATCATCGATACACCATGGGATTTGGTGATCGGTGAAGATTGGGGCGATCTCGCCGCTATCGCCGGCGGCGTGCTGGAGGCCGGCACAGCAGCACCTAAAGATGTGGTGCTTACGGGTGATCTCGTTGTTCCGGCGGGTCAGCCTCTACCAGTGGACGCTTTGTATACGTCCGGGACGATCCCCCCTGATGTCGCGGTTGCCTCAGACAGTTCTTTGAATTTCTTTGATTTCGGCAATCCTATCATTGTTGCCGCAGACTGGACCGTTCCCGCAGGATTTCCAGCCATTTATGATACTGGCTGGAACTATTTTGGCCCCGGCAGCATGGTGCCGGCGGGCACTCAGATCGGCCAGATCAGCGGATCGATACGTGCAGGGACGAAAATCCCAGCATCCGCGTTCCCTGACGGAATCGCAACCGCCGACAGCCAAATCAAGCTCACCGTCACCAAGGGGACAGTGCTGGAGAACGATTTCTCCATTCCTTCCGGCACAACGCTCGCAAAGGGCACGGTGCTCCAGCAAGACGCGTCGGTCGACAATGACCTGAAACTGGTCACGGCTGACTATTTCCGCGGCGGCGGTGGCGCTGCCGTTGCGGACCAATGGGGAGACTTCGCCGCAATTGCCGACGGCGTGCTGGAAGCTGGAACACCAGCGCCTACGAGAATCCGAACAACCGACTCGTTCACAGTCGCGCCGGGTCAACCGCTGCCACTCGACTCGACCTATGCCTCAGATACGCTTCCGGCTGGCGTGAAGGTGCCAGGATCGACCTACATAAGTTTTTCCAGTTGCGGAGCAGATTGCGGGAACGATCCTGTGACGGTGGGAGCCGACTGGCCTTTGCCGAACCGGCAATTCACCGCTATCGCTACCGATGGCTCGGTTTACCGCCGAGGCGCCGTCGTCCCGGCCGGCACGGTGCTCAACTTTATTTCAGGTACTCTCGATTCTGGTGCAGAGCTTCCCGCCGATGTGTTTCCAAACGGCTTGAGGCTTGCGAACCCGGTAATGTTGACGGCGGTTGCCGGCTCAAGGATTGATGTCGCCATCACTTTCGGCGCCGGTCTGTTCTTCGACGCCGGCACCATCCTCGACAGCGACATCTCTGTTGCATTTCCCCAGCGCCTTGCCGGCAGCACCTTCTCGCAGGAGGGATTTGCAAATTTCAGCCTCTCCGGCTCACGCGGCATAACGATCCAGCCAGGGACGGTCATCGAGCCGGCTGCCGATACGCTCGCGCTCGCTGGCACAGTTCGCGATCTTGCCAGCGGCACTGATTTGCGCACGGTCGCGCAAAGCCCGAACACCGGCGTCACACTAGTCAACTCCGCCGACCTCCCCGAAAGTCTTCGTCAGACAACGGACCTGACCTTGTCTACTTTCATCCTAGACTATGGTGATCGCCGGTCATCGGGTTTCGGGATCAACCCGCCTACGCTGACCGATCATCCCGGAAGCTTCGTGATGGGCGAAGGCGCTGAAATCCGCCTTACACCTGGGTCGCGGGTCGTACTCGACAGTCTGGCGAACCTCTCGATTGACGGCACAATCTCGACGCCCGGCGGCTCTATATCGCTCGCTGTGGCAAGGGAATCGGCTCAGATTCGCCTTGGCAGTGCTGCCCGTCTCCTCGCCCCAGGCTATGTGGAAACGCTGCTGACGGATGGATATGAGCAGCGCTTTGTCCACGCCGGGGGAACGATCAATATCGGGCTTCCGCTTCAAGGCGGCAATAATGTCGCCAATTCCGTGCAGATCGATCCCTATGCCGTTCTCGACGTGTCAGGTGTCCACGGCTTTGCTGACGTCGCACCGGGCGACGCCGGTCGCAGCCTCAACATGCGCGCGCAATCTCCGTTTACTTCAGTGGAGGTGGACGGCGATGCTGGCTCAATCGCCATTGCTGCCGCCTCTGGCCTGATCGCCGGCGACCTTCGCCTTGCCCCAGGAGGTACTCGGGGGCGTGGGGGCAATTTGACGGTCACAAATTCCACCAATCGCGGTGCGGCCGGCATTCTCGTCCGCCAGTCATATGATGCTGAGGCGGAGCCGGCATCACATCTTACGCTAATCGCAGATAGTGTGGCTAATTCAGGTCTAGATTCGTTGGGTTTGGAACTCGCGCATGACACCAATCCCCACGGCATCCTGTTTGACGGTGATGTATCGCTTGTTGCACGGCGCTCGATCACTCTGAGCACAGATCACATCCAGCGTATCGCCAGCCCCGAAGGTGAATCGGCGACGGTGGAGCTTTCGGCCGCCTATGTGCAGTTCAATGGTACCACGAACCCGTTCTACGACGCCGCCGTGCCTGCTTATGCGGACAATCTATCCGGCACACTCACAGTCAATGCCGGACTGATCGACTTAGCTGGGTGGATCAATTTCGACTGCACGACCTCGAATTGCCTAGGACCGGCTTACGGCGGTTTTGGCTTGCTGGACCTTCGATCAGCGGGAGACATCAGGCTGATCGCCGGTCTCAACTCCGCCGACACAAGCGGCCTCACACGTTCCGGCGGCTTTTCGACTGGGGGCGCGATCCGCTTCGACGCGGCGCAGGTTTACGTGTCGACAGGTTTGGTCGGGACCAATCCCGGTTCTGTTTTCGAGCGAGATGACCTGGATCCGGGCTTCCTGGTTCGTTCGGGACAATCGATAACCATCGCGTCGAACGGCAATGCGGCCACTGTGCCGTTGACGTTCGGAGAGCGCCTTACGTTGCGTGCGCCAGTGATTGAGCAAGCTGGTGTGCTCCGATCGCCTGGCGGGCAGCTCCGGCTCGAAGCCGTGGACACGATGGATGCGGAAGGCAACCCGGTCGCCGGACGGCTCGTGCTGGCTCCCGGCAGCCTGACCTCGACCGCGCTGGACGGCATCACAGTGCCATTCGGCGTGGTCGATCCGCTTCAGGACGGCTTGTTCCGCGGATACTCCCGCGCCGACAGCGCGCCAACCCAGTCGATCGAGTTGAATGGGGCTGCGGTTGACATGCAGGAAGGCTCGGTGCTGGATGTGTCGGGGGGCGGCGACCTCGTGGGTTGGGCGTTCACGTCCGGCACGGGCGGCACCCGCAACCTGCTATCCGGCACTTCGGGGGATGGCTATTTTGCGGTTGCGCCGAGCTTCGGCGATGCTCCCGCACCGAACCGTCCGGTCTACGAGGGCATAGCAGGACAAACGTCTCCCTTCGCCGACAGTCGCCTAAACGTCGGCGATACGGTATGGTTGGAGGACGTGCCTGGACTCTCTGCTGGCTACTACACGCTGTTACCCGCAGGTTATGCAGTGCTCGACGGCGCGTTGTTGGTGCGGCCGGCGACGAACAGCGGGCAATTCGCTTCCCCGGTCGCGGCGGTCAAGCGGGATGACGGCACGCGCATCATCAGCGGCTACCGCGCCGTTGCCAATACCGGCATCCGTGACCCCTTCTGGACGAGCTTCGAGGTGATGGATAGCGCCACTTGGCGCCAATACAGCGCGGTTACGACCTATTCGTTCAACGAAACCAAAGCAGCGCAGACAGCGGCGGCCGGTATCGCGACGCGCACGCTTAAAGATGCCGGCACACTAACAATAAAGGCGCGCGATTCTCTCGATTTGGCAGGCACAGGGCTGTTCGATGCCGCCAAGGGCTTCGCCGGCAATCTGGAAATCGTTGCCCCGCGGATCGTTCTTGCCAATCCGGATAGCACGATCCCTGAGGGCTACCTTAGGGTCGATGCCCGTCAGATCGAAGCGTTGGGCGCAGGCAGCGTCCTACTGGGCGGCACTCGGCCGCGCACCACCGGTGTTCCGAACGGTCTGCAGAGCAGTACTCCGATCCGGTCCGGTCTCGCCCTAACCACCGTCGCCACCGACGTTCAGGTCGCGGACGGAACCGTGTTCAGCGGCGGCGAACTGTTCCTGCTTGCGAGTGATAGCATCAGCATCGGCGAAGGCGCGCGACTGACGGCGACCGGCATGGCGGATTCATTCGATCCGAGCAACCTTCTCCTTTCCGGCGACGGCGCATTGCTCCGCCTTTCGGCGGGCGAACGCGTTGGCCTCACCCGCTCCAGCGGCGGCGGTTCAACCGGAACACTCGCCATCGGGCCGGGCAGTGTCTTGACAACCGAAGGCTCCTTGTCGCTCGACGCCAGCGCGGGGTTCCTTCTGGCCGAAAATGCCGCGCTTGATGTCGCGCAGCTCGATCTCGCCACCGATCGCATCAACCTCGGCGCCACGCCGGAAGGTGAAGCGGGCACGACGCTGGGGCAGGCGACGCTCGAACGGCTCGCTGCCTCGGCCGACCTGCTGCTGCGCGGCTATCAGTCGATCGCGGTGTTCGGCGATGTCGCCCTCGGCGAGCGCGGAGCCGACGGCGCGGCGAATCTCCAGGCGATAACGCTCGACACCGCCTTGCTGCGCGACGAAAGCGCGGATGGTGAGGGCCTGACGCTGACGGCTGGCACACTCACCTTGCGCAACACCGGCGGCAGTGCCACAACACCGGCGGCAGTGCCACAACGCCGGCCGTCGGCGGCGGGCACCTGACCCTCGACGTGGACACGCTGGCGCTTGGCCCCGGCGCAACCGCGCTGGACGGTTTCGCGGCACTTGGCGGACAGGCGGGCGCGCTCAGGACGGAGGGCGAAGGCACTCTCTCCGTCGCCGGAGACGTAGACCTCGCCGTGGGCAGCGTGATCGCGGGCAGCGGCTCGAACTATGCGATCGACGCCACCGGGGCGCTGTCCATCGCGCACGGAGCGGTGTCGGAGCAAACGGCGGATGCCGATACGCTTCTTGGCGGCAAGCTGGCGCTTTCGGGCGCAAGCCTCGCCTTTGACAGCGCCGCTCAGGCGCGCGGGGGAACCATCGCGCTCGTAGCGAGGGACGGCGACGTCGCGCTGGGCGAACATGCGGTGCTGGACGTGTCCGGCGCGGCTGTGGACTTCATCGACGTCGTGAAGGTCGCGCCCGGCGGCGTAGTGCAACTCATCGCGAGCGGCGATGTCGTCAGCGACGCGGCCTCGCGCATAGACGTATCCGGCGCGACGAAGGGCGGCAACGCCGGCGTCGTGAATGTGACGGCTGGCGGAACCGCCAGGCTTGCAGGCCGGCTGGTCGCGAATGCCGCCGAGGGGCATTCTGGCGGCGAATTCGCACTAGATGCAGCCACCGCTGATTTCGCGAGCATCAACACCGTGCTCAATAGCGGCGGTTTCAACGCTTCCCGCGAGATACGACTTCGCGATCAGGACATTGTGCTCGCCCAAGGTCAGACCATCGAGGCGCATCGCGTCACGTTGCGGGCGGACGATGGTGACGTCCGCATTCTCGGAACTATCGCGGCAAGCGGCAGCAATGCCAATCGCGATGGCGGTGTAGTGCAACTTTCCGGGCGCAATGTCGCGCTGGAATCCGGAGCGCGGATCGACGCGGCGGCGCTGGAAGGAGACGAGGCGAGCTTCGCACCCGCGAGCGCGCATGTCGAGTTGGCGGCCGACGAGGGCCGGGTTACGTTTGCATCTGGGGCGGTGATCGATGTCTCAGGTGGCCGTGACGGCGGCGGCCGTGTCTCGGTCCGTGCCGCCCGAACGCCGACTGGGGCAGATGCCGACCTAAACGGCACTGTAACAGGCGCGGTGGAAAAGAACCTGATCGGCAGCCGCGTCTATGCCGCCGACACAGTGGACGCCGGATTGGTATCCACCTTGCTGGACGACGCTAACATCTGGCTGGTGGGCGCTTCTGTGCCAGCCGGCTGGAATAAGGGGGCTGGCATCGTCGTGCGCAGCGCAGGCGATTTGACAGTGGCGCACGATATCGATCTCGCAGGCGTCACCGGTCCGGGCTGGCTGGGGCTGGAGGCGGGCGGCGATCTCGTCATTAATGCGAGTATCAGCTCCGGCTTCGACGGCGTGGTGCCTGAGGCGCAGTTGGGCAATGGCTCGTCGTTCAGCTACGGTTTCGAGGCGGCCGGGGATCTGCTGTTCACAGCGCCGGATCCGGTAGCGTCGGTTCCTGTGATTATCGCACCGGGACAAGCTTTCGACATACCGAGGGCGTCCGATCCGCTGATCTCTCTGACCATTCAGGCCGATTGGGACCTTCGTGCGCTCGGGTCCAATTATTTCATCCAGACCGAGGACGGCAATCTGTATACCAGTAATAGCCATCCCCGGCTTGGCTCCCTTGTCCCCGCCGGATCAACGATCACGCTGTTCGGCAACGACTTTTTGCAGCCCACCAACATACCGGCCGGTTATGTCCTGCCGGCCGACGTATTCCCGGAGGGGCTGACCTATCCGCCCGAGGCACAGCCTTCTCAGCCGCGGGTGATCCGCACGGGGGGTGATATTCGCGTTCGCGCAGGAAGGAATGTCAACATCGAACCGCTCGTGGCGATCTACTCTGCCGGGCGGCGCACGGGCACCGAAGAGGGTTTCGATCGCAGCGGCTATGGAACACAAAAAACGGATGGGACGCGCGTTCTGGGTGAGTTCCCGACGCAAGGTGGCGACATCGACATCGCTGCGGGCGGGACCATCGTGGCTCCGGTGTCCACCCACAGCGTCTCGTCTTGGCTATTCCGTTATGGAGACGCCACCTGGGATGGCATCGCGACCAACACCACCGTCATAGACCAGACCAACTGGTCGATCGTCTTCCGCAACTTTCGTGAAGGCGTAGGCGCCTTGGGTGGTGGTAGTGTGCGCGTTCGTGCTGGCGGCGATATCCGAGACTTGACGGTTGCCATCCCGACCACCGGCCATTTGACGACGCCGGTTGGTGGGCATCCTTCTGCTGCAGATCTCGTTGTTCGAGGCGGCGGCGACCTGGATCTCCGCACGAGCGGCAGCCTCCTTGGCGGTTTCTTCCTGCTCGGGCGCGGTCAAGCCGAACTGACGGCGGCCGGGAGCATTGGCGAGGGGGCACTGACGGATGTCATCATCCGAGACATCACGCAGTCCAATCCGATTACCGAGAAGCGCGGCCTCAATCCCGTCATCGGACTAATGGACGCAACCGCGCGGTTTACTGCTGGTGGCGACGTCGCAATCGAAGGCGCTTACGACCCGACAATGTCGCCGCAAATCTGCGAGAATCTGGTTGGCATTTGTGCCACCCCTGCGGTCGGCACAACGCAAGGTGGAACGGGAAGCGCGTTTGTCGGGTATTCCGATCGCGCCGCCGTGGAAATCGTTTCGGTCGGTGGCGATGCCGCATACCGGGACAATGGTTATGCCGGAACTGCGGTGAGCCGCTGGAATCCGGAACTCATTTGGCAAATCCGTCCGACGTTGCTTGCTCCGTTCCAAGTCGGCACGGCGGGTGCAACGCAGGTTTCACCGGGGACAATGCGGATCGCAGCGCTTACGGGCGACGTGATTCTGTCTCCGGCAACTGAAATAACTGAAGGCTTGGAACCAGGCCTTAAGCTCGCTTCGGCCCCGCGTGGGACGTTCGAAGTCGCTGCCCAGCGGGACATTTGGAATAGCTACAGCCAAGCGTACGGCGGAGGTCGGATCGTAATAGGTAACACAGCATCCGAATATATTAGGAATGCGCTGGCGCCACAGGGGACGATGGGGGTCTCGGTGCTGGCGTCTACGAGCCAGCAGGACTTCTTCTCAAACGTCGGAAATAATCAGTATCGCGGCTTCACGCCACTGCACACCAGCGATACGGAGCCGGTGAGGCTGATCGCGCTCACCGGCTCGATCGCAAACCCGCTCCAAACCACCAACCCCTTTGCGACTTGGGAGCTGACTTCGCCTAAGCCCGTTTACATCTACGCTGGCCAAGACATTGTGCAGCCGCTACTCGATATTCAGCACAACGGCGATAGCGACGTTTCAACGCTGATTGCCGGCCGCGATTTCCGCTTTACAGGGACCAACATCGCAGGCGCAGGTTTGCTGTGGGTGGAAGCAGGACGCGACTATGTCCACCGCAGCCCGGACGGGAGGCTCCTCAGTAATGGCAACCTGAGCAATCCGGCATTGCCCGACCGGGGTGCGGAGATCATTGTCGCCGCAGGCACGGCGCAGGGCAACGACTATGGTGCCTTTGCCGCACTCTATCTTGACCCATCCAATCTCGCGGACCCCACCTTCGGGCTCAGCCATCCGACGAACGCGGGTAAAGTCGTCCAAACCTATGAGGAAGAACTGGAGACTTGGCTCTCGGACCAGGGGTTCACCGACGTCACTCCTGAGAACAGGCTCGCGCTATTCAATACCCTGCCCGGAACTCGCCGGAAGACCTTCCTTCAACAGGTGCTGATCTCCGAATTGCAGGCGACCGGTATCGACTACAATGATCCCGATGGCGCGCGCTATCAGCAATACACTCGTGGCTACGACGCCTTGCACCAGCTGTTCCCCGGCACCGCCGGGCTTGAATCGCGCGATAATCCGGCGGGTGGGAACATCGTCATCAATAACGGTCTGATCGCGACGCGCTCGGGTGGAAACATCACGCTGCTGGCGCCCTACGGGCGGGTCGACATCGGCAATCCGCAGATCGATGTGACTAGAGTGAACGATGCAGGCGTCATCACCTCCAGAGGTGGTGACCTTAATATCGTCGCTAATGGCACAATCTCGCTCGCCAGTTCGCGGGTGTTCACGCTTGGGGGCGGCGATGTCCTGATGTGGACGTCGTATGGGGACATCACGGCAGGCTTCGGATCTAAGACCAGTGTGCGCAGCGCCCCGCTCGCCTACCTGATGGATGCTGATGGTGCAGTTACGCTGAACAACTTCGGCACCAACACGGGTGCAGGTATCGGCGTTCTGGATGCCTTTGATGGCGAGGATGAGAATCGCAAAGCCAGTCGCCTCGACCTGTTGGCCTTCTTTGGCGAGGTGAACGCGGGCGACGCCGGTATCCGCGTGGTGGGCGATCTCAACATCGCCGCCTTGCGTGTCGTCAACGCCGCCAATATCGAAGTGTCGGGCGAAGCGGTCGGCATTCCGCAAATCCCGGTGGTCAATGTCGGCGCTCTCAATGCAGCGTCGAACGCAACCAGCGCGATCGTCAACGAAGCGGCCCAGCTCGCCGAGCGCTCTCGGCCGCAGGTCCGCCCTGAGGTGCCGGTCATCGTGCAGGTTCGCCTGCTAGGCTTCGGCGAGAACCCCTGACCGACATCGAGCCGCTTGCGAGCGGTTTGTCCCACCGGGACTGCGGCGTTCCCAACCGCCATCCCGGACCATAATTTCGGAGATTGAAGATCATGGCAGAGCCTGCCGCCAAAACTACAATTGCGCCTGAAAGCGCCCCGATGCTTCCATTGTTCTATAAGGCCCTGCAACCGCTGCATGCTCAGATCCATGCCGATTGGCGGCTGAAGAGCGGCGATGCCTCTTTCGCCCATGACACGCCGTTCGTTCCGGTCGTGGTCAGTGAGATCGCGGTCGCCGCGCATAGCTATCCGATCGTGTTCGCGGCGGACGGCGCGCAGCCAGTTGCGGTGCTGGGCCTCGAGCTGCGCAACCTGTTTGTCGAAAATGGGCGCTGGGCGGCGGAGGCTTATGTGCCAGCCTATGTCCGTCGTTATCCCTTCACATTCGTCACGCAACCGGGGTTTGACGGGTTCAGCCTCGCCATCGACAGCGGGTCAGACCGCGTGGCACAAGGCGGCAGTGAAGGCGCGGCCTTGTTCCAGGACGGCGAGCCGAGCGAACTGACCAGGCAAGCACTGGAATTCTGCGCGGCCTTCGGGCGCGATGCGCAATTGACGGCGCTATTTTCCACTGCACTTAGGGAAAAGGATCTGCTGATCGACCGGCGCGCTGATGCGACGCTGCCGGACGGCCGCAAGCTCGGGCTCGACGGCTTCCAGATCGTTGACGCGGAAAAGTTCAACGCGCTCGACGATGAGACGGTGGTTGCCTGGCACCGCCAGGGCATTCTCGCGCTGGTGCATCATCACCTCGCCTCGCTCGACCGGTTCCGGGCGCTGCTCGATCGCCAGGCGCTGCTGTCTGCGTCCTCGCACGTCGCCGTCACGCAATCGTCACCCGCAGATGCTTCCGACAGGGAAAAGCCGAGCGCGCCTGACGCCAGTGCGCCGCATGCCGAAGACCCCGCCGGCACACCGGCAACACACACCAAGCCGAAGAAAGCCTGACCCATGAAATCCCCACGCCTTCTCCCCGCCGTCCTGCTCGCAGCCACCAGCCTCGCCGCCACCGCCTCCGCGCAAACTGTCGGCGGTGCCCCGGCTGCGGCGG